>CAMNKG010000017.1 GCA_946542135.1 uncultured Bacteroidales bacterium
CGTTTACCGTGCAAAAATACAAAAATAAACACGCTCATACAACTACACACCATTTTTTCAACACCAATAACCCTACGATAATATACAATGCGAAAATGTTCAATTGTAGTTTTAACAACGCCAAACTGATAAAACCATAGCAATCACCGTCAAAACCGAGGTCCGTTAATAGACCAGCAGCACTGTGCCGACCTGCTCCTGCAGCGTTCCGTCGCCCTTACGGTAGCGAAGAATATAGACATAGGCTCCGGCGGGAACACGGCTGCCCCCTCTTGTGCCATCCCACTGCGCCGTCGGGTCGTTGCTATGGAAGACTTCCAACCCCTGTCTGTTGAAAATGATGAATTGGTAGTCGGTCTCTTCGACATATACGAACTGAGGTCCAAAGGTGTTGTTTGTCGACTCTAACGGGGTGAAGGCATTGGGCATCCACACCTGCGTCAACGGGCGGTGCACGACGACCATACTCTGCAGCGTGTCGCCTTGCTGATACTGCGAATTGGCACCCTCTGTTGCTATTACCTTATACTCCCTGCCGGCACCTGACGACGAGCCGTCTTCTCCCATTTCCTGTCCCGTGGTGCTACCGGCCAGACGCCACTCCTCCTCCCCTATCGGTCGCCACAGAAGGTCATAAGTAGTGGTACCGCTCCACCCCTCATAGGGATTCCAGCTGACGACGGCATCGGTCCCCATCTCGGCAACCTGCAAGCGGAGGGTGGAACCACTCTGCGTGACCACCTCGTTGCGACCGCAACCGTCCATAACGCCGATACGGTAGCTGTAGACACCCTCCGACGGCTGCACGCTATGGTCGCGCCACTCCAGGGTGCCGTCGCCATTCGGCTGACAGTGGCCCACCACAGTGTAGTCGCCTCCGTCGACGGAACGGTACACCCTATAGTCGCCCTCAAAGGCGGGGTCGGTCTGCGCCACAACGGTCACAACATTTCCATCGTCGGAGGTGGAGACTTTCCGCAAATACAGATACGATGGCCTCTCTGTGGTGCCAAAGGTGATGCTCTTCCTGTTGCTATATGAAGTGTAGGAGGCTCCATAAGCACAGACATACACTGTCACCTCCTGGGTTTCGGCAGCCACCTCGAATGTGGCTTCACAGGCCGCATCGGCAGCCACCGTAACCCGCCTGCCAAAAGCACCGCCGTCTTCACTGACCCATACCTCATACCGGTCTAACCCTCCGGGCATATGGTCATAGGCATTCCACCGCACCGCCACGGTGCGGCTGCACGGCTGACTCTCCAAGTCGACAACGATATTGTTGCAAGCCTCCGTGATGGCCGACGCCAACCGGCAGGTGTCGAAAGCACATATCCGAAAATGATGCTCCTCGTCGCTGGCATAGGTCAAGGCTTCATAACTCGTGTTGGTGCGCCCAAAGACGGTGTCTATAACGATGCTGGGCGACCCTTCCATTACCATATATCCCATGATGTCGTTGTCGGGGCTGGCTTCCCACCGCAGCACGATGGTCTGCTGCTCAACAGTAACCACACCCCATGCGGCGGGAGCGGTGGCGTCCATATCAACCACATTGACGGCGGCATAGCCGCGCTGCTCCACACCCGAAAGGGTTTGGCTGATACTATAATATACCGTGTCGTCGCAGACGGCACGGGAATGATGGTCTACATAGTGATTGTCGGAAGTTACGGCTATCTGCCGTTCGGATGCCTCACCGGGATAGCGGCGGTAAACAATGGTGGTGGCCGTCGTGGCGTTCCAGTCAAGGACCACCTCACGCGTCGCCGTCTGCTGGGCCTGCAAAGGGATAGTGTCAGCCCAAAGGCTTTGGGCATTCATAAGCCCCGCAAGCAATGCCGTGAGCATCATCATGCACCGTGGAAAACACCGAAACTTCATGACGCTTCATTTTTGACAAAACGTTTTTCTTCCATGCTGAAAACGGCATCGCAGCGCGCTATGGTGGAAGCCCTGTGGGCGATAACGATGAGGGTGCGGTCGCGCATACTCTGGCTCAGCGAGTCGCTGAAATGCTGCTCGGTGGCGGCATCCAGCGCTGCTGTGGCTTCGTCCATCACAATTACCGACGGATTGCCCACCAGCGCACGCGCTATATTGATGCGCTGACGCTCCCCGCCCGAGAGGCGGCTGCCACCATCACCAATAGGCGATTGCAGACCCTCGGGCAGATTCTTCAGGATTGGCTCCACCTGCGCTATTCGCACCGCATCGGCAATCTGTTCGTCGGTCACGTCGTTGCGCCCAAACCGAATATTGGCTTCGATGGTGTCGTTGAACAGCATCGGGTCCTGCGGTATGTAGGCCACACGACATAAGCGCTCTGCAGCAACAGTGGGATGCCCGTTGATCAGTATCTGCCCTTCCTGGGGTTCCATCAGGCCGACAAGGAGCCGACCCAGCGTGGTCTTCCCCGAACCGCTCTCGCCAATGATGGCAGTATGCCGATGGATGGGAATATCCACCGAAAGGTGCGAGATTACAGGCGTATCGCCATACGAGAAGCTGACATCGCGCAGCGTCAACGACTCCACGGGTGTCTGTTCGGTATGGTCCTCGTCATGGCTTGCCGCCACATCCGTAAACAGCGCCTCGTTGAGACGCTCCTCCACTCCCCTACCCTTTTTCAGCTGCGCGATGGCATTGCTGAAATCCTTGATAGGGGTAAGCAGTAATACGTAAATCATTATGTACGAAACGAATAGCGCCGGTGTCAGCGTGGCGGAATCGCCCAACACACGATAGGCGCCAAGAATCAGGATGACCACAACGATGGTGTTGCCGACAAAATCGCTGATAGGCGATGCAGCATTGATACGGCGGTAGAGCGCTATACGCCGCCGTGTGAAGATGCGGTTCTGCTCCCGCTGTCGCTCGTTGACATAATCTATTGCCGTAGCCGCCTTGATTTCCTTGAGCGAATCCATCGTCTCCTGGGTGGTGGTCATCAGCTCGCCGTTCAGCGCCTGCAGCTGCTTCGACTGGCGCTTGAGGCGTCGGCTGACCGAGAGCAGCGCCGTGCCTACCCCCATGACAGCCACTACCAGCAGGGTCATGCGCCAGTCAAGATAAAAAAGCATGAAGACATATATCACCATGGTCAGCAACGCCTGCACAAGCAACTGGATGCTGTCAAGCACATTGGCTTCATACTCAGCCATATCGTTGCTCATTCGCGACAACCACTGCCCCTGGTGTTGCTGCGACCATCCCGAAAAGGGTTGGCGCAGCGCAGCACTGTGCAGCATGTTGCGCACATCGCACAGCATACCGGTCTTGGTGGCGGCGAAAAAAACCGCCGCCAGATAGGAACATACATTCTTCAATCCATAAAGGACAAAAAGCAACACAGCATAGAGCATCAATGCCCGCATCGGACCCTGCTGTACGAGCCATTGGTAGACAACGGACAAGACCGATTCGACAGGACTGGCGCCTCCCGCCGTCAACGATGGGGCGCCAGTGTCTGCGGGAAATATGAGCTGCAAAAAGTCAGTCACACTCAAGGCCGTAAACAGCGTAAGGACTGCCGCCAGGGCTGCGGTAAGCACGAAGGCAGCCATGGAACTTCCGTGTCGGAACAAACCTTTGCGTGTGATGCTGGATGTCATGTGTCGTCAGAGTTCTTCGGCGTAACCCAGATAGTTGTGCGGGGTGATGGCATGAAGACGTTCCTTCACCGAAGCATCGACCTCCAAGGTGTCGATAAACGACGCCATGGTTTCAGCAGTCACGCGCTCGTTGGTACGCGTCAGTTGCTTCAAAGCCTCGTAGGGGTTGGGATAGCCCACACTGCGAAGGACTGTCTGGATGGCCTCAGCGGTCACAGCCCAATTGTCTTCAAGGTCGTCGTGCAGCTTGCTTTCGTTGAGTAGCAGCTTGCCCAACCCCTTCTGCAGCGACTGCAGCGCCACCAACGAATGGGCCAGGGGCACTCCCAGATTGCGTATCACTGTAGAGTCGGTCAGGTCGCGCTGCATGCGCGAAATGGGCAGCTTCATGGCAAAATGGGTGAAGAGAGCATCGGCGACACCCAAGTTGCCCTCGGCGTTCTCGAAGTCGATGGGGTTCACCTTGTGGGGCATGGCGGAACTGCCTACTTCGCCGGCTTTGATACGCTGATGGAAATAGTTCATGGAGATATACGTCCAGATGTCGCGACACAAGTCGATGAGGATGGTGTTGAGCCTGCGCACGCCGTCCATATATGAGGCCAGATGGTCGTAGTTCTCTATCTGTGTGGTGAACTGTTGACGTTTCAGACCAAGGTGCTCTTCGAGGAACTTGTCGCCAAACTGTCGCCAGTCGTACTGCGGATATGCCACCCTATGGGCGTTGTAGTTGCCCGTGGCACCGCCAAATTTGCCCGTGTGAGGCACCGCAGCCAGCACCTGGAGCTGTTCTTTCAAACGATAGACGAAGACCATAATTTCCTTGCCCAGCGCCGTGGGCGAGGCCGGCTGACCATGCGTGTGGGCCAACATGGGAATGGTACGCCATTCGCGGGCCATCGTCTCCAACTTCGCCACCAATTCCTGGTAGGCTGGAAGAATGACAGCCTCATGGGCCTCTTTGATCATCATGGGGAAAGCCGTATTGTTGATATCCTGCGAGGTGAGTCCGAAATGGACCAACTCGCGCGGCAGCTGGCTACCCTTGGCGTCGAGACGCTCCTTGATGAAATACTCCACCGCCTTGACGTCGTGGTTGGTGGTCTTTTCTATCTCCTTGACACGCGCAGCGGATTCAAGGCTCCAGTCCTTATAAAAACTTCTCAACATGTCGGCATCGGCGGCGCTGACAGCATTGCCGAGCTGCTGCATCAATGCAATATAATATTCTATCTCTACCTTCACACGGTAGCGGATCAATGCTGACTCTGAAAAATAGGCGGCCAAGCTTTCGGCTTTGCCACGGTAACGTCCGTCAATGGGCGATATGGCATCAAGTATATCCATTGCAGTATTTTTATGTTTTAATGACAATAATGATAAAACTGTTTGTTCGCAGTTTTGTTTGTTTGGTTGAACTTTATTGTAGAGGAACTTTAGTCCTTGCTGACCAAGTTCTTGTTTTCGAATTCTTCCTTTTCCAGCAGCTGCTGTATCTTGCGGTTTCCGGCAGCATGACGAAGGGCCTGGGCATACATCACGTTGTGCATGTCGGTACCCAGAAACTCTATCCAGCCATTCTCTATATAGTCGAAGGCTTTCTTGCGCGCTTCCTCGCCGTAGAAACCGTCGAGCGACAGTATGTTGGCCTGAAAATAGACACCCTGCTCCTTCATCTGCTCCAGACGGTCGCTGTGCACATTGAAATAAGGGTAACGCTCAGGATGGGCGAGGATGATATCGTAACCTTCCATCTGGCGTTCGAAGATAACCTCTTCGAAGCCCATGACGGGCTGGTGAAGCGAGAGCTCCATGAGAAGCAACCCCTTGGCAGACCCACGCTTCGGATCCGCAAAACGATAGGTCAACAGTCGCCCTCGTTCTATGTGCTCGTGGAATCCGTCATCGATACGGTATTCTCCCGTCACGCCTTTCAACAAAGGCAATGAACGCTCTCCCTTGTTGCGCTCCACCTCCTCACAGAAATTCTTGTAGCGTTCCTCTATGTCGTCTTCCTTGTTGGGGAAACGTGGATACTGGTAGTGGGGAGTGAGACGGATTTCTTCAAAACCTACCTCTTTCATCACCTCCATCACATCCAACGATTCTTCCAACGACTTGCTTCCGTCGTCCACCAAAGGTAGCAGATGACAGTGCATGTCGGTATAGAGGGGCGCAAAGGTGGGAGGTGTCTTTTTCTTTTTAAACAGTCCAAACATACGATTCTTTTTTATGTTAAAACCGCTGGTGCGGCAACGCGTTGCGGTCAGTCCTTTCAATGTTAGCTCTCGATGCGGGTGATGTGGGCTCCAAGCGCGTTCAGACGGGAGTCGATATTCTGGTATCCGCGGTCTATCTGCTCTATATTGTCGATATGGCTCTCGCCCTTGGCAGCCATAGCTGCTATAAGCAGCGCCACGCCGGCACGAATGTCGGGCGACGTCATATGCATGCCCCGCAGCGGATGCTCGCGGGCCAATCCGATGACGGTGGCACGATGCGGGTCGCAAAGGATAATCTGCGCACCCATCTCTATCAACTTGTCGACGAAAAACAGACGGCTCTCGAACATTTTCTGATGGATGAGCACACTGCCGCGCGCCTGGATAGCCGTCACCAATGCTATACTGATAAGGTCGGGCGTGAAGCCTGGCCATGGGGCATCAGCTATGGTCAGTATGGACCCGTCCATGAAGCGGTCTATCTCATAGACCTCCTGCGACGGGATATAGAGGTCGTCGCCTTTCTGCCATATCTCTATGCCTAAACGGCGAAAAATCTGGGGTATCAGACCAAGATGCTGCAACGCCACATTGCTGATGGTGATGTCGCTCTGGGTCATGGCCGCCATGCCGATAAAACTGCCCACCTCAATCATGTCGGGCAGTAGGCAATGGTCGGTGCCGTGCAATGTGTCGACACCCTCAATGGTGAGCAAGTTGCTGCGCACGCCCGAAATGCGGGCTCCCATCCTGTTAAGCATCTCGCAGAGCTGGTAGACGTAAGGCTCGCAGGCGGCATTCATGATGGTCGTCGTGCCGCGTGCCATCACCGCTGCCATGATGATGTTGGCGGTACCCGTGACGCTGGCTTCGTCAAGAAGCATATAGGTGCCCTGCAGCCTCTCCTTCACCTTGAGCTGGTAGCCGCCATAGCGGGAACTCTTCTCGTCAGACGTGGCTGGCGTGCGCAACAGGAAATCGTCAATCTCAGCACCGAGATTTTCAAGACCCGTAAGGTGTGTGTCGATGCGGCGACGTCCTATCTTGTCGCCTCCTGGCTGCGGAATAACGGCCTTGCCAAAACGCGCCAGCAGAGGACCCGCGAGCATGATGCTGCCTCGCAAACTGGAAGCCAACGCGCAATATTGCGGCGAGCCCAGCATGTCAAGATGAATATCGTCGGCCTGGAAGAGATAGCTCTTGCCTACACCCTTCCACGGTCGCTCCTCCACCTTCACCCCCAATAGCGTCATCAGGCGTATCAAATGGTTGACATCACGAATGTCCGGCACATTGTCTATCCTAACCGGCTCGGCAGTGAGCAAGACAGCACAAAGCACCTGCAACGCCTCGTTCTTGGCACCCTGCGGTGTGATGGTGCCTTGCAGCTTATATCCACCTTCTATAACAAATGTTGACATTTTGCTTTACTTATTTCAATGACGATTATTTTCGTTATGCTTCTTTTTCTCCTCTGTCATTATCACATAAGGTCCGTGAACTGCCGGTATACACACACTCCACAGTCACGACCGCTATATTTTAATCTTTATTTCTTCTTTTTCTTTTTCTTGTTTTTGCCGCTGGTTTCTACAGGCAACGTGTCGTAGTTCACAAAGATGCCCTTGCCGTGCAGATGTTCTTTGACACGCTCGTCGCCCGAGAGCTGCGCCATCTGGTTGACGATAGTATCATCGTCCGACAACTCGCCGTTCCATACCAGATAGCTCCGCTTCGCCTGTTGGGCAACGAGAGAGGACAAGGCGTCATATTCTTCGCCGTCGGGCGTGTTTTTCAACTGACGTATCATTGCCTCAAGATTGGCTCCATAATGACGATGCCGTATAGTGGTGGAACGGTAGGGAAGCCGCTCGCTGGGTTTGGCATTCCCGGCTTCCACATGTTGTTTCAACTGTTCCAATTCCTCGCTGCCATACGGCCATGCCGACGCCAGCCGGAATTCAGACAGCACCATGAGGTGATCCCACAGCTTGTGGAGCGAAACCTCGTCGCGGACCGACAAGCCACTCACCTGCCCCATCACTGGTATCAATGCCCTTGTGGCCTCATTTTTGGCTTCTCCTTCCTCTGAAGCACACACCTGCTCTATGATTTTCTTCACACTCCTGCCGTATTCACGGTATTTCATTTCCTCACGTTTCGTATTATATTCCATCGATTGTCACGTTAATAAATATACTATATATTTTCTTATAACGCTCGTCGGCATTATTTATTTTCTCGCTTCGCGTTTTTCGAACAGTTTTAAGAATTCCTCCGGTATGGGAGTCTCTAAGCGCACATCCTCGCCCGTCACCGGATGGTGGAAACACAGACGGAAGGCATGCAGCGCCAAACGCCGCAAAGGTGAGTTGTCCTCCTTGTAACCATAGATAGGGTCTTTCAGCAACGGATGCCCTATTTCACGCATATGGACACGGATCTGATTGCGGCGCCCCGTCTCGAGCTGCATCTGAACAAGGGCATACCGCCCGGAGTTCTTCAACGTCTTATAGTGTGTAATGGCCAGCTTGCCTCCATTGTCGACAGGCGACGACAACACACAATATTCCCCGTCAGTGAGCCACGAACGCACCATTCCGTCTCGTGGCACCGGCGTTCCCCAAGTCACAGCAACGTAGGCCCGGTCATACACCTGTTCCTTCCAATTCATCTCTAACACTCGCGACACTTCTTTCGATTTTGCCACAAGCAATAAACCCGAGGTGTCGCGGTCCAAACGATGCACTATGTGCGCACGCTGTTTCGAACGCCGCCGTATAAAATATTCGTTCAACTGGCTGATGACGGTGATATCTTCACTGTTGGTACTGCTGCTCAACAAACCCACCGGCTTATCCACCACCATAAGGTATCGGTCTTCATAGACAATGGGCATCTTCCCCATCATTGGCTTGCGACGGTTCTCATCTCCAACAAAGGTGACTTTCATGCCAGCCTCCAGCGGAAAATCATATCGGGTCACACGACGCGAGTTGATAACCACACGACGTGTCAATATTTCCTTTTGCTTCGTACGGCTGCAGTCGGGAAAAACCTTCGCTATAAATTCACTCAATTGCATCGGCTCCCTGACCTCTTTTTCTAATGTCTTCATACCAGATCCTTATTCACGTTATTCACATTTCAATGTTTCACGAGAAACATTACTATAATTATTTATGTATCAGTTTTGTAAATATAGTTGGTTATTAACCTTCAGTTTGAGTTATCAACAACCGAATTGCTGTACAATTTCACCACCTCATGACTGTTTCCGATATTTGAGATGAATTTCAACATGTCTTCCCTACTTATAACCAGTGACGCCCTGTTGTCGTTCGGGTGAAAACTCACTTTTTCAACACCCAATAACGTTTCATCAACAAACAATATGACTTCATGATCCTGGTCGTTGACAAGATTGAAGAGACTCACCGATCCAGGTCTCACACCCAAATATCTCATCATCCGCTCTGGCGATGCAAACGAGAGTTTACCCTGATGCAGTATTTTTTCAATGGCATGGATATCCATGTCGTGGCGACTATCCATGATGACCAGGTAGTGCTTGTTGCCTTTATGGTTTCTGAAGAAAAGGTTCTTGCATAGCGTGGTACCTTCGCCTCTGTAGAACCGCGAAGCTATCTCGATGGTTGGAGCCTCGGGATGCTCATAGTATTCATAGCTTATACCCAGAGTATCCAGATAGTCGTAAACCTGCTGCTGTCCTATCATTTGATTATACCTAATTGCTTCGACATATCCAACATCCTTACTATAGGAAGTTTGGCCTTCTCTATCATGTCACGGTCCATTTCTATCTCCGGGGTTTCGTCACGCAGACAGCGATAAAGCTTCTCCAAGGTATTCATCTTCATATATGAACAGTCGAGACACGAGCACGTGTCCTTGCCCGACACAGCTATAAATTCCTTCTCGGGATTGTTTTTGCGCATCTCGTACAGGATGCCCGACTCCGTAGAAACGATGAAACGCTTGCACGGCGACTTCTCTATATACCCTAACATGGCTTTCGTAGAACCAATAAAGTCGGAAACGGCAAGCACCGCAGCATTGCATTCCGGATGGGCAACTACCAAAGCATCGGGATTTTCTTGTTTCAACTTAAGGATACCCTCTGCCTCCAGCTGATCATGGACGGTACATACACCATCCCACAAAACCATGTTTCTTCCGGTCTTGTAATTGATATAGGAACCCAAGTTCTTGTCGGGAGCAAAGATGATTTTCTGGTCCTTAGGGAGGGCATTGATAAGCTGCTCCGCATTTCCCGATGTGCATATAAGATCCGACTCTGCCTTTACGGCCGCCGAACAGTTGACATACGACACGACATAATGTCCAGGATGCTGCTGCTTGAAACGACGCAGGTCCTCTCCCGTACACGACTCTGCCAGTGAACAACTTGCTGCAACATCCGGCAACAGCACCTTGCGCTCCGGATTGAGTATCTTGGCCGTTTCGGCCATAAAATGCACTCCACAGAATACGATGATAGGGGCTTCGGTACGCTGCGCCTCCTGTGCCAATGCCAAACTGTCTCCTATGTAATCCGATAACTCTTGAATATCATCTATTTGGTAATAATGACCTAATATTACAGCATGTTTTTCATGCTTCAATCGTATGATTTCCTTTTTTAATGAATCAGTTGTCATCATGCGTTTTCGATTTATTAAAACTCATAATGAATAATATAAATTATTCATTTGTAAACAATCATTTTTGCAAAAATACAGAAATTGAACAAATTGGCAAAATTTATTTTTAAACCCTATCAACAGGCTTTGTCACCATCGTCCGCAACAAAAATAAAAATGAAATTTTTTAAATTAATTTTGTTTTATTCTTTTTATTTTGGCTGTTAATTTGTTGATTTCACTTATTATCTTTTCTTTTTACAGTCATTATGACTATTAATGAACAGTTTTATTATATCATATTTTATTGTTTTATAATATTTTATTCTCGCAATAAACATGTGTTGATAATAGTTGTTTCTGTATAAACAACCACTCCCAATGCGTTGAAAAAACAGGTCTAATTACTCTCAAAAGTATTAAAAAAACTCATCTTTTCAACTTTTCTTATAGTCCTTTTGAGTTGTTATTTTTTTTCAACCTTTATTGTGACGGTTATTCAACTTTTGAGTGTTCAAAAATTAATTTAATTATCAATATTTTACAATTATAAACACGGAATTATTCATGATTTACAATGCTTCTGGACATTCCCTTCCCTGTGTTCATTTTTGTTTTGTCATCACCTGTCTTCCTGTATTTACAAATCTAAATTCCCACTGTTTAAATATGTAAATTATTTAACGTTAAATATCAGATTAATATTTAGTTACAATAAATGGTGATAATTTATTGATATATTTTTTTTGTGATTCAATACTGTATATTTTTTTTTTGTAACTTTGCATTTTCGAAAAAAATAATCAACATACGTCATGACAGATTATAATACTTCTCATTGTCAGAGTACTCAACCTGACTGTAACTGTGCTTCTAACGACAACAGGAATAATATTTTTCCTATCGCTTCTGACCATGCGGGTTTTGAACTTAAGGAAATTGTAAAGAAACATCTCGAAGCAAAAGGCTTCCAGGTAAAGGATTTCGGAACCTATAGTGGCGACAGTGTGGATTATCCTGACTATGCTCATCCTATCGCTTCGGCTGTCAACAAGGGCGAGTACCCGCGTGGCATCGTCATTTGCGGTTCCGGCAACGGCGTTCAGATGACGTGTAACAAATATCCCCATGTGCGTTGTGCGCTCTGCTGGAATGAGGAGATTGCATCCCTGGCTCGCCAGCATAACGATGCCAATATGATGGCTCTCCCGGCGCGCTTCATCCCTTCTGAGTTAGCTCTGTCGCTCGTCGATATTTTCCTGAGCACTCCCTTCGAAGGTGGACGCCATCAGCGTCGTGTCGAGAAAATAAGCCAACTTTTATAGGTATGAACGATTTTTACAATAATTTCATCGATTCTGCCGAAAAAAGCATCGCGGACTCTAAAGGTCCCAAAAGCTTCAAGCTTAAAGAAGGCACCTCTCCCCTCTTTGTCAACAAAGAGGAGACGACCCTTCGTCTGCGTACCATGCTCCACCGCACGGTAGAAAACCTTGACGAGGAACTGACTCGCTTCGAGAAGAATTTTTCTTCTAAAAACAGTACCGTCTTTTGGGCGTCAAGTTATGATGACGTTTTCTCTAATCTGAAAAAAATATTCAAGTCGCAAAAGGTACGCTCGGTCCGCCTGCCCAATGTCAACACCTCCACTGTCTTTCGAGAATTGGGAATGAAATATTTTCTCCGCGAGGAAAAAATTGAACTTCGTGAGGAGGGCGACATTCAGTTCTTTGCAGCCGACATGATGCTGTCCGACATCGGCGCGCTGCTGCTCATCAACCAAAGCAACTCGGGCTACGCACTGCTGTCGAATCATAAAACCAATGTTTTCTTCGTCACCATCGATCGCATCATGTGCAACAGCGACTGGGCCGAGGTCTATCAGCAACTGGCCACCTACAGCACCGGCGGTAACTGTCAGGAAATGATATTTTTCAAGGGCTCGCCGAATTGCAACAACTATGTTTTCATTGTCGACAACCAGCGCAACGTGCTCCTTAAAGAAAAAGAACCTCGCCAGGCGCTTACATGCTTGCAATGTGGCCGCTGCAACGATGTGTGTCCCGTGTTCCAAACCATCGGTGAGGAACCCTACAACAATGTTTTTTCAGGCCCCGTAGCCAATATAACCCTCCCCTATCTCGAAACGTTCGAATCCTATATGCATGTGGCCTATGCATGTACGCTATGCGGACGCTGCGAAGAGGTATGCCCCCTGTCGTTGCCCATTCGCGATATGATCATCGACTCTCGCCAAAATTTCCTTGCACACGACATTCTGGCGAAACGTGAAAGGCGCATGCTCTCCCTGCAACGCAAGGTACTGCTGAGCCGGTCCAAAATGAACGCTTCAACGTTTGTGAAAGGTTACAGGTTCGGTAAATACCTCTCCTCTGACGTAAGAAAAAGCCGCAGAATACCTTCTTTCTCCAAGGAGAGTTTTAATAAGTATTACTTGAAACACAAAAACAAGGATGTTTGACAACTTTCCATACGACGACGTCTACTTCCAACAGCTGATCACCACTGTGTCTGACACCGCTTACTCTGACACCGATGAACGCAATGATCTCAACACCATCTTTGGGTGTATTGACAACACCTCGCTGAACAGTACGGATTCCGCCTCTTCTGTAACCGACTTCTGTCGCCGAACGCTCTCGATGCAGTCGCACGGCGTGCCTCCTGTTGCAGCGGTTTGTGTATTTCCGCTCCATGTCGAAACAGCGCGCAAGGCCCTTGGCGATTCCCCCATCCATGTCGCCTCCGTGGCGGGCGGATTTCCTGCCGGACAGTTGCCAATATCTCTTAAAACCAGCGAGGTACGTTACGTGGTCGAACATGGTGCCGACGAAGTGGACATTGTTGTTGACCGCGGTGCTTTCCTCGAAGGCAACGAACAAAAACTGTTCGACGAAGTCGCCGCTGCCAAAGAAGCATGCGGTCATGCTTTGCTGAAGGTTATCCTGGAAACAGGCGAGCTGCTTACGCCACAGCGTATCTATCGGGCTTCCATGCTGGCTATGCTTGCCGGTGCCGATTTCATCAAAACCTCTACCGGTAAAATCAGTGTCGGCGCCACTCCCCTATCGGCAACTGTCATGCTCACAGCTGTTCGTGATTTCGTTAAAAATAATAAAAAAAATATCGGCTTTAAGGCTGCTGGAGGAATATCAAATCTTTCTGACGCCTTGCTCTATCTGCATCTGACGAAAAAAATATTGGATTCTAAAAATATTAACAATCATTTATTTAGAATAGGTACAAGCCGTCTTACGCCCCAATTGTTCAATTTTTTAACAAACAGATAGAGGGTTTTTTCGATTTTTTTTTGTTATTTTGCATTTTTATTTAATAACTTATCGATGAAACCACTCCAACAAAAACTCTCACGGTATACTGACCCTCAAGAGGCCATGGCCAAGGGGGTTTACCCATATTTTAGAGAGATTTCAAGTGATCAGGATACTGAGGTTTTGATGAATGGCAGAAAGGTCCTGATGCTCGGATCCAACAGTTATTTAGGCCTCACTAACCACCCCAAAATCAAGGAAGCCGCCAAGGCCGCTATCGACAAATACGGCACCGGCTGCGCGGGCTCTCCTTTCCTCAACGGTACTCTCGACATTCATCACCAGTTGGAAGATATCCTGGCCGATTTCCTTCACAAAGATGGCGTCATGCTCTTCTCTGCTGGCTTCCAGGCCAACTCTGGCGTCATTCCTTGCGTCACAGGCCGCAACGACTACGTCATCTACGACGAGATGGACCATGCTTCCATCATCGAAGGCAAACGACTCACCTTCGCTTCTACGCTGAAATATCGCCACAACAATATGGAGGACTTGGAGCGTGTACTGCAACGTTGTCCCCTCGATGCTGCCAAACTGGTCGTTACCGACGGTGTCTTCAGCATGGAAGGCGATGTCGCCAAACTGCCCGAAATCCAGAGTTTGTGCGACAAATATCAGGCCACCCTTATGGTCGACGAAGCCCATGGCTTGGGTGTCTTCGGCCGCGAAGGCAGAGGTGTCACCGACCATTTCAACCTACTCGACAAAACGGAGCTCGTCATGGGCACCTTCTCCAAATCCTTGGCTTCCATTGGCGGTTTCATTGCTGCCGATAAGGAGACTGTCAACTGGATGCGCCACAACGTGCGTCCCTATATCTTCACCGCCAGCATACCTCCTTCGGCTACGGCTTCGGTCATCGCCGCCATCGAGGTGATGCGCAGCGAACCTGAACGTCAAGAGAACCTCTGGAAGGTGGCACGCTATGCTCTCAAGTCTTTCCGCGAGGCGGGATTCGAAATAGGCAACACCGAAACGCCTATCATCCCGCTCTATGTGCGCGACAACGACAAGACTTTCATGGTAACGCGCATGCTTCTCGACGAAGGGGTATTCGTCAATCCTGTCATCTCCCCTGCCGTACCTCCCGAAGATACACTCATACGCCTCGCGTGGATGGCTACACATACTATCGAACAGGTTGATTTCGCCGTCGATAAATGCGTGAAATGCTTTAAGAAATTAGACCTGCTCCATTGAGATTTTTGAGTTGTTTTCTTTTTAAACCTAAGCACAATGAAGAACCTTGTCATCAATGAAGTGAAAACACGCCGTGACCTTAACAGGTTCATCGCTTTTCCTAACAGTCTGTTCAAGGACGTACCTACCTATGTGCCCCCTCTGAATCGCGACGAGAGAGCGTTGCTGACTGACAAAAATCCTTCCCTCGAACACTGCGACTTGCAGATGTTCCTGGCTATGTCCGACGGTAAGGTGGTGGGTCGTGTGGCGGCTATCATCAACCACACAATCAACGAACATTGGAACAAAAAGGCTGTCCGCTTCGGATGGTTCGATTTCATTGAAGATTTCGATGTCTGCAAGGCTTTGTTCGACAAGGTTGCCGAATTCGGACGCAGCAAGGGTATGAACTTCATCGAAGGCCCCTTCGGTTTTACCGATATGGACAAGGAATGCTGGGTTATAGATAACTTCGACGCCCGCCAGAACCTCAGCACACTCTACAACCCGAAATACTATATCGATTTCATTGAAAGACTGGATTGTAAAATACTCTGCCGCTGGCAGCAGTACAAGATGCCGGCGTCACAGCCTATCCCCGACAAGGTGGCTCGAATCAACCAGCTTATCATGGACCGTTATAACCTCAAACTCCTCAAATTCACCAAACGCAAAGAGGTATATCCTTACGCCCGCAAATTCTTCCACACTCTCAACGAGTCCTTTAAGGACCTTTACGACTTCGTTCCGATGACCGAAAAGGAAATCGATGTCTACATCAAGGAGTATTTCCCCTTCATAAACCTCGATTTCTGCAATTTTGTGGTCGACAAGGACGACAACTTGGTCGCCTTCGGCCTCAGCATCCCCAGTCTGACCGAGGCTTACCAGAAGGCTAAAGGACGTCTTTTCCCCTTCGGTTGGTACCATCTGCTCCGCGCCCTTCGCAAATTCGACACTATCGACCTTCTGCTCAATGGTGTGCACCCAGAATGGCAGAAACGTGGCGTTCACGCCATATATTATGCCGAAATGAACCGCAACGCCATCAAAAACAATGTGGTATGGGCTTATACCAATCCTCAGATTATCGGCAACGAGGCAGAAAAAATTTGGGGTACTACCTATCAGACGGAGCCGCTTATGAAGCGCGCCATCTTTGGCAAAGATATTTGAGTGACGCTATTCTTCACCGTAATATACAGCCTCGTCTTCTGATGGGGCTGTTCCTTTTTCTTGGCTTTGCATGATGGTGTCTGCGGGATTAATGCTATCCCCATCGTACGTTTCGGGCATAACGTCGCCTTCTGTTTGGCATGTGGCGGCAAGTCCAAAGGTCATGCCTGCCACCAAGGCCACTTTTGCCAACATGCCTCGGTTCACCATCTCTTTCTCAAGATACTGCAGTTCTGTATCGCAACGAGGACAGGTGCCGTTGCAAGTGCCTTCATAATGGCATTCATGATCCTCTAATTGGATACCATTGTCGTTGGCAATCTGATGGCGTATCTCCTTGAGCTGTTTGCAGATTTTCTTTCCGTCGTTTTCCATATGATGAATATAATTTACAGTTTTGGTCCCAACAGGCATGGTTCTCAAAACCTATTCATTTGCAAAGGTACTTGTTTTTTCAAAACCACAGAAATATATTTGTAAATTCAAAGTTATCATACAGTTAAAACTATGGTTTCGTTATTCTACTGTTTTCCTTTTGTGCTGAATTATCGGAAACAGGGAACACCCACATTGCAAGATGATGAGACAAATGGTGTTGAATCTATAGGTTCAATAGAATCCATCGCCTTACAATATATTATCTTTTTTACCGTTACTTTTAATTCGAAACCGGTATTATTGTGACAACAGATAATAAGATAATAGACAAACTAGACCTTTTCATCAGGAAATATTACAAAAACCGTCTGGTGAAAGGACTTTTCTTCGCCATCGCCCTTCTTCTTGTTCTCTTCATTGTGATGGTGGTTTTGGAACATTATGGCTACTTCAGCGTCGCCGTCCGCACTGCCCTATTCTGGACTTTCATTTTGGCCACTTTGTTTATTTTGGGCTACTATGTGGTCATTCCGTTGCTGAAAATGTTCCGTCTCGGCAAATGTATTTCCTATGAAACGGCGGCCGACATCATCGGGCAACATTTTCCTGAAGTCAGCGACAAACTGCTTAATTTGTTACAGTTGCAACAAATGGGCTCTTCCACTGATAGCGATTTGCTGCAAGCCAGCATTGACCAAAAAACAGCACTCCTCTCCCCTATCCCTTTCGTTAATGCTATCAATATTCGTAAAAACCTTAAATACGTCAAATATGTAGCTATCCCATTGGCTTTTATTGTCGTGGTTCTCTTCGTGGCACCCTCCTTTATTACCGAGCCCTCCAAACGCCTCATCAATCATTCTACCTTCTACGAACGTCCTGCCCCTTTTCGTTTTGTACTCGAAAACAGTTCTCTGACAGCCAACCAACAAGAGGATTTTTTGGTTAAGGTCGCAGTCGATGGTGACGAGATCCCTAACGAGGTGCATATTCTCATCGACGGTGTCGACTATCGTATGCGTAAAGACAATAGCCAGCATTATTCTTACCTACTCAAAAACCTGCAACATTCACATACACTGCAGTTTTCAGCTGTTGGCATCATCTCCAAAGAATTTATGCTCGAGGTTGCCCCTAAGCCAGCCATCGTTCATTTCCAGACGCTCCTCTCCTACCCTGCCTATACCGGCAAAAAGCAGGAAACGCTCGCCAATGAAGGCGACATCACGCTGCCTAAAGGTACCGTGGTGGAATGGTTATTCATGACCAAAGATGCTGATACGCTTCATTTTGTAACAGACAGCAGAAACCTCGTAATTCCCCAGCCCGAAAACGGACGCAGCAAGACTTCTGTCCGCGCCATGGGCTCATTCTCATATGTTTTCTTTGTCAACAATAACCATACCGTCTCCGACACACTGGCTTACAATATCTCCGTGGTCGATGATGCCTATCCTCTTATCGCCGTAATGCAGATGGCCGATTCCCTTATGCCTGAAAGACATTTCTTTAAAGGGCGTATCAAGGACGATTATGGCTTCTCTAAATTGGAATTTGTAGTGGAAAGGAAGAATGTTTCCGACACTTCCAAGGTCGACGTGCAGCGCTTCCCTATCGCCATCACTGCCGATGCCTCTCAGGAATTCAATTACAATATGGATCTTTCTTCGTTTACCGTCAACCCCGGCGACCATATCAAATATTATTTTGAGATATGGGACAATGACGGTGTCAACGGAGCCAAGTCTACCAAGTCTCAGGAGTTTGAAATACAGACTCCTACTGATGAAGAACTGGACCAGATGCTCCGCAACGCTTCTTCCGACATGCAGCGCCAGGGTGAGATGTCGGTTGCTGAATTGCGCAAGATCCAGGAGGAAATCAACGATTTGATGCGTAAACTCGTCGACAAGAAAGAACTCTCATGGCAGGACAAAAAACAGCTCGAGGAGCTGCAGAAACGCCAGGAAAGCGTCAAAAACCAACTCCAGCAGATGAGAGACCAGATGAAGGAAAACAATCGCCTGGAAGAGAAATTTCGCGACCCCAGCGAGGAGCTGTTGAAGAAACAGGAAGAAATAGACCGCCTCTTCGACAAAGTGATGACCGATGAAATCAAGGAGATGATGAAGGAAATGGAACGCCTTATGAACGAGATGGATAAACAAAAGGCGCAAGAAGAACTCGAGAATGTAAAAATAAAGAATGAAGACCTCCAGAAACAATTGGACCAGAACCTTGAACTCCTAAAACGTCTCGAAATCGAGAAAAAGGTGGAACAGGCTGTAAACAAGGCCGATGAACTGGCCAAGAAACAAGAGGAACTCTCTAAAAAACAGGACGATAAAAGCACTAATCTTCAGGAACAGCAAAATCTTTCGGAGCAATTCAAGCAATTGGAAAAAGACATTGACCAAATCCAAAACGACTATAAGAATCTCGATCATCCATCTGACTTTAAAGTCAACAAAGACTTACAAAAACAAATAGAAAACAGTCAGAAAACGGCCGAAGAAAAGCTCTCAAAGGGCAAAAACAAAGATGCCTCCAAATCGCAGAAATCGGCCGCTGACGACCTGAAACAACTGTCGGAGGAACTCGCTCAGGCCCAGATGGATATTGAACAGGAAGACCTCGCCGAAGACTCGGAACAGATACGCAGACTACTCAAAAATCTGGTCCGCCTCTCCTTCAACCAGGAAAAGCTTATTGGCGAATTGAACCAAGTCAGTATACAAGATCCTAAATACCAGAAACTCATCGCCGATCAAAACCTTCTTAAAGATGATTTCCGCAACGTCGAGGATTCCCTTCGTTCGTTGGCAAAACGACAGACGGCGGTAGCAGCAGTCGTTAATAAGGAACTTGCTGATATCAACAGCAATATCTCCAAGTCTCTGTCGGGTCTGTTGCAATACAACCAGTCTATCTATGGCAATTTCCGCAACACTACGGCATCAAAAACGATGCAATACTCGATGACTGCTCTCAACAACCTGTCGCTCGTTCTCGCCGAATCGCTTGACCAGATGCAGAACCAGATGCGTCAAAACCAGCAAAAACAAAAACAAGGCAGCTGCAAACGTCAGGGAATGAAGATGAAAGGCAACTGCAGCAATCCTGGCAACAGCAAGCCTTCTCCCAAGTCGATGCGCCAAATGCAGGAGGAACTCAACAAACAGATGGAATCGCTCAAGAAAGAACTTGAAAAACAGGGCAAAAAACCCGGCGAACGCGCTAAGATAGGCGGTAAGAACTCCATTAGTTCCGAATTTGCCAAGATGACGGCACAACAGGAACAAATACGACGCATGATGCAGGAATATGGGCAGAAATTAAAAGAACAAAGCGGTGGTAATTCCAAAATTGCAAAGGATATAGATAATATCCTTAAACAGATGGAACAGACTGAAACAGATCTCGTTAATAAAACCATAACCAGCCAGACTATCAAACGGCAGCAGCAGATCCTGACCCGTCTTTTGCAACATGAAAAGGCTGAGATGGAACGCGAAAAGGAAGAACGCCGCGAAAGCAACGAAGGAAAAGATCTTTACCAGCCTTCGCAAGGCGACTTGGAAAGATACAAGAAGTTGCAGGAAAAGAACGTGGATCTGTTCCGCGCTACGCCTCCAGCACTGCACGACTACTATAAGCAGAAGGTGAATGATTATTTCTTCAAGTTCTGACTTTGCTGAAAATAATTTTTCCCTATTCATTTTTTTATGTATCTTTGTAGCAATGATAGCAAGAATAAATGACTATGGAAAAAATTGTTATTCAGTCTGATATAGCCAATTTGATAGAGGTTGAGCGTTTCGTCGCCATCGTATGCGATACGTATAATATCAATAATTACGCTGCCACTATCTCTATGTCGCTGCTTCAGGCTGTCGAAAATGCTATCGTTCATGGCAACCACTCCGACGCTACTAAAACCGTCACCGTCGTTGCTGACTATGTAAAAGGTGGCGTCTCTTTTGTTGTCGAAGACCAGGGCAACGGTTTCGACTTTGCCCAATACGGTTCCATGCCAATGGAAGAGGGTAGGGGTACTGGAATTTTTCTTATGAAGTCTCTCTCCGACCATCTTTCTTTCGATAATAATGGCAGAACGGTGAAGATGGAATTTTTCATCAACGGCATCGATGCAGCACGTGCCCTCGAGCGTCGTGTGACCCTCCACAATTTTTACAGTTCTAAGTTGGTTAACGCGTGATGCTCTTTTCTGACCATTCGTCAAAATCGCGACTTTCTCCCCTTCGCCTATCTTACCCTGTCGTCTTTTTACAAAGGAAATTGAGGAATATTTTGCTTGCTTCGCGTTTAGTGTGCTGTGAAACAATGCAATACGGCTTATTTTCTCATTGTCGACTTTTCTTGTCTAATAATTATTTTTAATTCATTTACTATGTCTGTACGCTTTTGGGTTGATGATATCGATTTCGAGTTGCATAATCCTGCTCTTTATAAAAATTGGATTGCTGAGGTCATTGCTAAACATGGAAAAAAAATGGGTTCCATCAACTATCGTTTCGCTTCTGATGCTTCCGTTCACGATGTTAATGTACAATACTTGAATCACGACACCTATACCGACATCATCACGTTTGATTACGTGACAGGCGACTTAATATCGGGCGATATCTTGATTAGTATCGATAGGGTAGGGGAGAACGCATCGTCTTTTTCTGTTCCGTTTGAACACGAATTGTCTCGTGTCCTCATTCATGGTGTGCTCCATTTGCTCGGCTTTAAAGATAAGTCTGATGACGATGCTCGACTTATGCGAACGAAAGAAGAAGAGTCGATAGCCCTTCTGGAACAGATGAAATCAATATGATGTTTCACGTGGAACGCACTGCCCATTTGCTTGTAATATAGGAGTATTAGCTATGAATTTTGATCCATTTGATGTCGTCGTCGTCGGTGCAGGCCATGCGGGAGCTGAAGCTGCTGCCGCATCGGCTCGACTCGGCGCCAAAACACTTCTCGTAACCCAGTCTCTCGATACAATATGCCAGATGTCATGCAACCCGGCAATGGGTGGCGTCGCAAAAGGTCAAATTGTTCGCGAAATAGATGCCCTGGGTGGCTGTTCGGGTATTATGACGGATCTTTCCATGATTCAGTTCCGTATGCTGAACCGCTCCAAAGGCCCTGCCATGTGGAGCCCCCGCGCACAATGCGACAAGGCATTGTTTTCGGCCAACTGGCGTCGTCATCTGGAGCTGATTCCGAACCTCTCTCTCTGGCAGGACGAGGTCGTGGACTTGGCTATTGAAGAGGGTACTGTTGTTGGTGTCAAGACCCGTATGCAAATCTCCATTCCGGCTCGCGCCGTCGTTCTGACGAATGGCACCTTCCTTAACGGCAAAATCTTTATCGGCAGGACCTCTTTCTCGGGGGGTAGAATAGGCGAACAGCCTTCATTGGGACTCTCTGATCGCTTGAAAGAGATTGGTTTTGAGGTGCAGAAACTAAAAACCGGGACGCCTGTCAGGATTGATGGCAGAACGATAGATTTCAGCCGGTTGACAGAACAGCCTGGTGATGATGACCCTGGTAAGTTCTCTTTCAGCGATAAAACGGCTCCACTTTCAAGCCAGAAATCATGTTATCTTGCCTATACAAACCTCAAAACGCATGATATTTTGCGTACCGGTTTTGCCGATTCTCCGATGTTCTCAGGCCGTATTCAGGGGCGTGGTCCCCGTTACTGCCCTTCCATAGAAGATAAGATAGAACGCTTCGCGGGGAAGGATCGCCACCAGCTTTTTGTGGAGCCTGAAGGGCTGTCGACGAATTCGTATTATCTCAACGGCTTCTCATCCTCGTTGCCCCTCGAGGTCCAGCTGGCGGCGCTCCATTCTATTGACGGCTTCGAAAAAGCGGTCATCTATAAGCCAGGCTATGCCATCGAATATGACTATTTCCCGCCTACGCAATTGAAGTATAGTCTTGAAACAAAACACGTTGAAAATCTTTATTTTGCAGGCCAAATCAACGGTACTACCGGTTATGAGGAGGCCGCTTGCCAGGGACTGATGGCTGGCATCAATGCTGTGCTTAAGATTCGCGGCAAGTCGCCTTTTGTTCTTCTTCGCTCTCAGGCATATATTGGCGTCCTTATTGATGATTTGGTGACCAAAGGTGTCGATGAGCCTTATCGTATGTTCACCTCCAGGGCTGAGTACCGTATTTTGCTGCGCCAAGACAATGCCGATATCCGTCTGACGCCTCTTTCTCACAATCTGGGTTTGGCATCAGACGAACGGATGCGTAGGGTAGAGGAGAAGTCTTCTTTTATTGACAAGGTCGTTGACGATGTCTCTTCGTTCTCTGTGTTGCCCTCCGAAGCCAACGATTTTTTGGAATTACACAGGTCGGCAACGTTGCAGCAGAAGGTAAAATTGGTCAATTTGCTGATGAGACCTGAGTTGTCTCTCGCCATGTTGCGTGATTTGTCACCTGCGCTGGATGCTCGCCTTCGAGCCATTCCCGATGGCATGCGCGATGAGGTGCAGCTCTCGGCAGAGGTGCTTCTAAAATACAGTAGATATATCGAAAAGGAACGTGAAGTCGCAGATAAGATTTTGCGCTATGAGGATTTCCCTATTAAGTCTGATGTGGATTTCAGGACCATTACGGCGCTCTCGTTCGAGGCTCGTGAAAAACTTTCCAAGGTGCGTCCCCAGACCATCGGTCAGGCTTCTCGTATCAGTGGTGTCTCTCCTGCCGACATCTCTGTTCTTCTCATTTCTATGGGCTGCTGATTTCCATTTGGGTCGCCAGGGTATGGCTGCTCAAATATCATGGTCTATGATATTTATGCGAAAAGGTCGCTTAAAGGCGCCTGATGGGTGTTTCTCGTGAAACATTAGGGATAAAAGTCATGGTCTATGGTGTTTACGCGATAATTCTTCTCAAATAGTCCTTGCTTTGAGGTCCTAAATTGAATAACAAGTCCAGTACGCTTACGTTGCTGTTGAAGGGTTGTCTGTCGCTGAAGACTTGTGTGTAGTGCGGGTATTGTATTGTTGTGTCAGGGTGCTTGTAGGAAAAGGCGTCGCGATAGTCTTGTTTTGTCTCTTCCGGACGCCTGTAGGTGGTGGTGGCTTTTATTGTGCATTCGATATGAAGGCTCTTGATAAGGTAAGCCATAATGGCGTCATTTAGTTCGGTAAGGTATTTGTACCGTTTTGTCAGGATTGTTTCTATCCCGTCGCCATAGTATAGGAAATAAGGCGAGGCGGTGTAGGCCGTCACTATTGTTCGCCAGTGGATGATGTTCCATCGTTCGGCATAGGATATCTCAATCTGGTTTGTCGGAGTGTGGGTACCTATGGGGCGTACCACGGGAACACTCAACGTTTGAGCGCCGTTGGCTGTGGGTATCACCATCCGGTTGCGCAGGGTCTGCTTGGGGAAGGTCTCATGGTGCTCAACGAGAATCTCGCTATGACGTGCCAGCGCACTCATGTAGGCTATGGAGGGGAAGTATGAGGTGGGGAATATGGGGCGTTCTTCGTGATTGCTATTTTCCATATACGATTGCTATAAGTTCGTCATCTTCCAGAAAGAAGTCGATGTTGCCTTCTCCAAAGGAGATGCGACGTTCTCCCCAAGCTTCTTCGTCGGCGTCTTGTTCGTAATAATCGTTTTGTACCATCAGCTGTACGATCTCTTTTTCGTTCATCTGGAAAATGTTTTTCCCGAAAAGGGTACATTCCTCTACGGAGACGTCTATGCATTGCAGGATGGGATTTTCGCCTTCGAAAAACAACGACAGGTCGCCGTCGTTGTAATGTAGTATGGTTGTCGTTTCGTCGATGGCGTTGTCGATGGTCTCTACTTCGTCGGCAGCTCCCATAATCTCTACTACATCTTCTATGGGCATGCCAAAGCGGATGTCGCCGAGACCTTCACGTAAATTTATTTCATATTTCATGAGGTTATAGTTTTGTTCTTTTGTTTATAAATGTCATTATTTTTGTTCTTCTTTGAGATGACAAAGATACAATGTTTTTTCGGTCTGACCAAATGTAATTGTGATTTTCTTTTTCAGTTTGCTGGTTGTCATTGTTTTAGTGTGGCCTTGTTTGGCTGGATGCATCTAATGCTGACTTGTTGCGCAACATGTCTGCCGGCATTTAGACGGCGTCTTTTTTTCTGTTCCGTCACTTTGCCACACGATTTCAAAGCAACATGGTTAGAGCTATTTTTTGTGTCGAAAAACAGCATGCCAAATCTTGACCGATTTTGCGTATTACGGGCGTCACTTTCTTCATGGATTGGTACTGTTTCCACCTTCTGAAGGATGATTAATTGTTTTGTCAATATTTTGATATTCAGAATGGTGTAATGTTGTCGGCGTTGGCAGTACAAATTTTTTTTGTCAGTAATCAAAAAAGTTGTACTTTTGCAAACTCAAAATCAGGGTGAAATGACTAAGTAGCTCAGCAGGTAGAGCACATCCCTTTTAAGGATGGGGTCCTGGG
>CAMNKG010000018.1 GCA_946542135.1 uncultured Bacteroidales bacterium
AATGAGCATGGCCATAAGGAGCGACAGGATGCCGGTGGCGAGGGTGAAGGCGGCTGCGGTGCTGTTGCCTTGCGATGATTCTGATGAATAGCCGCTGCCATAGCTGCTGCCATAACTGCCACCATAGGCTACCCCGTTGCCGCCTCCCATGACGTCGGTGCCGCCATAGCCGCCACCGCCCTGTACGCGGGTGGCGTTGTGCTCTTGTCGCTGATTGGGTATCCCTTTGCCGTCGAAGTAGCTCTGCCAGGGCAACGTGGTGTGGCCTATGCGGACAACATCGTAGGGGTTGAGAATATGCTCGCCGGTGATCTTGAATCCGTTGACGTATGTACCGTTGGTGCTGCCGAAATCGGAGATACCGTAGGTGCCGTTCTCGTATTTGATGATTTGACAATGGACACGCGAGGCCTTGTCGTCAGAGATGATGACCTCGTTCTGGGTTCCGCGTCCGATGGTGACTACTCGTTGGGCTTTTGGCATAATTGTATTATTTTATTGTTTATATTTTCTTTATATATGTTTCCTGCTACAGATGTTTTCGCATATAGCGTCGTATGTCGTTGGTGAAATCTTCGCATGTCTGGTAGCGGTCGTGGGGATCCTTCTGCAACGCCTTGTTTACGATGGCTTGCAGGTCGTTGTGTATGAAGGGGTAATAATGGATCATGGCTGGCGTGGGGTCTTCCTTGATCTGGCGGCGTATCTCGGCCACTTGGGCGCGTGCCGAGCTCATGTTGGCATAGAAGGGCAGGTGGGCGGTGAGCATCTCGAAAAGCATGATGCCCAATGCAAAGATGTCGGTGTACTTGTCGCAATGTCTCATCTCGAACTGCTCGGGTGGCATGTAGGCCGGGGTGCCGAAACCGGTGCTGTTGGAGAGGTCCGAGAGTCGCGAGGCGATGCCGAGGTCGATGAGCTTGATGCTGCCGTCGGGCTGCACCATGACGTTGTTCGACTTGATGTCAAGGTGCAGGATGCCGTTGAAGACGTTCATGTGGGGTATCTGGATTCTGTGGAGGAATCCCACCACTTCGAGCACCTCGAGAAAGATGGGCAGCGCCACGGAGTCGGGAAGCAATCCGTTCTCACGGTATATGAAGTGCTCCAGGCTTCTCCCCTCGACGAATTCCATGACGATGAACATGGGTCCCTGCCCGTCGTCAATGAAATCGACCAGTTTGGGGATCTTGGGATGCTGCGCGTAGAGGTAGAGCTGCGCCTCCATCTCGCGGAATCTCATGCGGATGGCGCTATTGCTGAAATGGCGCACTTTAAGCTCCTTGATGGCCACAGGATAGCCGCTGCGCAGGTCTATGCCCCAGTAGACCTTGGCAGTGCCTCCCTCGGCGACAAGGCGTCCGATGCGGTAGTAGGGTATGTTGGGATATTGGTAGTCGGGCATAGCGTTGACAGTTCTATAATTTGAGGCCTTTGGGGTTAATGTTCTTGTCGGTTTTGTCGGTCGTGTCGTCGTCGGCTGCGGGGGCCGGCGGATTGGCACCTTTGTCTGTCGGCGTCACAGTATTGGGGGCGGCTGCTTTGTTAGTGCCCTGCTTGGAATCGTTGTCGGGTTTGGGTTCGGGGATGGGTTTGGGGTCGGGGTTGGGGTTCAAAGCAGCATCTTTGTTCTTGTTGGCTGTTACTTTCTTCAAGGCATTGACAATGGTTTCCTTTTTATAAGTGTTGCCTTCTGTATAATTCTTCTTGATTAGGTCGATTGCCGCATTTCGTGATTTGAGCTGTGCCCACCCCATATCTCTAAAGAATGCTTTGATTTCCTGGGTGCCACAATAGGCCAGAAGCTCATAGAATTCGACATCTAAATTTTTTGATGGATTCTTGACCGTGTCTTCTTTGATTTTCTGGGTTCTCTTCTCCCCCGGGGTTGTCGGCTTGTTGAATTTGATGACCCCGTCCCACCGCTCGTCATAGTCCTCAAGTGTGATGTTTGTGGTGTCGCCGCTCTCTGCACGTGACTTGCGTATCTCCTCTCGGCGCTCTTTGGCGTCGCTGATGGCTCTCTCGTCGTTTTTCTTTTTGGACGTGATGAAAATGATGATAATGACACCAATCAGCACGACAAGCACGGCCAGTATAATCCATAGTGCGGTATTGTTGCGTTTGGGCCGCAGGTCTCCTCGCATGCCGTCCGTTTCGGTAGGCATGAAGGCGGGTTGTGCCAGGGCTCCATTGAAATACGTCTGCCACGGAATGACGGTGTCGCCTATGCGTATCTCGTCGTTGGCACACAACATGTATTCCCCTACGATGCGCCGTCCATTGACGTAGACACCGTTGGATGAGTCAAGGTCGACAACACGAACGCTGCCGTTGTCGTCTTGCACCAGTTGCATGTGGTTGCGACTGACTTTGGCATCGTTCACAACAACGTCATTGAAACCGGTACTTCTTCCTATTGTGATGATTCTCATGGTTCTGTTGCTTTTGGTGATTGCGCAACGGGGGTTGCTGTTTCCTTATTTTTTCTTTTTGCCGTCTGGCTTTGGGGTTTTGTTTTCACTTTTGGTATGGGTCTTTTGGGACGGGGTCGTTTTCGACGAATCTGTGCCTGTGGCAGCCTTCACGGTCGGCTTCCCCTCTTTCCCCGCTGTGGTAGCGCCCTTGGCGTCATCGCCGCCGCCGGTCAGTTTGTTCAAGAGCCCTGAACCTTCTTTTTCGTTGACTTTGGCTTTTTCTGTTGGCTCTTTTTTCTTATTGTCGGCCTCTTTTTTGGCGTCGGCTTCTTTTTTGGCGTCAAGGTATTCCTTGCGTCTGTCGTTCAACCCTTTTTCGGCATTGGCGATGGCTTCTCTGTTTTCGTTAATCTTCTTTTGCATCGCAGCCTTGCCTTCGTTGGCTTCTTTTATCTTTTTGTTGATTTCTTCGGTCTGGGTATTGTCTTTCAATTCGATTTTCTTCCGTTTCAGGCTGTCGGCTTCCTTGACTCTTTGTTCCCACATCTTCAAGGTGTCTTGGTACCGGGCGCCCACTAGCTTGAAATCTCTGACCATAATGCTGTCGTCGACATATTTTTTGTAGAGTTCCTTTATGTCTACGTTGGCTGCCGTGTTGTCATCGGAAGTTCTTGGTTCGGGGTCGGATCTCTTTGGAAGGATTATCAAAACCACGATGAGGATCAGCAGGGCAGCTGCCACCGTGAAGAATAGGGGCGACGTCCAGAACGAGGATTTCTTCGACTTAAACTTCCGCTCTTCGGGATTGTAACTTTTGAAGTCGGTCGTTTTCCAGGGGCTGGAGTCTATCTTGATCAGCTCAAGGGTGCAGTTGTCCTGTCCGCCGGGCACTACCGTCTCGCCCTGCATGGCAAGGCTGATCAATTTCTCACCCTTCAGGTCGATGGGCATTCTGGAGGCGAGCACGCGCTCAATGGTGCTGTCGGGTATCATCCCCGACAGGCCATCGCTGCAGATAAGGAAGATGTCCCCGTTCTTGGGATGGATGGGCCGCTCCATGTAGTTGAAGGTGGGCTGCAGTTCGGGCTTGATGCCCAGCGCTTTCATAATCCTGTTCTTCATGTGGTGGTGCTCGGCCTCGGCATCGCTTATCTGATGCTGGTCTACCAGTGTCTGCACGTAGGAATGGTCCTTGGTGATGCGGTGCAGCTGCTTCTCCTTGCCAAGAAAGAGATAGATGCGGCTGTCGCCGACATGGGCTATCCACGCATCATTGCCTTGCAGCAACAGGATGCATGCGGTAGTGCCCATTCCCTGCAGCTCGGGATGCTCGGCGGCATAGCCAAGTATCTGCATGTTGGCGAATTGCAACGCGCCGTCAAGGGCTACGATGGGGTTGGCATAACGCTCTTTCTTGAGGTGCTCCAGTATGCTGGCAACGGCGATGGATGAGGCTTGGGCGCCTCCTACATGTCCTCCCATGCCGTCGCAGACGACAAAGACATCGCCGTTGGGGGTCATGGCAGCCATATCATGGCTGTCTTCTTGGGCTTTGCGGACATTACCTATCACACCTTTCTTGAAGATGTTGCTGTCGTTGATGGTGGTGAGACTCATTGTGGAATCAGGGTTTGTTGTTTGATAAGATTATTATTGGTTATGGGCGTGCGAGAAAAGGCCTGCCTCCTGCCGCTGCTGGCAGGTGACAGGCTTTTGTCTATTTGAATACGAACAGCGTGACGCACCCGAAGCCTATGGCGAACAGCAGCACGACGACGGCTACTATCGACACGCCGCATAGGCATAGCATTGCCGTTGCGGCTATGGCTCCAAGGATGGCGCCAACAAGCGCGAGGGTGAAGCCCGCCCGCATGCCCTTGAGCAGCATCAGCGCTCCCGCCATCACGACAAGTGCCGCTATGGCGCTGACGATGACGGCGATGCGGGCCTCCATCAGCTCGGGAGCTATGAGGTAGTAGAAGTCGGAAAACCTTTTCATGAAGGGCGCCACAAGTCCGCCCAGCACGATGGCTCCGGCAAGGCCTATGGCGGCCATTACCCATAGCAGCGCGGCATTGGGGGTCTTCCCGCCTTTGCCGGAGAAATCGTCGCCGTGGATGTCTATCCCGAAATAGGAATGCCAGGGTATGACTGTGTTCCCGATGCGGACGGCATCGTTGATAGCTAACGGACGCTCTCCATAGATGCGTTCTCCGTTGACGAAGGTGCCGTTGGAACTGCCGCAGTCGTTGATGCGGAAAGCGCCGTCGTCAGTCTCGATGATCTGTAGATGGGTCGACGAAACGTAGGGGTCGTTGATGACAACCATGTTGCTGGCCCCCCTGCCTATTGTGATTACTTTCATAATTGTAAGTTGCTCTTAAGGATGTTGAATATTTATAAATAGAATGTGATGGTGGCTTCGCCCAGACCGATCATGTCGCCGTTGCGCAGCGTCGTCTGTTGGAAGAATTGGCCGTTGACGATGATGCCGCGCGTGTAGGAGGTGCTGCGGTTGAAGACTTCGAAGGTGTTGCCGTTGAACACGATCTCGGCATGGAATCCCGACACGGTCTGGTTGGGTAACACGATGTCGTTGTTGTCGTTGCGTCCTATGCGTGTCGTGGGCTTGGTGATGGTGGCCGTGAAGGCTCTGTCGCCAACGTTGCATTGCAGCCGGGGGTAGAGGTTCTTTGACTGCATGAGGCTTGCCAGCTCGTTCTCACGCTCTTGGTTGGCTTTGCGTATGGCTTCTTCTTGCTTCAGCTGCTCCTGGCGCTGCTGCTCTTGGCGCATGTTCTCCATCTGCTGCTGCGAACGGTTGATTTCGTCCTGCACGCGGGCTTCCGACTGCGCCAGCTTCTGGTTGATCTTTCGTTTTCTGTTGACCAACAGTATGATGATGAGCACTATCAGAAGCAGCACGGCGGCGCACAGGCAGATGAAAAGCACCAGGTTCTCTTTCACCCACAGCTCGAAGGTCATGTTGGGCGCCGTATAGGCCGGTATCTGCTGTTGCACTTTGTTGATCGAGAACGAGAGGGGGTGCGACTTGCCGTCGCGTTTGGTCTTGGTGGTGAAGGTCACGCGGTAGTCCTGTCCGTAGCTGCGCGCACTCATGTTGCTGTAGTAGCTCTGCAGGTCGCTCAGCGCCACACCGGGTTCCTTGCTCAGGGTGTAGAGTCCATAGGTGCTCTCGCTCAGGGTGTTGATCTCGGGAGTGTCGCCGGCCATGGGATATTTGACCACATAGATGGGTATGTCGGCGTCGAGGGCATTCTTGCGCACGGTCTCCATCTCGGTGCTGGCACCCGACACCTTGATGTTCAGACCTGCCGAGATGACCACAATGGCGCTGATACGGTCGGCGGGCTCTTTCTTCAGCATGTCGATGCCTTCGTTGATGGCCAGATAAAGGTCGGAGAGCAGCGGCTGCGGAGCAAAGCGTTCGCGCGAGATGCTGTAGCCCATCACGGCATTCTGTAGCATCGTGGCATCTGTGCTGAACTCCGGAAGCAGGGGCTGCAGCACGTCGCGCTGGGTGTTCTTCTTGCGGTTGAAGACGGCAACATTGAAGCGGTCGCCGGCGTTGAGCGTGGTCTGGCTGAAAAAGGTCCCGATGACCATTCGCGCAAATTCGGACTGCTGGCCGTGGCTCGCCATGTCCTCCCATATGAAGAGGATGCTCTTCTTTTGCTTCTTGTCGGCCTCGCCCACAAGGGGTTTCACCTTGATGTCGAGCGCTGTGTCGTTCTCGGTGAGGATAAACTGCGATTCAGGCAGAATCTCTGGGTTGGGACTGTTCCAGATAAAACTGATCTTGGGAAACTCCTCTACATCATAGCCCCCCTTCAGTCCACGATTGATCTGTGCCTGGACGGTCAATGCCGTCAAGCATAAGCATATCGATACTATTAAACGTTTCATACATTATTATTGTATATGTCACCCCTCTCTCTCCGTCGAAGGGAGCAACTGATTCAAATGAGCAGCACACAAGCCTGGTGCGGACGGGCTCGTGTGTGAAGATTTTGTACCTGAAACTTTGGCGCCGTTTAGAACGAGGTCCTGAATTTGAATATCGTCTCGCCCATGCGTATTTCGTCACCATCCTGCAGGTAGCGCGGCTCCAGTTCTATGTCCTGTCCGTTGACAAAGGTGCCATGCGACGACTGCTGGTCGGTGAGTGAATACTTGCCTGCGCGGAACAGCAGCACGGCATGCTTGGCCGACACCATCTTGTCGTTGACGGTGATGCTGCAGTCCATGTCGCGACCTATGATGTTGCGACCTTCGTAGAGCTTGAAGTCTTGTCCCATAGCGTCAAGGGTGTACGATACCAGCCAGCCCACCAGCTTGCGCGTGGCGCGGTAGGGCGACGCCTGTCCGGGCTGCTGCGGCGCGTTGGCGTTGCGTACGGGCTCCTCTATCGTTTCGTCGCCAAACATGGTGCGATTCGGGGCCGAAGGTCCTGCGGGGGTGTACGAGCCGTCGTCAATCACGGTGGTCTTGTTGTTGCTGCCTCCGCCCATTCCGGGCTCACCATAAGGCTGCGTCTTGGTCATCTCGCCGTAGCCGCCATTGTAGGGCTGTGTCGTACCTGCGCCATTGCCCATGCCGCCGCCAAAAATATCGGTGCGCTGTGATGGGCCGCCGGCATTGGAGGTCGTTTTGCAATAAGGACATGTGTCACCCTGATAGTAGTGACCCTTCGGACATTTTTTGTATTCTTCTGACATATTGGATAAGTATTTGGTTGTTTATTCGCTTCGTATCTGCCAATAATAAATGTCAAAATGCCATGTATGGGTGAGTTTGCCTTTTGGCAAAAGGCACAGCGGTTTGTTGAGGTGGAATAGTTTTGTTGTTAAATAGTTGTCCTGTAATATTTTAACTTGAAATTATTGGGCTTTTTGGTAGGTGATTGAATTGTGCAAAGATAAAGATTATTTTTCAAACTACCAATCATCTTTTCAGAAAAATTAATAATTGCAAAGTTAAGTTTTCTAAAAATATGTATATTTGCAATGGAGAAAGGAATGGTCTGTGTTTGTGTATGTGGCAGAAAATCAATCTAATATTTTGTTTTGCACAGCCAAGTCCTTATGAAATGAACTGTTTCTGCAATTATTAATCCCAAAAACAATTTAATATGGAACAAGACAATCAGGGTGGCATCATCCAAAAATTCTTCAAAAATGATTTGCCGGCAACTTTCGCCTGCTTGTTCAAGAAACCCAGCCGCTGCGTCGAGAATTTTGTGGGCAGGTCCAACGGCATTTCCGTTGCAACGCCTCTTTGCATGATGGCGCTAACTTTGCTCGTAACGATGCTGCTTTCTTGGCTCATGCTCATGAAAACTGGCATCACAGACTTCATGGAGGGCGGCGACATCTTCGGCATTTGCTTCAAGTCGGGGCTGGTGCCCGTCATCTATGGAGCCTTCTTCACGCTGCTCCTCTTTGTGGCTATGGCCATCAAATCCTGCACCGATTTCAAACTCGCATTCTTCAACGTCACCGTCCATCTTATGGTGTTCTGTCTCGTTCTGATTGTCACGACGATTTTGATGATGACTGTCAGTAATGACAAAGAACCGGGTGCTTTCTATATTATTGTGCTCATCGCCACCTTGCTGTATGCGCTCACTTGGGCCATCGGCAATGTGAAACAAGCCTTGATGTCCATCTCCGGCGACGACACCTACTCCTGGTGGATGGCTCCCCTCGTAGTGGCCCTTTCTTTAACGTTCACCTACCTCATAGTTAAAAATATGGTCTTGTCCTCTATCAATTCACCTTTCTAAACAAATGTTAAAAAGAGAGTCTCACATGGGACTCATAAGAGACTCAAAAGAGCCTCAAAATTGCCTCAAGAGAGCCTAAAAATTGCCTCATAAGAGACATAGCCTCTTTTTATCGAAGACATTGATAAATTGTCTTGAAAAGTCAAACCAACAATTGCCCCACACCCATAGTGTGGGGTTTTTTGTACAGGAAACCTCCAATATTGTAAACCCTCTACTCAGCGTCTCGGAGAGACGCGCTCTCAACCATTTTGACTAAAAAACACTCATCCTGTATACAAGCACGATTCTTTTTTTTTCTCTCTCTTATGCTCTGTATATCAGTCGTCACAGTAGTTGCTATTCAAAAAAAATTATTTTTTTTCGAAAAATATTTGGCGGTTTTAAAATTTGTCGTACTTTTGCAGTGTACTAATCAACTAATACAGTAGTATTGAATTGATATAACAAAAAGATACACAAATAGATAAACAACAATATAAATTTTAGCAATATGATTGACATCCGTAATTTTTCGTTCGCGTACAAGACTACACGCGTTTTCGACAACATCAATCTGCAGCTCCAAAAGGGTTCCATCTATGGCCTCTTGGGCGAAAATGGAGTAGGGAAGACCACCCTGCTTAAAGTCATCAGCGGCCTCCTGCGCCCCTCTGCCGGCAGTTGCAAGGTGGATGAATTCATCAGTTTCGACCGTCAGCCGGAATTCCTGCAAAACATCTTCCTTCTCCCCGACGAGGTGCCGCTGCCCGACAGCGCCACTCCCGAAAACTTCTTCGCCGACCTGGCCCCCTTCTATCCAAAACAAGATGCCGAGTTGTTGCGCCACCTGACGCAGGAACTGAAGGTGGACTCCTCGCGCAAATTCAAGGAAATGAGCTTCGGACAGCAGAAGAAATCGCTCTTGGCATGCGCGCTGGCGCTGAACACGGACTACCTCCTGCTCGACGAGCCGACCAATGGTCTCGACATCCCCTCCAAGGCCGACTTCCGCCGCATTCTGACCGAACGTGTGGGGACGGACCAAACCATTGTCATCTCCACGCATCAGGTCAAGGATGTCGAAAACCTGATCGACCCCATCATCATCATCTCCAACAATAGTGTCCTTCTCGACGCCTCCGTCGAAAAAATCACCGACAAACTCTTTTTCGAGTACGGTGCCCTTCAGCGCCCCGACGCCCTCTACAGCGAGATGATGCCGGGCGGCTACCTTAATGTCTTGGTCAACAATGGTATGGGCGAGAGCCAACTGAACATCGAAGCCCTCTTCAACGCCGTGCTCCGCAACAGCGCCATGATTAAAAATATTTTTGAATAAGAGTGACCTGTAACCAATGACTTGTAACACGAACGTGCTCGTATCACAGGTCACAGATCACAGGTCACAGCTCAACATTAACGTTAAAGTAAAAAATACATCATCCCATGAAAACATTCGAATTCAACCGTTTCAAAAAAGTCGTGGTTCGCGATTTCCACACAGCATACAACCTTTACGGACTGAGTCTGCTCATCATCATGCTGGTGCCGGCAATGCTATGGATGCTGGAGGTCGCCATCGGTATGGGCGACGACGACAGTTCGCCCTATGTCCGTATGAATTTGATTAAATTTTTGGTGAGTCTTGCCGCCGTCATTGCGCCGCTGAAAATCTACGGCAGCTGCAACCTGCAGGGCAAGGGCAACTATTTCGCCATGCTGCCTGCCTCGCTGGGCGAGAAGTTCTGGAGCATGCTGCTCTATAGCTTCGTCGTCAGTCCGATGGTGGTCTTCGTCGGCTCGTGTGCTGTCGACACATTGCTCACCATCCTGCCTTTCGGCCCCTACAAGGATTTTCTGTGGAGCGATGATCTCTTGTTTACATCGTCTTTCGGTTCTCCCACTTTCTTTGGGTTCCGTGGCGTGGTCCTCATCTATGCCGGTGTCATATCAACGGCATCGATATTCCTCTTCACCAACACAATCTTCAAGAAAAACAAGTTCATCAAGACCATCCTGTGGCTGTTGCTGATAGGCTTTGTCGCGATGGTGGTAATCTCGCCGATAATGATTCATCTGGACTGGGATTTCGACTGGGTCGAGCGCTTTGCCAAATGGTTCGAAGGCAAGGACGAGAGCTTCTTTATCAACCTGATGTTCTGGTCTAACCTCTGCTTCGAACTCCTCTTCACAGCCGTGATGTGCTTCTTCACCTATCGCAGACTTAAGAAAATGCAATATTAATTATAGTGATTGGTGATTAGTGATAAGTGATTAGTGACCTGTGACACGAACGCGCTCGTATCACTGGTCACATATCACAGGTCACATATCACATATCACAGGTCACAGTTCACTAATCACATATCAACAACAACAATTATGGAACTTTACACAATAGAAAATATCCAAAGAAATTACAGACTGCTGGGCACCGTTACCGGCAGCACAATCCAATCCAAAAACATGTTCAGCGACTTAGGACAAGGTCTGAAAGGCATCGTCGGCGGCGAACTCAAAGCCTACACCGACATGATGGAAAAAGCCCGTCAGAAAGCCACCGACCGTATGGTGGACCAGGCCGCCCGTATGGGTGCCGATGCCATCATAGGTATCCGTTTCGCCACCTCGGCCATCATGGCGCAGGCCGCCGAGGTGCTGGTCTACGGAACAGCTGTGAGATTCAATTAATGTTCGTAACCTTAACCATAATGTTAACCTTAACCATAACGTTAACCTTAACCAGCTGACGCATCACGAATTGCTGGATTCATTCTGAGGTTAAAGTTAACGTTAAAGTTAAAGTAAAAATTCTTCAATAACCTTAACCATAACCAGCTGACGCATCACGAATTGCTGGATTCATTCTGAGGTTAAAGTTAAGGTTAAAGTTAACGTTAAAAAACCCAACATCTATGGACTTTAAAAAACAAAAATCTATATATCAGCAAATTGCCGATATGCTGTGCGAGCGTATTGTGGAGGGCGAGTGGAAGGACGACGACCGCATCGCCAGCGTACGCGATGTCGCCGTGCAGCTCGGGGTGAACCCCAACACGGTGGTACGCTCCTTCGACCACTTGCAGCAGGCGGGAATCATATACAACAAGCGCGGCGTGGGCTACTTTGTCGCCCCCGACGCCAAAGACCTCATCATCGCATTGCAACGCAAAGAATTTTTGGAACAGGAACTCCCGGACTTCAGGCAGAGACTCTCCATGCTGGGACTCTCCTTCGACGACCTGAAACAATATTTCTAAAATAGGCACCCCGCTGTAAGATTCTGAACCCCTTATACGTTTATAGTTATATCCATCACATTATTAATCATGGGCGCTTGCTGCATTGCATCTGCCGACAAACATAATAACATCTTATGACCAATTCCATCAAAAGGTTTCTGCTCCTTTTTTCCGTACTGTCCTTCGGATTTCAAGCGCTGGCTCAACAACAGCTTAAAGGCTCTCTGGTCGACGCCGCCGAAGGCAAACCTATCGTATACTGCAACTGTGTGCTGCTCAAGTCAACCGACAGCTCCTTCGTCAACGGCACCACCACCGACGACAAAGGACGCTTCTCTTTCAAACAGGTGGCCAAGGGCGACTACCTGCTGCGCATCACCTATGTCGGCTACGAATATCTCTGGCTGCCGGTGTCGCTGAACGGCTCATCAGCTCCTGTCGACCTCGGCACGCTCTCGCTCAAGCGCGCAAGCACCATGCTCAACGCCGTGACTGTCAGCGCCGCCAAACCGCTCTATGCCGTCGATGGCGAAAAAAACATGTACAACACCACCGAGGACCCATCCGTCCAGAACGGCACCGCCAGCGACGACCTCCAGAACGCCCCCGGCGTCGAGGTCGACGCTGAGGGCAACATCACCCTCCGCGGCGTCAGCAGCGTCGAAATCTGGATCAACGACCGCCCCTCGCACATGAACGAGGAGGCCCTGAAACAGTACATCAAGCAGCTGCCCGCCAACGCCATCGACCACATCGAGGTCATCACCAACCCCTCGGCACGCTACAGCACTACCGGCGGCGTCATCAACATCGTCACCACACAGAAAATCAAACGCAACGAGCTGCTCTGCGTCGGCGTCCGTGGCAACACGATGCCAAGCCTGTCGCCTTGGGTCAGCTATGTCTACGCCAACGAAAAGTTCGACATGAACATCTACCTCAACGGCAACTTCGGCGTACACAACATGTACTCGGACGCTACCAACACCCTCCTCGACAGCAATGGCGACACCAGCCGCTACCAGGACGGCAAAACTGAGACTCACTCGAAAAACTATGGCGGCTACAGCGGCCTGAACTTCAACTGGAAAATCTCGGACAAGACGCAACTGGCCACATGGATGGGCGTCTACCCCTATTGGGGCAACAACTCGACGGAAATGGACCTCATCTATCGCGAATACCAGCCTACGCTGCGCCACTTGGGCTACAACTACCAACTCGACAATCCCGACGGCTTCGGATGGGGCGGATATATGGGCGCCTGGCTGGAACACCGCTTCGACACCACCGGCCGCAAATTGTCCGTCAGCCTCAACGGAAACACCTGGAATGAACACGGCATCGGCACCGAGACCTTCACCTATGACGACCCGACATTAAGCAACCTGATGCGCCGCACCGAGAAACGCAACACCAGCCCCAGCGGCAGCATGGAAGTCAACTACACGCATCCGCTGAAACACGACATCACGCTCGAAGCGGGTGCAGAACTGGAACTCGGTGGCGGCACACAGTATCTGGGTCTTGACACATTGGCCGCCGACGGCTACCACCCCGTGGCCCTGCGTGTGAGCGACGGCATGGAGCGCGGCACGGGCCTCAACGGCTACGTGACCCTGCAGAAACGTTGGGGCGGATTCACCGCCAAACTCGGCCTCCGCGCCGAGCAACGCTGGAAACGAAGTGAATGGAGCCATCTGGACGGCGCCGGAATGACCGTAGTGGACACCGCCTTCTTCGGCCTCGTCCCCAGCATCCACCTCAGCTATCAGTCGCCTACCTTTACATCCTACAGCCTTAGCTACACCCTGCGCAACACCACCCCCGGTATGACGCAGCTCTCGCCCTTCCGCCGCTACGAGGACTATAGCTTCGAGACCGGCAACCCCAACCTGCTGCGCAGCTACACCCACAATCTCGAAGCGGCGTGGAGCAAATACATCATGGGCTTCGGCATGCTGAACCTCAGCGCCTACTTCCGCGCCAACACCGACGAAATCGGCACCATGACCTATGCCGGCTATGCCCCTGAATACTTCGGCAGCCAGATGGTCAACTACACCCGTCCCGAAAACATCGGCTCCAGCCACACGGAAGGCCTCCAGGCCAACATCACCTATCGCCCCACAGCTTTCTTCAACATCCGACTCAACGCCTCGGTGTGGAATTACGCCTACGAATACAACGGATTCAGCGACAGCAAGGTGAGCTTCAGCGCACGCATCAACCTGTGGGCCAAGCTGTGGAACAAACTGGAGGTCTTCGCCAACGCCCACTACCGCTCGTCGAGCATAGCGCTCTACAGCGAGACGGTGCCTAACCGCGGCGTCGACTTCGGCGTCAGCAGCGACTTCTTCGAACGCCGTATGTCGGTCTATCTCAACGTCAACGACATCTTCGGTATGGCGCAATGGGGCGAGAACACCACGGCACCGCAGTATCAGACTACCGGCAAGCAACGTTTCGACTCGCGTTTCATCAGCCTGGGTCTCACCTGGCGCTTCGGCAAGATGGAACTGGAAAGCAAAGCCCGCCAGGGTGCCACCGACATGCCGATGGGCGGCGCAAACTGATAGCAACAATCAGACCGTACTACGCTGCAAATACAGACCGTACAATGTTGCTGATACAGACTGTACAACGTCGTTAATACAGACCGTACAACCCTGCTAAGACTGACCGTACAACCCTGCTAAGACAGACCGTACTACGCTGCAAATACAGACCGTACAACGTCGTTAATAAAAAAAAGCGCTCTCCGAAGGGAGAGCGCTTTCTGTTCAATAGTCTGTATGTTTATAAGGCTTGGCCGCCGCATTGCAGGAGGCTGCCATTGGGCTTATTTGTGTGCCAACTTCAGGTCGCCCCATGTCATTTCGGACTCGAACTGCATCTGGTACATGAGGTTGCCTTTCTCCTGGTCTTGTACGGTGCGCGAGATGATCATCGTGGCACCGCTCAGCCAGTTGATGTTCCAGCATCCGCCTCCGACATCAAAAAGGTCACAGCACAGGTCGCCATCGTCGGTGGCACTCCATGTGCCGTACTCTGTGTTGCTGCCTTGCGGTCCGTAGGTCTGCTTGGCGGCACTTCCGTCTTCGTTGAAGTGGTAGACAATGGACTGGTTGTCCATTTCGGGAACATATATTTCCGTGCTGAGTATCATGTCGCCACCGTCGAGTTCGGTGACCGAGAGGCATGAAAGATGCCAGTTGCCGACAAGGGATGCTATACTGCGCTCGGAGATGTCGAGAACATAAAGTCCGGGAATGTCCATGTCGCTGACAGTCAGGAATGTGCCACACATCGTTACGCTGTCGCCAAGATGGTATTGCTCATCAATGCTGCTGGGGGTGCTGAATAGGAGGCCGTCGCGGACTATGAGGAGGGCGGTGTCGCTATTGACTTGGAGTGCTGTTACCTGGATGGGCAGCTGGTTGCCTTCGAGGGGTATGCTATAGTGGATTAGAACCCCCGTAAAGCAGTCGGCCGACGTTTCGTTGTGTGGGGCGTTGAGGTAGGCTGTGCCGCTCCACGTGCCGCTGTCTCTGTCGTACGACACACTTACGGTCTTGCCTTGTTTCTCCATTTCTTTCATCCACGTTTTCATCTCGTTGCGGTTGGTGGTCGTGAAGGTGGTCACCTCTTTGGGCGTCGCGGCGCTCTTGGGCTGGTAGTAGGTCTGCTGATTCATGTTGTAGAATATCACCTCCTGGCCTTCGTAGGCATAGTCGCAGAATTTGTCGATGATGGCATCCCATTCCGCTTCGGTGGTGAGCGTCTCGCGGTTCTCCTCGCCGCCGATGGAATAGACTATTTCGCGCTCTTTGGATGGACTCTGGTCTTTATCGTCGGGATGACATGCTGTCAGGCAGAGCGTCAGGGTTGCTATGGTCAATAAGAACCTTTTTATTTTCATGGTGTGCATTATTTTTTCTTTCCTTTCATGTTGTTGAGTTGGTAATCGACAAGGGCATCATATTGTGCCTCGTTGTTCAGACGATAGAATCCTACGGTGCGTCGTGTGGGCGATACCACAACGCGTATCACGGGGGCTCCCGTCCATCGCACGCGGCGTGCGGGATTGTTGACGTTGGCCAGCCACGAGGTGACGTCCCGCATGTTGCTGACGTTGAGCTCCTTCATTAGCTTTTGCCATGAGGTTGCGTCGTCGGCCACCAGCATCACCACGTCGACCTTGGTGCTGTCGTTGAGGCGGAAGCCGTCAACGCGGGCCACCGTGAGGTCTTGGCGTGAGGCGTAACGGTCGTAGAGCTTGTTCTGCGCCGCTGCCGTCAGCGTCATCAGGATGAACAATAATATGAGTATGTGTTTTTTCATAGGGCTGATTCTATCAGTAAATCGGAAGCCAATGCTGGCCACTGTTCGGCATCGATACCGCTGCGGTTGCAGCAGATAAGGTCGTATCCCTTGTCTGCGCGGGGTAGGAGGACGGGTACCATCAGCACGGCCACAAGGGCCACGCTGACTACGGCTGTGGCCGTTCTGCGACGCCTCCGCCACCGGGGGTATTCGCGTACCAGCTCTTTGGCCATACGGTTCACCTCGGCTTCCTGCCACAGACTGTCGAAGTTCTTAGATTCCATTGTTGTATATTTTTTTTAGTTTTTCTCTTATTCTGACTAATCGGACGCTGATGTTGCTGACGGTGAGACCTGTCTTTGCCGCTATCTCTTCGTATCGGTAGCCGTCAAGGTGGTAGCTCACGATGCTTTTGTCAGGCTCATCGAGCAGTTTGATGCATTCCTGCAGGTTGTCGTGGTGTCCTGTGTCGTCGTCTCTCAGGTCCTCCTCTAACCCTTCGGGTAGCGCTTCGGTGGGGCGTAGCCGCCGCAGATAGTCGATCGAAGCGTTCTTCGCCAGCCGCCACACCCATGCCGCTTGTCGGGGCAGCGGGGCGATGCTTTCCATCTCCGCGTGCTTCTTCCAAAGGGCTATTGTGACCTCCTGAAGCAAATCGTCGATGTCGGCCCCCCGTCGGCTGTACCGCTGACAGACGGTGAAGAGCAATCCGCGATAGCGTTTCAACGATTGTTCGAACGGTTCGATCTCCTTCATATCTATAATGACGTATGTTTAACTTTAAAAACTACAAATGTGTGAAAAAAATTTTCTTTGGGTGGCGATTTTTTGTGAATGATGGTGTGGCATTTGTCTGTCAATGCTTTGTGTCGGTTAGAGAAAGAAGAGACTGGCGCCGGCTACGCTGATGACGGCACCAACGATTTCGCGTAGCGTCACCCGCTGGTGAAAGAGCCATGCTGATGGCGCTATGATGAGTACGGGTGTGAGGGCGAAGAGGGTCTGTGCTATGCCGGTCGAGGTGTAGAGCGTCGCTGTCAGCGAGAGGCTCACCCCGATGAAGGGTCCGAACAGCATCGAGGCGAAAGCCGATATCATGGCTTTGCGGTCGCCACAGGCTCGCCGCAACTGCGCCATGCCGTCTTTGCTGAAAAGCAGCTGCAGAGCCAGGAAGCCGAACAATCCCATCAGTCCTCTGATCATGGTGGAGGCGAAGGGTATGCTCACCGACAAGGGTAGGGGTACGATAGCCTCTGCTGGCACCATGGCTTCGTCTATCCCTTGCGCCGACAGCGCCGCATAGTAGTGCTGCAGCCCGATTTTGCTCACCACGAGCCCGGCTCCTTGACAGATACCTGCCATGCAGGCTATTATCAACCCTTTGGGCGAAATGGTGAGGCTCAGTCCGGCATGCGCTTTGTCGCCTTTCGACAGTATGGATATGGCTATGCCTGAAAGGGTTACAACCATCCCGATTAGTGCCGTCGGGCGCATCGCTTCTCCCATAGTCAGCCACCCCAACAGGGCTGCCGTCGGCGCGGAAAGGGTCATGAAGAGTTGCCCAAAACGCGACCCGATAAGGATATAGCCTTGCATCAGGCAGTAGTCGCCAACCACGTAGCCTATCAACCCCGACAGCAGCAGCCAGAGCCAAGTGCCGCTGTCGGCATAACGGGGCCACGGCGCCCCCATCGTCAGCAGAAGCGTCAGCGCAAGAAAAACCAACGAAAGGGTCATGCGCACCGCATTGAAGGGCAAAGACCCCATGCGCTTCGACCCCACCTCGGCAAAAAGTGCCGTGGCTGTAAAGGACAGGGCTACCAGAATGGAAAGGGTTTCGCCTAACATGTATTATTGGTTGTAATTAGTTGAATATTAGTATTGAAATGCGCTTATTCTTGCGGGGCGGCTCCCCGTTTGAGGTTGCAAAGATATTACTTTTTTTCATTATCACAGGGTAACGTTGTCTCGCTGCATTCCTCTTTTTTTTGGTCGAATCACAAAAATAGAATTTTTTTTTGTACTTTTGCAACTTTGTTTAATATATAATTTATTCTATAATTGTTTGGTGGATAGGTCGTAACGCAATTTCCCCGTTGGGGCAGCCGAAGACCTCCCATCTCTTTCGACGGCAGCAATCAAGTTTCAAGAACATGAAATACAACGAATATAAGCAGCTTAATTTGACCCAGATAGGCGAGGAAGTCCGCCGCTGGTGGGAAGAAAATGAGACTTTCGAGAAAGGACAAAAACTCAGCGAGGGCCATCCGGCTTTCGTCTTCTACGACGGCCCTCCCTCGGCCAATGGCAAACCGGGCATCCACCATGTTATGGCTCGCACCATCAAGGATGTCTTCTGCCGCTACAAGGCACAGAAGGGCTTCCACGTGGACCGCAAGGCGGGCTGGGACACTCACGGCCTCCCCGTCGAATTGGGCGTGGAGAAAACCCTCGGCATCACCAAAGAGGATATCGGCAAGAAAATCAGCGTGGACGAATACAACCATGCCTGCCGCACCGAGGTGCTGAAATACAAGGACCTCTGGGATGAACTGACCAAGCAGATGGGCTACTGGGTGGACCTCAAGCACCCCTATATCACCTTCGAGAACGAGTATATCGAGACGCTCTGGTTCTTGCTTAAAAAACTCTACGACAAGGGTCTGCTCTATAAGGGCTACACCATTCAGCCCTTCAGCCCCGCAGCCGGCACGGGCCTGTCCAGCCACGAACTCAACCTCCCGGGCTGCTATCGCGACGTCAAGGATACCACCTGCGTGGCTATGTTCAAGCTCCTCCTGGATCCACAGAATCCCAAAGGTGCGGATTTCTGTACCAAATTCAATATCGCAAAGTCGGATTGCGATACCTACGCTATCGCTTGGACGACAACGCCGTGGACGCTGCCGTCGAACACGGCGCTCTGCGTCGGCCCTTCGATAGACTATGTGATGCTCGAAACCACCCATCCCTACACCGCCAAGCCTTGTCGCATCGTGATGGCTAAAGCTTTGGTGGGTAGCATGTTCCCGACCAAGGACGGCGAGGAACCGGCCTATAAGATTGTGGCCGAATGCAAGGGCACCGACCTCGAAGGCCTTCGCTACGAGCAGCTGATTCCGTGGGTGAAACCTACCGTCGTCGACAGTGCTGCCCAGACCCATCGTCCGGCTGCCGCCGACGAGGCGTTCCGTATCATCTTGGGCGACTACGTCACCACCGAGGACGGTACCGGCATCGTCCACATCGCGCCGACCTTCGGCGCCGACGACGCACGTGTGGCCAAGAAAGCGGGCATCGCCGACTTGCTGCTCTACGATGCCGACGGCAAGCAGATGCCTATGGTCGACCGCCAAGGTCGCTTCGCACCCCTCGAAAACCTCGACCCTGCTTGGGTCAAGGACAATGTCGACGTCGAACGCTACAGCCCCTACGCCGGCAAATTCGTCAAGAACGCCTTCGACCCCACCAAGACGGACAAGGATATGAGCCTCGACGTCGAGCTGGTCATCATGCTCAAAGGCGAAGGCAAACTCTTCAAGAGCGAGAAACATACCCACAGCTATCCCCACTGCTGGCGCACCGACAAACCGGTGCTATATTACCCCCTCGACAGCTGGTTCATCCGCACCACCGCCCTCAAAGAGCGCATGATAGAGCTCAACAAGACCATCAACTGGAAGCCTGAAGCCACCGGCACAGGCCGCTTTGGCAACTGGCTCGAGAATATCGTCGACTGGAACCTCAGCCGCAGCCGCTACTGGGGCACCCCGCTGCCCATTTGGCGCACAGAGGACGGACGCGAAGAAATTTGCATCGGCAGCGTCAAGCAGCTCTGCGAGGAAATCGAAAAGTCTGTCGCCGCGGGCTTTATGTCGCAAGCCGAGGTCGACAAACTGGGCTACTCGCTCGCGGTCATCCAGTCGTCTGACAACGCTCATTTCGACCTCCACCGTCCTTATATCGACAGCGTCATCCTCGTTTCGCCGTCGGGTCGCAAGATGATGCGCGAACCGGACCTCATCGATGTCTGGTTCGACAGCGGCGCCATGCCCTACGCTCAGATCCATTATATGGGCGAACCGCTGAAGGACAATCAGTTCCCCGCCGACTTCATCGCCGAAGGCGTCGACCAGACGCGCGGCTGGTTCTATACGCTCCATGCCATCGCCACGATGTGTTTCGACAGCGTGGCATTCAAAAATGTCATCTCTAACGGCTTGGTGCTCGACAAGAACGGCAACAAGATGTCCAAGCGTCTCGGCAACGGCGTGGACCCCTTCGAAACGCTCAAGAAATACGGCCCCGACGCTACCCGCTGGTATATGATTACCAACAGCCAGCCGTGGGACAACCTGAAGTTCGACGCGGAGGGCGTCGACGAGGTGCGCCGCAAACTCTTTGGCACTTTGTTCAATACCTACAGCTTCTTCGCTCTCTATGCCAACCTTGACGGTTTCGAGTACAAGGAGCCTGATGTTCCTATCGCCGAACGTCCCGAAATAGACCGCTGGATCCTCAGCGAACTCAACACGCTCGTCAAAACGGTCGACGAGGCTTTTGCCGACTATGAACCTACTCGCGCCGGCCGCGCCATCGCCGAATTTGTCGACGCTTATCTCAGCAACTGGTACGTCCGTCTCTGCCGCCGCCGTTTCTGGAAGGGCGACTATTCCACCGATAAGATCTCGGCTTATCAGACGCTCTACACCTGCCTCGAAACGCTCAGTCGCCTCATGTCGCCCATCGCTCCTTTCTTCAGCGAACGCATGTTCGGCGACCTCAACGCCGTCACGCATCGCCTCGACGTGGCTTCCGTCCATCATGCTCCGTTCCCGGATGTGCATGAGGAGATGATCGACAAGTCGCTCGAAGAACGCATGCAGCTGGCTCAGAAAATATGCTCCATGGGCCTCTCGCTGCGCAAGAAAAGCAACCTGCGCGTCCGCCAGCCACTGGCTAAAATCGTCATCCCTGTGCACGACGACAATTTCCGTCAGCAGCTGGATCGCGTCAAGCACCTTATCTGTAGTGAACTCAATATCAAGGATGTCGAGTTCCTCGCTGCCGACAACTCGTTGCTGGTGAAACGCATTAAGCCTAATTTCAAGACCTTGGGTCCTCGCTATGGCAAGATCATGAAGGCTATCGCCGCCACGGTGACGGCTTTCTCGCAACAGCAAATCAACGCGCTCGAAGCCGCCGGACGTTGCGACCTCACGGTCGAAGGCCAGCCGGTGGAACTGCTTATCTCCGACGTCGAAATCGCCACCCAGGACATCCCCGGATGGGTGGTGGCCAACGAAGGCAGCCTCACGGTAGCGCTCGATATCACCTTGACGCAGGATCTTGTCGACGAGGGTATCGCCCGCGAACTCGTCAATCGCATCCAGAACATCCGCAAAGATGGCTTCGACGTCACCGACCGTATCGTGGTGTCGCTCCAGCATGGCGAGTGGGATGCCGCCGTCGAACGCTATATGGACTACATCTGTAGCGAGACGCTGACCGAGGATTTCTCTTTCGCTGACACCATCGACTCCCCCGATGCCCAGCAGATTGAAATCATCGAGGGTAAGGCTACGCTTATCCAAGTCCGTAAGAAATAACAGGATGCGAGAGCAACACTCCTGCACCCCTTTATAATAACATGAACGACAGCACTTACCCCTCCCAAGCAACGCGGAGGGACTGTGCTGTCTCAGTTATGAAACCATGCAACTGACTCTCACCGCCGACGGATCGCACACCCTGGAACTCACCGACCTGGGCGAGCATTACCACTCCACCGAGGGGGCCATTGAGGAGGCTCGCCACGTCTATATGCGGCCCTGCCTGTTGGCTGCCTTCGACCGTTTTGCCGACACCGACCAGCTGCACATCTTCGAGATGGGCTTCGGCACTGGGCTGAACGCGCTGCTCTCCTCTCTCGTGGCACAGCAGCTTCATCGCAAGGTGCTTTACACCTCCGTCGAACTTCACCCTGTCTCTTCCGACATCTACAGCCGCTTGAATTATGCGGAACTGTTGCATCTGCCGCCCGACAGTTTGAATATCCTGCACGAGGCGCCCTGGAACGAGACGGTGGCAATCTCTCCGTGGTTCAGCCTCTGCAAGTGCTACGCCGACATCTGTAGCTACGAGTTCCCGTTGCAGCCTTTTTTCCATACCGTGTTTTACGATGCTTTCGCTCCCCAATACCAGCCGTCGCTGTGGTCGGCATCGCTGTTCGGCCGCATGGCTCCCGCTTTGCACGACGGTGCGCTGCTGACTACCTATTGCTGCAAGGGCGACGTCAAACGTGCGTTGCGCGCCGCTGGCTTTCTTGTCGAGAAACTTCCGGGCTTTGGGCGTAAAAGAGAAATGCTCCGCGCCACTATAGTGCGGGAGCAGTAGGGGAGGGGGGTCTGTAAGTCTGTGCTTTATCTGTGCACCTCTGTCAGGGCAGTAAGCTTGTCGGCGATGTCTTCGGCAACGGCCATCTTGCTTTTCAGTACTCCGCTGTCCATGTGTCCTTGACGGTCTATAATGGTCACCTTGTTGGTGTCGTGGCCGAAGCCTGCACCGGCATCATGCAGCGAGTTGAGGACGATGAAGTCGAGATTTTTCTTCTGCAGCTTGCGTTGGGCGTTTTCCACTTCGTTGTCGGTCTCCAGGGCAAAGCCTCCCAATACTTGGTCCTCGCGTTTCATCTTGCCTAAGGTGGCCAGAATGTCTGGATTCTGCACCAGGTGAAGGGTCATTCCGTCTTGGTCGTTCTGCTTTTTGATTTTGTGGTCGGCAGCATGCTCTGGCCTGAAATCGGCGACGGCGGCCGAGAGTATGGCAGCGTGGCTCTGTGGAAATTCCCTGGAGGCGGTGTCGTACATCTGCTGTGCGGAGACAACATCGATGCGGCGTATGTTGGGATGGCTGACGGTCAGGTGCGTGGGTCCCGACACCAAGCATACCGATGCGCCGCGACGGGCCAGGACTTCGGCAAGGGCAAAGCCCATCTTGCCTGTCGAGAAGTTGCCGATGAAGCGTACCGAGTCAATCTTTTCATAGGTGGGTCCGGCGGTAATCAGCACACGAATTCCTGCCAGCGGCAGCTGCTGGCTACAGTAGGCTATGAGCCTTTCGGCTATGGCCTCAGGTTCGGCCATGCGCCCGTTTCCGGTGGTGCCGCAGGCCAGCTCTCCCGAGGTGCTTTCGATAATGTTGACGCCGTTGGCTATCAGATAGTCTATATTGCGGCGGTAGGCATAGCCTTCGAGCATCTGAGTGTTCATGGCCGGGCACACAAAGAGGGGCTTGCGGAACGAAAGTAACAGCGTCGACAGGGCATCGTCGCCAATGCCGTTGGCAAGCTTGCCGATGATGTTGGCCGTGGCGGGGGCCACAACCATCATGTCGGCCCAGTCTTTCAAGGATATATGTTCCGTGGTGTGCGGGTTGGCATGGTCAAAGAGTTCGCTGTAGACGGGGTGCTGCGACACCGTCTCTAACGTCAGCGGGGTCACGAATTGTAGTGCATGTTCTGTGACGGCACACGCCACCTCGGCTCCGGCTTTCACCAAGAGCCTGACCAATAGCGGCGCTTTGTAGGCTGCTATGCCGCCGCTAACCCCTACGATGATTTTCTTTCCTTGCAGAGGGCGCGCTTCCTTGTCGTCCATGGGTGGTATGTCTTATTCTTGCTCTTTCGCCTTTTCTTTGTCTGCCGTGGCGCCTTCGGCTATGGCTTCGTTCTCCATGGCTTCCAGACGCTGCATGTTCTGGTCTTCCTTGGCGGGGTTGCGGTAGTAGAGCTCGTCGTTGAGATATTCCTGGGTGGCTATCAGCGTCGGTTTGGGCATCTGCTCATAGTGACGCACCACTTCTATCTGCTCACGGTTCTCGTAGATCTCGTCCATGGTGTCGATGCTCGACGAGAATTCCTCAATCTTTTTGTGTAGCTCGCGTTTCATCTCGCTGGCTATCTGGTTGGAACGTTTCGAGAGCAAGGCCACGGTCTCATAGATGTTGTTGGTCCCTTTGCTGAATTGTGCGGTGTCGCGGGTGATGGTGGTGTTTACTGCGCGGTTCTTCTTTGCTTCCATCGGGTTGTTTATATTTTTTAGTTTGTTTTTCTTTTCTGTGTTGTTGTTTGTCTCTCTCTTGTCATGGCCGCAGGCCTCTCCATCGTTTGTCGGCTGTGTCTTGGACAAGGCTGCTGTCGCCGTTGTGCCCATCGTCAGGCAATAGGATTGGCGATGGACTATTGGGCTTCCTCTATGCGGTGTATCTCTGCCTTGCAGCGTGTGTAGATGTTTTGACAGTCGGTCATGTATTTGGAGTTGTTGAATGTCACGGCAAACTTGTCAAAGTCGTTCACCACCTGCTGCAGACGCTCTTTCATCTTGTCTTCTCGACTGTTGATGGCATATTCATAACCCGCTTTGATGATGTAGTACATGGCATCTTCGCGGTATACCGACTCGGGATAGTTGTTCAGAAAGTTGCCTAAGGCCACTACGGCAGCACGATACGACTCGGTCTTGTAATATCCATAGGCTATCTCGTAGTCCTTGCGTATCAGCTTTTCGCGCATCTCGTCAAGGTAACTGTTCACTTCGGGAATATGTACGCTCTGGGGGTAGCGGGCGGCAAACTGTTCAAATTCGGCTATGGCGTCTTTGGTGATGGTCTGGTCCAGATAATAGTCGGGCGACTCCATATACTGGCAATAGGCTGTCAGGAATGCGGCCTCTTCGGCATTGGCACTGTATGGAAAACGCTTCGAAAAACTCTTGAATTGGAATGCTGCCGTGTAGTAGTAGCCTGACTCCAACAGGCTCTTCCCATAGTACCACGACACCTCCTCAGCATGCTCGCGCCCTCGATAGTTCAACGCCAGGTTCTCGAAAAGTTCGCGCGCCTGACGATACTCTTTTTTATTGTAATAATTCATCGCAGCCTGATACTTGGCTTCGTAATCTGTACTTTTCAATAATTTTTCGAAGCTATTGCAACTGCTTAATACAGTGAATGATATTATAATAATAAGGTAAAAGATTCGTCTTTTCATGGCCTGCAAAGTTACACATTTTTTTTTATTCATGAGAAAAATATGTTAAACGGTTTCAAAATCAAATCAAATT
>CAMNKG010000019.1 GCA_946542135.1 uncultured Bacteroidales bacterium
CGACGGCATCGCCGCCATCAAAGCCCTCGGCACCATCTGTCCGATACACGCCGGCGAATGCGTCCTGGTGCCCGCCATAGCCGACCAAGTAGAGCTGTTCAGCGAAGGGACAGCCAAGTTGCTGGAGGTCTACGTAGACCCCGAGCGCTGGGAGGGTGACGAGGTGAACCATCTCAGTGACTTTGACTGGACAGCAAAATACATCGGCAACGGCAATCCCGACGACTATTTGGAGAGCGACAAAGACGTTGAAGACGACGAGTAAACCGACGGCTGAAACCATTTTTTTTTCATTTCGGGGAAAAAATAATACATTTGGGCATGCTAACGTTTGGCATAAAAACAGATGTCATATACTTTTGCATACCAAATTGGTTATCTTATCTTAGATTAAGTGTTTGATTGTGAAGACCGAACTGTCAGCGATGGCTTTTTTGTGATACTCAGAGACAATATTATGGGTAAAAAAGCCATCGCTTGACATTGCGGTCGAAAAAAACAGACGAAAAAGATCCATTTGATGAAACATAAAACACTCATAACAGTCCTACTCCTTTTTGTCGCCGTCACAGCCGAGGGCCAGCAGGTGTTCAGCCTCGAACAATGCCGACAGATGGCATTGGAGGCAAACAAAGGGCTGAAGCAATCGCAAGAGAAACTTAGCGAGACCGAGAACCTTCAAAAAGCCGCGCTATGGCAGATGCTACCCAAAGTAGGTGCCACGGGCGGCTATATGTGGATGGAGAAAAGCATCAACCTGCTCAGCGATGAGCAGAAAGCCGAAATCAACAATATCGGCACCACGGTGCAGAACGACATCAGCAGCGCCCTCAGAGACCAATTGGACAACCTTCCCATTGGAGGACAGGTGATTGGCGACATTCTGAGCGGAGCCATCAACAACAGCAATATCGGGACCACGCTCAACAACATGGGCCAGAATGTCACCAACGCATTGGAGACAGACACGCGCAATACCTCGTTTGGGGTTGTTACCCTGACCCAGCCCATCTACCTTGGAGGCAAACTGATGGCCCTGTATCGCACCGCCGCTCTCCTGAACCGTCTGTCAGGCATAGAATACGACAAGCAACGCGAAGAAACCCTTATTGCTGTCGACGAAGCCTACTGGCAGGTGGTCAGCGTGAAGCACAAGAAAGAGCTTGCCGAGAAATATGCTTCACTTCTCGACACGCTGAACCACAATGTAGAGCAGCTCCTGGCCGCCGAAATGGCCACCAAAGGCGACCTGACAAAAGTGCGCGTGAAACTCAACGAGGCTCAGATGAACCTCACCAAAGCCTCGAACGGACTCCTTTTGGCCAAGATGCTCTTGGCACAGCGATGCGGCATGCCCCTCGACACCGACTTCGACATCTCAGAGAGCAACCCCACCCTGCAACTCACCGCACAGCAGACCATCAACATGGACGAAGTGTGGCAGGAACGCCGCGAGATGCAGATGCTGCGTATCAGCGACAGCGTAGCGCAGCAGGGCGTTCGCATTGCCGCCTCCACCCTGAAGCCCAACATCGTGTTCACCGGAGGCTACCTCTTCTCGAACCCCAACCTTTTCAATGGGTTTCAAAACGAATTCGGAGGCACCTTCATGGCAGGGGTGGGAGTCAACGTACCGCTGATACACATCGGCGGCATCTACACGCTGAAAGCCGCCAAAGCCAAGCGGCGCGAGATAGCCTACCAGATAGAGGAAGCCCAAGAGATGATAGAGCTTCAGGTCAACAAGCTCAAATATGAATTGGAGCTGGCCTACAAGAAACTGGACCAAGCGCAGAGCAACCTGGCCAACGCCGAGGAGAATCTGCGCCTTGCCGACGAGAGCTTCAAGTCGGGCATGTGCAGCAGCAGCGACCTCATGGCCGCCCAGACAGCCTGGATATCAGCCAAGAGTGAAATCCTCGATGCCGAAATCGAGATAGAGATGACCGCGCTGTACCTGCGACAAGCCCTTGGCAAATAGAATACTAAACCACCAATCCTAAATTACCATCAACAATCAAGATGAAAGAAAACAGCAAAACCCTATTCGCCGGATTGGCTGCCGTCATCGGAGCCGTAGGAGTGGTAGCCCTCGTAGGCCTTTTCGCCATCCATCCGCAGAAAGAGATGATTATGGGAGAAGCCGATGCCACCGAATACCGTGTGTCGAACATGGTTCCCGGCCATATCGACCGCATCTTTGTAGGCGAAGGCGACCATGTGCAAGCCGGCGACACCTTAGCCCATATCACGAGCCGCCAGGTCGACGCCAAGATGATACAGGCTCGCGCCGCACGCAGCGCCGCATCAGCCCAAAGCCGCAAAGCCCAAGGCGGTGCCCGCCAGCAGCAGATACAGATGGCCTACCAGGTATGGCAGAAAGCCAAAGCCGCCGAGGAGGTCTACAAGAAATCGCACGACCGCGTGAAAGGACTTTATGACAAAGGCGTTGTCTCGGCACAGCAGTACGACGAGGTCGACGCCAAATACAAAGCCGCCCAAGCCGACTGTGCCGCTGCCGAACAGCAGTATCTTATGGCCAAAGAAGGCGCACAGGCTGAAGACATCGCTGCCGCCTCGGCACTGGTAAACCAAGCCGGCGGTGCCGTGGCCGAAGTGCAAAGCTATCTTGACGACAGCTACCTCATAGCCCCCTGCGACGGCGAGGTGCTGGAAGTGTTCGTCAAGCTCGGCGACCTGATAGGCACAGGCTCGCCCGTGATGTCGATACTGGACATGAAAGACTCCTGGTTCAATTTCAGCATCCGCGAGGATTTGCTGGGCAACATCAACGCCGGCGACAATGTGCGCGTGCGCATTCCGGCACTCGACGACAAGACCTTTGCTGCCAGCGTGCGCAAGGTGCAAGTCATGGCCAGCTATGCCACCTGGCGTGCCACCAAGACCCTGGGCCAATACGACGTGAAAAGTTTTGATGTCAAAGTCATACCCCAAGAAGACATTCCCGGACTGCATCCCGGCATGACCGCCATTCTTGAAAAGGAGAAAGAATAATATGGGCATACGCAGAGTTTTACAAAGGGAATTGCGACGTATCGTCCACGAGCCGCGCTATCTGGTCATCCTGACAGCCGGCATCGTGTTCACCTTTGTATTCTTTGCAAGCATGACCAAGGAGGGGCAACCCAAGAGGCTGCCGGTGGCCGTTGTCGACATGGATGGTTCCTACCTGTCGCGCCGCATCTGCCACGAGCTCGATGCCACACCGGGTGTGCATGTCAGCGCTGTCTACAACAACCACACCGAAGCCCGCAAAGCCATGCAACGCGGCGAGATATTCGCCTTCTACGAGATACCTTCCGGCACCTACAACACCCTGCTGCAGTTCCGCGCTCCCCATTTCGTGCTTTATGTCAACTCCGCCTACATGCTGGCCGGAACACTTAGTTACAAGCAGTTAGCCACTATGGGCATGCTGGCTGGCGCCGCCGTGCAACGCGAAGTGTATCGCAAAAAAGGCTACACCGAAGAGCAGATCATGGGCCTCATACAACCCGTGGAATACGACACCCGCACCATTGGCAACCCCTGGATCAACTACGGCAACTACCTGATGACCACCCTCATTCCTGCCGTCATAGCCTTCATAGCGGTGATGCACACCGCCTATATCATAGCCCGCGAGCGCCAGAAGAAAACCTTACGGTCGTGGCTTCGCAAAGCCGGCGGCAACGTCCTCAAAGCCCTGATAGGCAAGCTCCTGCCCTACACATGCTGGTACATCCTGCTCTGCCTGACCGCCAACCTCATCATGTTCGGTTTCATGGGGTTCCCCATGGAAGGCAGCTGGATGCTCATGACCGTCAACACCATCCTCCTCATCGTTGCCTCGCAATGCGTAGGCGCCTTCATAGCCTGCTGCATTCCCGACCCGCCATTAACCATGGGCATCAGCGCCATCTACAGCGCCATGAGTTTCTCGTTGAGCGGCTTTTCGTTCCCCGTCGAGAGCATGCCCACCTTCTTCACCTCCTTCTCTTGGCTCTACCCGATACGCCACTATTTCCTCAACTACAGCGATATAGCTATTTTCGGCAATGGATTCTTGCATTGCTGGCCGCGTTTTTGTGCCCTACTGGCATTCGGCATCCTGCCCATCGCGGGCTCCATGATGCTCGCCTGGCAGATGCGGCAACAGCAAGCTGACAGCACCGACAGTACCCAACAAAGGAGGCCCCAAGCACTATGATAAACACCCTCAAAGACATATGGATGGTATTGAGCATTGAAGTGAGGCGCGTCTTCAGCGACCGCATGGTGCTGCTCATCTTCTTTTTGGCACCCCTGCTGTACCCCCTCATATTCTGCTTCATCTACCACAACGAAAACGTCGAGAACATGTCGGTAGCCATCGTCGACGAGTCACCTTCCGAGGACAGCAGACGCTTCATATACAAACTCAATTCCACACCCGAACTCTCGGTCGATTTCCGATGCAACACCCTCGATGAGGCGAAACGGCTGATGCGCGACCACAAAGCACGCGCCATCTTCTATTTCCCCAAAGACTACTCGTCGAAGCTTGCATCGCTACAGACGGCCCGTATTGTCGTTTTCAGCGACATGAGTTCCTTCTATTTCTACAAGGCAGCCCTAACCGGAGGCAACAGCGTGCTGATTGACGAGATGCACACCATAGAGCTGCAGCGCTATGAGCAGGCCGGACTGTCGCCCACCGAAGCCAGCATCCAGATGCAGCCCGTCATCTTTGAAAACGTCACCTCCTTCAATCCCAGCGGCGGATACGGCAGTTTCTTCCTGCCCGTTCTCTTGATTCTGGTCATCCACCAGACGCTCTTCTTAGGCATCTGCATCCTTTGCGGCGACGCCAACGAGAACCGCCACGCGATGATCCTCATACCGCCCCATCTGCGCACCAAGAGCGTGCATCGCGTCATTTTCGGACGCTCGCTGTGCTACCTCATCATCTACACGCCGTTGTGCATCCTCGACCTTTGGTTTATACCCCGCTGGTTTGGGTTGCCGCAGCTGGGCAACCTGTACACCATCCTTGGCTTCCTGCTCCCCTTCATCCTTGCCGTCATCTTTTTCGGGATGACGATAGGCAACCTCATGGTGCGGCAGAAGATCACCCCCATGCTTTGTTTTGTGTTCTTCAGCGTCGTCCTCTTCTTCCTGACGGGAATGGTGTGGCCACAGAGCTCCATGCCCCGTTTCTGGCTGTTTTTCAGCTACCTTTTCCCCTCCACGCCAGGGGTACAGGGCTTCGTGAAGATAGCCTCGATGGGTGGAAACCTTGAAATTGTGCGCCACGAATACATGACCCTTTGGTTCCAAGCCGCCACCTATTTTGTGACCGCCTGCGTAGTGACCTATTGGAAAAACAACAAGCGTCACCGTCGGTCGCAGCAGATACACCGGCAGCACCAAAGAATCACCGCAATGACAAACCGATAGACAGAGATGACACCTACAAAATTCCAGATTACCAACTTCAAGAAAGCCTTCAGTGCTCAAAAGGCATTTTACATTGCCTTGGTGAGCGGGTTGTTGCTGACCCTGATTATCGCCATGGCTCATGTCGGACGAGAATGGGTCTTGGAAGACAATTTTCACTTTATCTTCTCTTTTGCGTCCAACTTCATCCTCATCTTTCTCATTCTCTGCTACAGTTTCACCATCATCAAAAGCAACCGCTCCGTCGCAAAGAAATACATTATCGGCACCAGCGGATCGCTCCTCATCGCCGCCCTCGAATCCTTGTTTTCCGGATGGCTTCACCGCATCATCTACGATGATATGCGGCTCTCCGACCCCGACAGCGTCAACATTATCCGCGACTTTGTTGTCGCCGTTGTCGCCATCCTTATCGCTTTGCTGCTCTACAACTTCACCCGCCGGCAACAGATGAGGTTAGAGAAAGAACAGTTGCAGAACGAAAACCTGATAGTGCGCTATGAGGCCTTGGAGAACCAGCTCGACCCCCACTTCCTCTTCAATTCGCTCAACACGCTCAGCGGCCTTATCGGCACCGACGATGAAAAAGCACAGCAATACCTGCACCATCTTGCCGCCTCGTACCGCTACATCATGCAAGGGCACCGACTTGTATCGCTTGAAGACGAACTCAATTTCGTCGATTCGTATACCGAAATGATGGAACTGCGCTACGGCAAAAATCTGAAGACAGAAAAGAAAATCAACCCCCGCTACCTGCATTACCAAATCATTCCTATCAGCCTCCAGCTCCTCATCGAGAATGCCATCAAACACAACGTCGTCAGCAACATACACCCGCTGACACTCCATCTGGAGACCACGCCGGAAGGGGCTTTTCGCATCAGCAACCACATAACCCCCAAGCAGGAGAATGCCAACGGCACAGGCCTTGGTCTTGCCAACCTTCGGAAACGCTACGAACTGCTGTGCAACCGCGAAGTCGTCATCTCCAAGAAAGACAGCACCTTCAGCGTAGACATACCTCTTCTCGACCCGCTGGAGGCCGCACAGATCATATCAAACACCTACAAGCCGGCGAAGACCGAAATCTAAACCACAGAAACCATTGCCATACAAACTCTTAACCAACGACAAAATATCCACAATAAAAACATACAAACTCCAACGACTGCCATGAACACCCTGATTATAGAAGACGAGCTGATTGCAGCACAGAACCTTCAGCGACTGCTTGCACAAGCCGATCCCACCATAACAGTCGTCAACGTGCTTCAATCCGTTGAAGAAACCATTGACTATTTCGCTACACCCAACGATATAGAGCTCGTATTCATGGACATCCATCTGGCCGACGGGCTGGCCTTTCACATCTTTGACAAGGTGAACATTCCGTGCCCCATCATCTTCACCACAGCATATGACCAATACGCCCTTGATGCCTTCAAAGTCAACAGCATCGACTACCTGCTGAAGCCCATCAGCCTGAGCGACCTGCAGCGTGCCATAGAGAAACTGAAAACATTAAAGCCCCAAAGCCGACTCGCATTGCAAAGCGAGCAAATCAACGCTTTGATGGCGCAATTCCAGCATCAAAACTACAAGTCATACTTTCTCATTCCCGTACGCGACCGTCTGATACCCATCAATGTTGACGACATTGCATTCTTCTACATCGACGACAAGCTGACCCGCGCTGTCACCTACGACGGCCATTCCCATATCATGGAGAAACCCCTTGACGCCATCTATTCCCAACTCAACCCCGCCAAATTCTTCCGCGCCAACCGTCAGTATATCATAGCTCACGCTGCCATCCGCGACATCTCCGTATGGCCGCTCAGCAAGCTTCACCTCTCCCTGTCCATACCCACTCCCGACAAAATCATTATCCCCAGGGCTCGCGCCGCAGAATTCAAAGAATGGTACACAAACTGACAGTCAGCCATTCACGCCAAGATCCCTAACCCCCGCCACCCGCTGCAACATCATGCAGAGAGGTTCTGCCCTATTCGCTGCCATCAAGGCAAGATTTTACATGCTTTTTTATTCGCCCCGCCACCATCCGGCACCATATCTTCACACCATCTGTTCGTGTTAAAACAGAAGTGTTTAGGAACTTTTTTTTGGCATATCGTTCAACTTTCGTATCTTTGTAAAATAAATATATTATATAATGCAGTTCAAAGACATTATAGGCCAGACACATACAGCAAATCATCTGACGCAAATTGCTGACTCGGGACGCATCAGCCACGCACAACTGCTGGTAGGCAACAGCTCGGCAGGGACGTTGGCTCTTGCCTTAGCCTATGCCCAATATATCAACTGCAGCAATCCCCAGCATTACACCACCAGCAGCCCCGAAGCGCTCCGTGCCGACTCGTGCGGCTGTTGCCCCAACTGCAAAAAATACCAGCAATTGTCGCATGCCGACCTGCATCTGGTGTTCCCCACAGCCACCACGTCGACCGTAAAGAGCAACCCCACTTCCGACGACTTTCAGCAGCAGTTCCGTCAATTCGTGATTGACACTCACGGCACCCCCACTCTCGACGACTGGTACACCGCAATGGGCATTGAGAACAAGCAGGGCCTCATCCGCGAACGCGACGCCGACAACATCATCAAGATCCTCTCGCTGAAACCCTATGAATCAACCTACAAGGTAGTGGTGGTCTGGATGGCCGAAAAGATGAACCTCTCAATGGCCAACAAACTGCTGAAGACCCTCGAAGAGCCAGCATCCAAGACACTCATCATCCTTACCGCCGAAAACACCGACCGCATCCTGCCCACCATACTCTCACGCACCCAGACAATCCGCGTCCCCGACGCCCACAGCAGCCAAAAAGTCTATGCCGGCAACATCGCCCTGTCGTCGGAAACGGCCGAAGCCTTTGCTCCGCTTTTCGTGACCTGGATGCGACAACTCTTCAAGCTGAACATGGCCTCGCTCTCGGCATGGGTCGACAACATCGCCGCCTACGGCAGGGAGCAGCAGAAGCAGTTCCTTCTGTTTGCACAGGAAGGCTTGCGCCAATGCTTTCTGGCCCACGCTGCAGCCATACCCCTCAAGATGGACTTCCATGACGAGAAATTCAACGCCTCGTTTCCGGCCATGATCACGCCCCGCAACATCGAAAAGCTGGACCAGGCCTTCAACGACGCACTCTTCGCCATAGAACGTAACGCACACCCCAAAATCACCTTCATGGAACTCTCTTTCGCCATCAGCCGCCAGCTGAAGAAACGATAGTCACTAACCGCAAAAAAATCATATCAACATATCACCCTCAAATTCATCACACCTTGACCACCGACAAAGAAAATAATAAAACGAACCATAACGCTGCTGCCCCCGAGGCCACCGAGCCCGTGCAGGAGCGTCCCGTTGCTGCCCCTATTGACGACGATGCCGCCTCAGCCGAAGAAATGGAGGCTTTTATTCGCAGCCGCAAAGAGCAGCGCCAAAAACACACCACCCCCAACACCGACCACGAAGAGCCCCAGTCTGTTGCCGCCGAACCTTTCGACAACTCGATGGACTCGTACCTTGAGCCCGACCCCACGTTGCCAAAAGTGGCCTACAAAGAGCCCCTCTTCCTGTCGCGCGGCTGCAACCACTGTCCCGAAAGCTACGTCCCCGTGAGCGAAACCGAGCTCCGCAGCTGCTGCAAGGTAGGCTCCTGCAACTGGATGAAAGACATCCGGCGCCCCGCCGACCATCCCTTCGACTGCGTAGAGGTGCGCTTCAAGAACAACCGCAAGGACTTCTTCCGCCTGCCCGACGGCATCGACGTCAGCGACGGCGACGTCGTAGCCGTGGAAGGCATACCCGGACACGATGTAGGCATTGTGAGCATCACCGGCGAAGCATGCCGCATACAGATGAAGAAAAAACACGTCAACCCCGAATCCGACACCATCAAGAAGCTCTTCCGCCGTGCCAAAGTCAGCGACATAGAACGCTGGTGCGAAGCCATCAAGGAAGAGAACAGAACGCTGCTCAAGACACGCCACATAGCCGAGGAGCTGGGATTGCAGATGAAGGTGAACGACGTAGAATACCAAGGCGACCGGTCGAAAGCCATCTTCTACTATACCGCCGACGACCGTGTGGACTTCAGAAACCTCATCAAAGTGCTGGCCGAACAATTCCACGTGCGCATCGAGATGAAGCAAATCGGCGTCCGTCAGGAAGCCGGCAAAGTGGGCGGCATAGGCACCTGCGGCCGCGAACTGTGCTGCAGCACGTGGCTCACCAACTTCAAATCCGTCACCACCAGCGTGGCCAAAGCACAGCAGATACTCCCCAACCCACAGAAACTGGCAGGCCAGTGCGGAAAGCTGAAATGCTGCCTGAACTTCGAATACGAAGTCTATGTCGACGCCCTCAAGCAATTCCCACCGGCAGGCACCCCCATCCGCTTCCAGAAAGCGCTGGCACTCTACAAGAAAACCGACGTCTTCAAGGGCATCATGTGGTACGCCTATGAAGGCCAGAACGACCTCTATGCGCTGACCGCCGACACCGTGAAGCAGCTCATCGAGATGAACCGTCGCGAAGAGTATCCCACCCAGATAGAGGACTATCAGGTGGAACTCATGTCCACCGCCGCCTTAGCCCAGGAGTCTGACGACGCAGAATTCGAACGCGAATTGAGTCTTATGGCCGACGACAACGCCACTACCGCCAGCAACAGCGGTGCCGCCGACAAGGAACGTCGCGACAACAAAAGCCGCCACAACCGCGACAGCCGCGACAGCCGCGACGGCAACCGCCCCAACAACGAACGGCGCTATGACCGCAAAGAGCGCGGCGACCGTGGAGAGCGCAACGACCGTGGCGACCGTGGGGACCGCAACGACCGCAACAGAGAAACACGAGAAGTCCGTGAGCCTCGCGACATGAAAGAAATGCGCGACCGCAAAGACAGGAACGACAACCGGCGCCGTCAGCCCCGCAACGAACAGCGCCAGAAATCCTAAAACAAAACGCCTATGAAACAATCCCTGCCCATAAAGCTTCTCGTCGCCCTGCTCCTGTCCTTGTTCGTCGGCAGCTGCGCCCCCGACGAAATCTACAACAAAAGCCAGGATGTCGACCCCCTCGGTTGGAACATGAACAATCCGCTCACCTTCAACCTTGATGCCGACGACACCTCGCACACCTGCCTCTGCTGCATCGACCTGAGGCTCACCGAAGACTACCCATACTCCAACATCTATCTCAACATCGTCACGCGGTTCCCCAACGGCGATATCGCAGCCGACACCAATCTGGAATTCCAGCTCGCCACTCCCGACGGGCAATGGTTGGGGCATCGGCAAGGACGCTACATCGACGGACGCTATCCCTTCTGCTATTTCCGCTTCCCCTCCCAAGGCATCTACCAGTTCCAGATAGCCCACGCCATGCGCGACAGCCTGCTGCCCGGCGTCAAAGATGTAGGTCTCCACATCGCAACCATCGAAACAGAATAACAAACCACACCGGTAATCATACATTACCCCTCACCAAAACCAATTCTCCACTATGGCACAATACAAGAAAAAGAAGAACGACACCGGCACGCAGAACAACACCCGTCGTGCCGTCCGCGCTGTGTGGATCACATTTGGCGCTTTCTGGCTCGCCCTTGTCCTCTTCTTCACCATGATATCGCTCGGATGGCTCGGCTTCATGCCCTCATTCGAGGAATTGGAGAACCCACGCAGCAACCAGGCTTCCGAAGTATGGTCTGAGGACGGCGTTCTGCTGGGCTATATCGGCATCGAAAACCGGTCCAACCTTACCTATGCCCAAATCACCGGCAACGGAAGCAACATGAACCTCATCCATGCCCTCCTGGCCACCGAGGACGCCCGCTTCTACGACCATGCCGGCATCGACCCGCGAAGCCTTGCACGCGTTTTCTTCAAGACACTCGTAGGCCGCCACTCCAGCAGCGGCGGCGGCAGCACCATCACCCAACAGCTGGCCAAGAACCTTTTCCCACGCGAACGCAAAAGCAAACTGGGTCTTGTCTATTCCAAATTCAAGGAATGGATTGTCGCTGTCAAGCTGGAACACAACTACTCCAAAGAGGAAATCCTGGCCATGTATCTCAACACCGTCGACTTCGGCAGCAACGCCTTCGGCATCGAGACCGCAGCGCACACCTTCTTTGACAAAGACCCCGACAAACTCTCCGTCGACGAAGCCGCCATCCTCGTCGGCCTCCTCAAAGCACCTACCACCTACAGCCCTATCCTTAACCCCGACAACTCGCTACGCCGCCGCAACGTCGTGCTGCAACAGATGAACAGCTTCTCCGACCCCGCCACCGGCGAGGCCTACCTGAGCGACGAAGAATACGAACACTACAAAGAGCTGCCCATCAACATGACCCACTACCACCCCATCAGCCACAACGACGGCCTGGCTCCCTATCTGCGCGAGTATGTGCGCAACTACATGAAAGACTGGTGCTCCTCGCACAAAAAAGGCGACGGCAACTACTATGACGTCCATAAAGACGGCCTCCGCATCTACACCACCATCGACTCGCGCATGCAAGCCTACGCCGAAAAAGCCGTCACCAAACACATGAGCCAAGTCATCCAGCCCGCCTTCTTCAAGGAACTGGAGCACCGCAACGGCAACCCCTTCAACCGGCTCTCCAAAGACCAGGAAGAGTTCTTCCTGCTGCAGGCCATGCGAGGCTCTGACCGCTACTATCAGATGAAGCAGGACGGCGCCTCGGAAAACGAAATACGCAAACATTTCCAACAAGACAAAGTCAAGATGCGCGTCTTTTCCTGGAACGGTCCCATCGACACCGTGATGACGCCCTGGGATTCATTGCTCTATGTCAAAAAGTTCCTCAATGCCGGACTCATGTCAGTCGAGACAGGTACCGGTCACGTCAAGGCCTATGTCGGCGGCATCAACTACCGCTACTTCAAATACGACAACGTCATGCAGAGCCGCCGTCAGGTGGGTTCCACCTTCAAGCCCTTTGTCTACACCATGGCGCTCCAGGATCTGGACATGAACCCCTACACCCTCGTACCCAACGTCGAGGTGTGCATAGGCAACTGGTGTCCGCGCAACTCCAGCCACGCCCGCGAAGGCGAGATGGTCACCCTGAAATGGGCCTTGGCCAACTCCATCAACTGGGTGTCGGCCTATCTGATGAAGGCTGGTGGCGTCAACGGCCCTAATATGGTGATCAATATCGCCCGCAAGATGGGTGTCACCAGCCCCATCGACCCCGTTCCGGCCATCTGCGTCGGCGCCGCCGAAATCACCGTTTACGAGATGACGGGAGCCATGTCCACATTCGCCAACCAGGGCGAGTACGTGCAGCCCATCTTCATCACCCGCATCGAAGACAACAAAGGCAAGGTGCTGGAGACCTTCACCCCCGAGCGGCGCGAAGCCATCAGCCCGCGCATAGCCTGGATGATGATCCAGATGATGAAAGGTGTCGTCGACAGCGGTACCGGCTCGCGGCTCCGCGGCTCGCAGTTCCGCCTTTCCTACCCCATGGCCGGCAAAACGGGTACCACGCAGAACAACTCAGACTGCTGGTTTGTAGGCATCACGCCTAAACTGACCACCGTAGTGTGGACCGGCGGCGAACTGCGTTCCATCCATTTCCGCAGCATGGAGTTCGGACAAGGTGCCCGTATGGCTCTTCCCATCTTCGGCCACTACATGCGTTCGCTCTACGACGACACGCACCTCAACTTCTACCGCGGCGACTTCAGCCGTCCCAACATTCCCGAAGAGGAGCTCCAATGGGATGAGTCGGTCTATCAGGACGAAATCAACACCAGCTCCGAAGCAGATCCCGCTGCAACGTCGTCAACCACCGAAATGGTTTGGTAATCCCTCGCCCTGCAGCAAGTCCTGTCAAGCCACAACATGTCAATATAACAACGCCCAAACATACCAACGCCACACCGTAAACCGATTCCGCTACCATGACCCTACTTGGACAAACACTTGAAGAACTGCAGCAATTCTGCGCCAAGGAATCCTTTCCAAAATACACCGCCCAACAGTTGTGCCAATGGATATACAGCAAAAAGGTGGACTCCTTCGACGCAATGACCAATATCAGTCTCAAGATCCGTTCCCGGCTGAAAGAGATTGCCACCGTAGGCCGCCATGCACCCATCGACAGCCAGTCATCGGTCGACGGCACAAAGAAGTACGTCTTTCAAGCATCGCAAGTCGATGCAGGAGCAGGGCAGCAGTACATCGAAGCCGTCTACATCCCTGCCGACGACAGGGGCACGCTGTGCGTGTCGTGCCAATGCGGGTGCCGTATGGGGTGCCGGTTCTGCGTCACCGGACAGCAAGGCTTTCATGGCAACCTCACCGTTGCCGACATCCTCAACCAGATACTGTCTATCCCCGAAACCGACAAGCTGACCAATATTGTCTTTATGGGCATGGGCGAACCCCTCGACAACTACGACGCCATACGCCAAACCCTCGAGGTGCTCACCGCAACGTGGGGACTGGCATGGAGCCCCTGGCGCTCCACGGTATCGACCGTAGGCATTACGCCCATGCTGAAACGCCTGCTCGACGAGACTCGCTGCCATGTCGCAGTCAGTCTGCACAACGCCTTCGCCAACGAGCGCGCCGACATCATGCCCATGCAGAAAGCCTATCCCATCGAAGGCACCATAGCGTTGCTCAAACAATACAACTGGTACGGCCAGCGTCGCATCTCGTTCGAATACACCATGTTCAAAGGCGTCAACGACGACCTCAACCATGCCGCCGAACTCGTCAAACTCACCCGCGGGCTGCGCTGTCGCGTCAACCTCATCCGTTACCACGCCTCGCCCTACTCCTCCTTCCAGCCCTCCGACCAACGCACCATGGAAACGTTCCGCGACTATCTGGAACGTCATGGCATCATCGCCACCATCCGCGCTTCGCGCGGCGAAGACATCATGGCTGCCTGCGGACTCTTGGCAGGTCAACATAGCAACACCCTCGACACCCCCTCCATCCCATCATGAAGCACCTCGCCTCATTGATTCTCCTTGTCGCCGTCTCGCTGTTTTCCGCCGCAGCCGGTGAAGCCTCAGCGCCAACCACCGCCCCTGCCCCGCGCCTAACCACCGCCTCGCCCCGCTCCCCGTTCAAGCACATACGCTTCCACGACCTCTACGAGTGCTACATCATTACCGACGTCGAGGTGGCGTCAACCGAAGAGGAAGAAGAGAACTATGAATATGTAGACCGCGACGACTTTATGTCCATCATCTGTCGCGCCCGCAAAAGCTACGTAGCCTTCGAGCCTGCCTATGTCTGCAACCTCTACGACGACGAGGGCATACGCTACACACTCTATATCAGCCGCAACTGCACCTATTTCAGAATCGACAGCAACTATTTCCGTCTCTCGAACAGGCAGGCACGTGCGCTGAAGCAGATGCTTCCCTGACGAAAGCATGCCCTCCACAAAAAAAGAGACAGCCGGAGCATTCCAACGGAACACTCCGGCTGTTTCTTATCACACACAATCAGGCTGTGCTATTGCACCACCAGCTTGCGTACAGCGTTGATGTCATTGCCCGCAACGTGTACGAAATACGTACCCTTAGGCAGGGCGTCAACGACGATATGTTTCACACAGTCGCCGTCGCAATGCATGGCGTCGCTTACCACGATGCGGCCATTGATGTCGACCAAGGTGACGTTCACATCACCATTGACCCCGCTGATGGCCACAGAGGCCGTCGTAGAGGTGGGGTTGGGGAAGATGTGGAAATTCAGAGCGCCAGCAGGGGCTATACCTTGATGCGTGGTGGTGAAGGTGATGCGGCGGCTCCAATGGCTGCTGACGCCCGGAGCGCATTCAGAACGCACATAGACATCATATTCCGTTTCGGGTTCCAGACCCGTGAGGGTATACGGCGAAGCGGCGATATCCGTCACACGGGTACCCGTATTTTCAGCAAATCCGACGGGACCGTATTCCACCGTGTAGTTACCCGTACCGGTGGCATTCCACGACAGTACGGCAGTTGTCGACGTGATGTCGGCCAACTCCACGCCCGTCACAGAATCACACACCAAGGTAGCAAAAGTCACCACAGCGCTGACATCAGAGACAAGGCCACTGTAATTGCAGACCGTCGACACCTGAAGACTGTAGTCGACGTTGGGGTTCAAACCGTCCACGAGGACAGGGTGCGTTGCAGTCTGCACCACCGTGTCGATAACGTTGCTCCACACATGCACCTGCCACACGGCATCCTCATTCTCGCTGCTCCAATCCACCATGGCGCTACTGTAGCTCACCTGGCTCACTACGACATCCGTAACGGCAGGACAGGGACGGAAGGCGGTGGTGAAACTGTCAATCACCCACTCCGATGTCATACCGTCGCCGCAATTTTGGCGTACACGGCACAGATAGTCCGTATGTTCGTCGAGACCCGCAAAGACGTAACTGCCATTGACACCGCCGACGGTGACCTCCTGGGCCACAGGCCATTCGGTATCAGCAACACGCTTGCAAGCCACCTCATAAGTGTTGCCGTTACCCCTCCAATGGAAAGTGGCAGAATCCACCTTGACATTGGTAACCGAGAGGTTGTAGGGGTCGGGACAGGGATTGGTGCCGCATGAGATAAGCTGCATCATGGGGCGGTGGGCATAGCGGCTCTTCTGCACATAATATTGGTTAGGCTGCGAAGGATTGGGATTGTCGGTAGCCGAATAGTGGGTAATCGTCTTGTAGCCTTGGCTGGAAGCCGTACGGAACGTAGACATCGTGGTGTTGGAAGCACCCGAATTGTCGTCGATGATTACCAGCACATTGTCAACACCGTTCCAGTTGTAGGGCGTCTGGAGGTTGAAGTAGTTCCAGCCCTGCGAACAGTTGAGGTTGCCCGAGTAGACGAGCACTCCCGTCGAATCGAGAGCCACCATGTCGGCATTGGCGGTGAATTGCGACTTGTTGGTAGGCTGCAGGTAGATGTCCACATTGTCCTTGCCAGTCATGGGCGTGGTATGGTTGTAGTAGAAAGCAATCGACTCTATCTCGCCCACGCCAGTCATTTCGCCGGCTGTGATGATAACCTCTGTAACAGAGTACTCATACAGGTTGTTGAGCGGCATATAGTAGCTCGTCCCCGTTCCGATTCCGGAACCCGTAGCCACGGTGAAAGCCGAATCGCAGTAAGAGGTGGCGATGGTTACCGGACCCGTCCATGCAGCGGTGTCTTCAGAGCATACGGGACGCACATAGAAGTCGTAGCTGGTCAGCGTGTCGAGGTTCGCGATGTTCACAGGATGGCTGGTGGTGTAGAGCGTGGTGGCGCTGTCGATATCCACTCCTGCAGGACCGTAGGCCACAATCCAACCCACGGCGGGGGTGGCATCGGTCCAGTTGAGGTTGATTTCGGTGGTCGATACGAAGTTGCTGTGCGGGTTGACAACCGGCATGCAGTCGGGCAGCTCCTCGATGGCGATATCGTCGATAAACTGGATGCTGTTGTGGAAGTAGCCGTCCGGTTCGGGGTCTACCACCTTGAAAGCGATGGTGCGGCTGGAGCCCTGGTAGTTGTTGAAAGCCACCGTATGGGTGACGTAGGACCCAGCCTGGTCGCTCACCGTGGCGAAGGAGAGGAATTGGTCGTTTTCCCAAACACCTATTTCAAAGGTGTTGGAAGCATCGTTGGTGAAATGCGCGAGCGAGATTTTGACACGGTTCAAAGGTAGGTCCACCGGAGGCAGCGTGATGTAGCCCACACCCTTGAAGCGTAAGCTGTAGTTGCCGCTTTGGGCAAGGCTGGAACCGTAATACACCGTGGGTTCCAAACCGGTCTCGTCACTTCCGTAGCTGAGCGTCGGTGTGAAATGCCAACAGGGCATGACGACACCGGTAAGCGCAGTCGTGGAGGTGGTGATGGCATCGAAATTCTCGTAGTAGGGTACCGCGAGCGGATGGCATTCGGTGTGGATGGTCGCCGTGGTAGCCAGACTGGTGTCTCCTATGAAGCAGTAGGAGCGCACCTGGACGTGGTAGGTGGTATTGGCCATAAGACCGGTGATGGTGGTGTAGGGCGTAGAGCACACATACGACGTGTCCTCGCAACTGACCACCCATTGGCTTTCGTCGCCAGCTGGTGTCCAGGCCAGCGCGATGCTGTCGTCGTAGGCGGTATACTGCAGGGCCGTAGGTATCTGGCATGTCGTCTGGCGTATGATGACGTTGTCAATAGCGGCAGGAGGATTATGGCCCACGCCAATGCGGTCGTTGTACCATATAAACATCATGCGATAGATACCCGGAGTGGTGATGCTGACCTCGCTGCGCACGGTAGTCCAGGTGGTGTCGCGGTTGAGCATGGAGCCTCCATCGATGGCAATCCATCCCTGCGGAAGCGTGTTGACATGGAATCCCGGCACTATGTATTGCGAACCCTGAGGAACGACGCTGACCGGCACGAAGGCTGCACGGAGAAAGTCGAACACGTAAGCATCCTGACCCTGGCATTTCCAGTCGTAGCTGTAGTTGTAGTTGCCCGCCTCGGGAAATTTGACGTTGACCCAAGCATAGCTTACGCAGGTCGAATCGGCATCGTAGTGGTAGGCCGTGCCGCCATTGTCGGAGATGTAGAGGGCGTTGCTGTCCAGATGACCCGTGGCGTGGCCTATGTGCCATGCGTTGATGTTGGAACCGTTCGAAAACTCCCAGTATCCGTTCTGGCTGTCGTTGTCGAAAGCGCAGTAGAAAGGCAGCGTGACGTAGGCTCCAGAGGTGGAAAAAGTGGCCCTGACCGGCTCCACGGGATCGGAACACAGCGGCCTGATGTAGAAATCGTAGCGTGTATTGGTGGCCAAACCGGTGGCTGTGAAGGGCAGACTTACTGCCGTGCTGAGCGTACCGTCGCCGCTGCCGGGAACGAAGCCCTGCGGACCATACTCGACATCCCACATGGTGGCAGTACCGTTTTCGGTCCATGTGAGCGAGATAAGGCTTGTGTCTGCGTTGACCACGGCGATGTTGCTCACAGGCGGGCAAGAGGGCATAAGGTCGATGACGATATCGTCAATGCTGGCTTCCCAGTCAGTTTCAGGACGGTCAGCCTTGAGGGCGATATGGGTACCATTTCCGGTATAGTTGTTCAGATAGATCGTGTATTTCCTCCATCCGGTAATGCCCTGGATGGTGATAGTGTCGACAGGTTCGAAACTGTCAATAGACTCGCTGTCGTCCATCACGCCGACTTTGAAGACGGGGGTCATGGAACTGCGCATGGCTTTGGCCCAGAAGTTGACCTGCAACTGGTTGATGGGCAGCAGCGCGGTGTCGATACGCGGGCTGATGATGTATTGGTAGTCGCCATACATCTGGCTGGTACCAGCTTCCCAGTTCACACCGCGAGTGCCGCTATGAATGTCGCTATAGTAGCCGTCTTGTGAAGAAATCTGAGGAATACCCATGTAATTGGGCGCATTGTTGATACGGTTCCAGCAATGGGCGAAGATGGTGTCGAAGGCACCGCGAGCGGAGTTACCCTCAAAGCCCTCAATCCAAGGGGTGCGAGTGATGGGACCGCAGTTGGTACGGTAGTTGGCGGTGGCGGGACGGCTGGTGTCGCTCCATATAATCAGGCCGGCATTGTCGGTAGCGCCACAATATTGTCTGACAGAGACCTCATACATCATGCTGCCGTTGAGGTTTGGCAGGTAGTAGAATGTGTCGGTAGTGAAGTATTCGTTGGTGCCGTCGCCAACAAAATAACCCAGATTGTTGCTGCTGAAATCCCAACTGACCACGAGCGTGTCGCTGGCATTGTTGGCCACGTGGCGCAGACCCGTAGGATGCGGACAGCGGGGTATGTAATCGACCTCGATGTCATCGATATAAGGATAGCTGTAGGAGCTGTCAGGCGAGAGGAGCACGATGCGGCCGTGGCGCAGCGCCTCTTTCTGGTCGGTGGTGAGGAGGGTGTCGTCCATGAAGCTGTTGAGGGGCACCTCAAAATAATGCCAGCTGTTGACAACGGGAGAGACGATGGTGTCGATGGTGACGAATGTGGCGATATCTTCAACGTCACTCATCACACCCACCACCATGCGATGGTCGGAATTGTTGTTGTTGCCACTGTTGTATTCGCGGTAGAGCCAGAAGTTGATTTGCAGCGAGTCGACCGACGGTTCGAGTTGCGGAAGAGCCACCAGGCTGTAGCTGCTGGCCGTGGAGAAGAGGAACAGCGAGTTGCCGTCGCTATGAGCTTCAAACTGGGTCACATACGGTATGTTGGCACCCAGCGTGTAGTATTTGTACCAGCAGGAAGGCACAATGGGTGATGCCGAGACGGGCCACGACGAGAAGTCCTCGGTGAAAGGCACCGGCTGGGCGAGGCATTTGGTGGTAACCACGACATCGCTATAGGCCGAGTCTTCGCACTCGCCCATGATGCGGAGCGTGTAGGTGGTGGAGGGCATGAGGTTGTGGAAGGTGTAGCTATGCTGTTGCGTGGTGCCGACATAGGTCATCTCGTCGCCCATGGCCTGCGCGTAGAGCGACCACGAAGTCTCGTAGGCGCCAGGGATAAGGGAGACGCTGACCTGGTCGGTGCCGATGTTTTCGGTGAAAATCATGGGCGGATAGCACTCGCTCTCCGTGCCGCAATCGGCAAAATGGAGCACCATGTTGTTGCGATAAGGCAGGTCAAGGTAGTCCATGAGCATGTAGTTGTCGAAGGTGTACTCGTTGCTGTAGAGGGTGATAGCCTTGCCTGAGGCGCTGTGGCAGGCAAAGCGGTAGCTGTCGTCGTGGCTGTCGCCCGAGTTGTCGACAACGGCTATCACCAGGCTGTGGCGACCGTCGTAGTTGAAGAAGCCTTCGTTGAAGGCGAAAGTGTTCCACCCGTAGCTGCAGTTCAGCGGACCGCTGTAGACCAGCGTCATCTGCGAGGGGTCGACAAAGTTGCGCCCCGAGATGGTGGTGCCGTCACTTATGCCCATATAGATCTTGCAGCTGTCTTTGGCGGTCATCGTGTGGAGGGTGTCGCTGTAGAAAAATTCTATGGCGCTGACCGACCCCGCGGTGTCGAGTTCGCTGGCGGTGAAAAGCTGCTCGGTGAAGGAGTAGGGATGCCAGTTGTGGACAGGCAACTCGAAATGGTTGGAGGTGGAAAAACCCATGAGGGTGTCGTTCCTCATAGAGAGCGAGTCGATGGTGTTGCATGCCGTCATGGCTGTGGTTATCAGCGTGTGCATATACTGCGACATGTCGCCGCCTTCGCACATGGCAGCCACGCGGACGTCGTAAGCGATGTTGTGGTTCAGGTTGGTGACCAGCGACTCCATGGTGCTGGTGGTCACGCTTTGCCATGTGTCGCTGGTGGTGTCGCGCACCTCCACGGTGGCGCCGACATAGTTGCCTATGCGACCGTTAGTCCAGCGCACCAGGGCAGCGCCGGCTGTAACGATGGGGACGTCGAGGTTGCGCACCTTGCTGCACGAAGGGGTAAGCTCGACGGTGACATCGTCGATGTAGAAACTGTTGAGGGCACCGGAATCGCAAAGAATGGCGATGTTGCGACCCGTGCCGTTGTAGTTGGTCAGTGGCAGTTCGAAGAAATCCATGTCAGTGGAGGAGGACGACACCGTGTCGACACCCTGGAAAGAGGTGAGGTCGTCGGGGTCGTCCATCACGCCGATGACCATGGTAGCCTCGCGGTTGCGGGTAGCAGCACGCATATAGAGGCTCACCATCAGCGTGTTGACAGGCGCTTCAAAGAGCGGCAGCACCAGGTAGCTGTAGTCGTCGGCGTTGGCGCTGAAAGAGAGACCGTAGTTGCCGCTGTTGGCGCCGTTCCAGCTTGTGGTGGGAACGTTGTAGCCGCTGCCGTAGCCGTGCCAGCAATAGCCCAGGTTGTCATCCTCGAAACCGTAGAAATAGGGAAGTTCGGCATTGGTGACAGCCACACATTTGGTGCGGAACGAGCCAGCGAAGGCAGTGCTGGTGTCGTTGTCGCCACACAGGGTTCTGACAGTGTAGTGGTAGTCGCTTTGCGGAGCCAGCGAGGTGAAGGTATGGACCGTGTCGGTGGTATGGACTGAGGCCACCACGCTGTCGCTGTCGTCGAGGAGCTGCACGAGCCAGGCGTTGCCGTTGATTTGCGGGGTCCACACTACCGTTGCCGAGGTGGAATCGGGCGTTGGTATGGTCTGTGCCACAGGATAGCAGCTGGGCAGATAGTCCAGAACGATGTCATCGATATAGTGCGTTTTGGAAACGGCATCGGCATCGTTGCTATAGTTGCGGAAAGCGATGTGGCGTCCCGTGCCAGCATAGTTCAGCAGGTAGAGGGTCTTGTGGCTGGTGCCGACGGGGTCGTTGAGTGTTGCCAGGGGCACGAAGATAGAGCCCTCCATGACACCGACTTCAAGGGGACTGTCGGCGCTGGAAACGGTGTGGTTGAAAGAGAGTTGCAGGGTGTCGACAGGGGTGTCGACGAGGGGCATGATGGCATAGCCGAAACCTCTCAACCGCAGCATATGGTCGCCGTCGCTTCCGTAGAGCATCGGGAGGTAGGCGCCTGCACTATGGGCCGAATCGCCAGTCATCAAGTAAGACCATCCCGGGATGTAGTCCATACCGTTATAGGCTGAATCTTCGAAATTCTCGGCGTAGGGGATAGTGATGCCTGTGGCACAAGTGATGGTAGCGGGCAGGCTGGTGTCACCGTCGTCGCAGAGGGCGTAGACCTGGAAGGTATAAGTAGTTCGGGGCATAAGGCCGCCGACGCTAATGGTGTTGCTGTTGGACAGATAGCTAGTGTCGTTGCCAACCACCAACCAGTTGGTCTCGCTGCTGCCAGCCGTCCACGAAAGGGTCACCGCATCAATATCCTGCAGGCAACTCAGTTGGGTGGGTTGCAAGCAGGTGACGCGACGGAAGTTGATGTTATCTATCGCAGCAGGAGGATTGGTACCGCTGCCGGCATCGTTGGTCCAGATAAAAGCCAGACGGTAGTTGCCCGTGGTGGGCACGTCGAAATAGGCGTTTTGGCTTGTCCATCCGGTGGCGTTGCTCAGACCGAAGCCGTTAGCCGGACCCAAGTTGATCCAGTCGTCAGGAAGACCACTCCAGACGCTGACACCATTTGGCAGACTCACACCGGAGCGCAGCAGGCTGTCGGCCGATTCGGGAACCAAGACGGAAATAAGTATGTCGTAATACCTCTCGCCGACGCTGCGCCAGTCGAAGCCGATGGAATAGAATCCCGCCTCAAGCGTAAAGTCGCGATAGGCGATGACGCTGACGGCAGAAGTGTCTACATAGTTGTTGTTTAGCCCCGTATCGTTCGTGATGTAGAGGCTCTGCGTGCCGCCGTTGTTGGTGGCCGAGCCTATAAACCACTGGTTTGGCAGCGAGTCGACGTTCAGCAGCATCCAGGCAGCGTTCTCTGTCGCATCCTCGAAGCCATAATGGTAAGGCACCGTGGCGCGCCAGTCTTGCGCCCCAGCTGCCATTGTCAACCATAGGGTCAACAGCAACAAAAAGGTTTTTTTCATGATAATAGTATTTTACGTTTTTCTTTGTTTTCCTATTTGACTATTGGCGCACGTCATCGAAGACGTACAACAAGTATAATAATGACGTATAAAGAAGCCCGAAAACTACAGAGGTGCACAAAAAACTTTATTTTTGTGCACCTCTGTCAGGCTTGACGTAACCGGCAGCCACGCCAGCCATTTTGCAAAACCGTTGCCCTATTCGCTATTCCTTGCTCCGCAGCACGTCGCCTTTGTCGTTCACTATCAAGCGGTAGAACCATTCGGGATAGGGCGGCTGCCGTATGCCGGTGACGACGCCGGTGGGCGTAGTCTTGATGCGACCGTTTTCGACGGTTTTAATGTTGCCGTCGATGTATTTCATCAGCAGCATGTGGTCGAGGTCTGTCCAGCGGCGCATCATCTGGTCGGCGCAGCGGTTGCTGGTCTTATTAAGCGCAGCCACCAGGCGGGCGTCGTCATAGTTCTCATACTGGCTGCTGACGCCGTCCACGATCTGCATGAAGTCGCGTTCCAGTTCGCCCTGCACGCGGCGCACGTCGACGATCATCGAGTCGTAGCGCAGGTAGCAGAAATTGCTGACGCGGTTGAAGAGCCAGAAGGCCGACGTCTCGCTGTATTGGCTCATCGATCCGTTGCCCTCTTCAAAGCAGATGGGTACCTGGGTGATGCCGCAGAACATAGGGCAGTAGACAGTGCTGTAGGTGTCGTCGACGCCAAACCAGATGATGCCGCCCAGCTTGTTGGGCAGCCAGCCGCGGCATTGGGCCACGAAGCTGAAGCCCGTCTGCTGCGTCGATATGGCGCGTTCGTGGATGTATTTCTTGCCGTCCACCTCAAAGTCCATCGGGCGCCAGCGGTAGGGGCAATGGAAGGGACCAGCACCAACGTCGCCGGTCATATCCATCGGCGTGCCTTCAAAGTGGTCGCGCATCAGCTCCATAATGTCGTGCACGCTGAGCTTGCGGTCGGGCTGAATCCACAGCGGCAGTCGCTGGGCGGTCTTGTCGCCCATGGCGAAAGCCTCATACTGCTTCATGTTGCCATTCACACGGTTAAACATGGCGTATACGCGCGCCTCGCAGGCACGCAAGCCGCTGAACGTAAGGGGATTGTAGGTGTCGGCAAAGCTGAAGTCGGCATCGGTGTGCTTGGGTTGACCGGCATAGGCGGCAATATTGTGTGCCTTGGCGAATTTGACGACATCGCCGGCATAGACGCATTCCACCTCGGGCTTGAAGATGTGCTTGAGGTTGCGGCTGTCGATGCTGAGGTTCGACTCCTTTCGCATCTGGGGGAAGGTGGTGATGCGGGCCTGGTTGGCGTGGCCGCATACGTAGCCTTCGGGCACGCGGCGCGCCACCCACACGGCGCCCTTCTCGTAGGGACCCTTGCTGGTGATCTCGAATATCCACACCTCCTTGGGGTCAGCCAGCGAGAAGCTCTCGCCGCCGTCGGCATAGCCGTAGGTCTCCACCAGTTCGGCCATCACCTTGATGGCTTCGCGGCAGTTGGCGGCACGTTGCAGAGCCAAGTAGATAAGGTTGCCGTAGTCGATGCCCTCGGCGTTGCCCTTGTCGAGAGGACTGATGCCGCCCCAGGTGGTCTCGCCGATGGCCAGCTGGCATTCGTTGATGAAGCCCACCACGTTGTAGGTGTGCGCCACCTGCGGAATCTCGATCTGGAACTTCAGGCTGCCGTAGTTGTAGAGCCGCACCGTCTCGCCCGGCTGGTGGTCGCCGCCGCGATGGTAGCGCAGCTGGCCGTAGCGCGTATGGCTGTCGGCAGCGTAGGTTATCATCGTCGACCCGTCGGCCGATGCGCCACGGCTGCAGATGAAGTTGGTGCAGGCCCTCG
>CAMNKG010000020.1 GCA_946542135.1 uncultured Bacteroidales bacterium
TTCCCGGCCCAGCCAGGAATGCGCAGGCGCAGGGCACGCTTCATCTCTTTTTCCGTGTCTTCGAGCCTTTTTGTGGTGCTTTCGAGCTCGTTGGTGAGTCGTTCATAGGCGTCGGCTTTTTGTTTCAGCTGGTAGTAGTAGGCCTCTGTCATGGTGGCCTTTCCGCGTTTCACGGTGACCTCGTCGTTCTGTGCTGCCAGCGTGCTACCGACCAGAGCGGCGACTAAAAACAAAGTGACTTTTTTCATTGCTTAGAGCGTTTTTTTGTGAGTTTGATGTGTTTGAAGGGTATTGTTGAATAAAGTATCTAAAAGAACCGCATCAGGATTGGCTCCCGATGCGGATATCTTGTTTTTTCGGCTTTATAGACGAAATGCGTGGCTGATTAAGCGTAAATCTTGGCTTTGGCACCATCGAGAATCTCTTTGCCGCACATGGCCAGGGCGAGCATCTCGTTTTCGCCTTTGTAGATCTTGACGGGGGCAATCCAGTCGATGCGTTTGGTGATTTCAGCCATCCAGGGCTTGCTGTAGGCAATGCCGCCGGTGAGGAGGATGGCATCCACTTTGCCGCACACCACAGCGGCGAGACGGCTGATTTCCATGGCCACCTGATAGCAGAAGGCGTCGACCAGCAGCTTGCATTTTTCGTCGCCGGCGAGGGCTTTCTTCTCCACTTCGTAGGCGTCGTTGGTACCCAGATAGGCCACGAAGCCGCCTTCGGCGGTTACCATTTTCTTGAGCTGTGCTTCGGTGTATTTGCCGCTGCAGGCCACCTCGATGAGCTTGGAGGCGTTGATGCTGCCGCAACGTGTGGGCGAGAAGGCACCGAGACCGCAGAGTGCGCGGTTCACCTCGACGACGCGGCCGTGGTTGTGGATGCCTACGCTGACGCCACCACCCATGTGGGCGATGATGAGGTTGAGGTCTTCATAGTGTTTGCCCAGTTCGCGGGCATAGAGCTTGGCGGTCATTTTCTGGTTCAGACAGTGCCAGATGACGCCTTCGCGGCTGGGGTCGAGATCGAAAACGGGGTGGCCGCTGATTTTGGCGAAGTCGGGACGCTCATCGACGATGCCGGGATCGGAGATGTAGGCGTGCTCCAGTCCTATCTCGGTAGCGATGCTGTCGGCTATGAGGGCTCCCAGATTGCAAGCATGCTTGCCCTGGATGCCGTCATGGCACTCCTGCTTCATAAGATCGTTGACCTCGTAGGTTCCTGACTCGCAGGGACGGGTGAGGCCACCACGACCCATAACGATGGCTATTTCGTCGGTACCCACATTGTGGCGTTTCAACATGTCGAGTATAGCACCCTTGCGGTAGTCGAACTGGTCGGCTACTTCCTTGAATTTCTGGATTTCTTCAATGGGGTGGCTCAGATTCTCGGTGAAGACTTCGGTTTCTCCTTCGTAGATGGCAGCTTTGGTAGAGGTAGCGCCGGGATTAATCACTAAAGTGAATTTTTTTGTACTCATATATGTGTCTGTTTTGTTTCGAGAAATTGCATTATTTTATCGGTGCAAAAGTAGTCATTTTTTTGCAATTGCAGGACAGAAAAAATATTCGATTCTTTTTTTTATACCCCTTGATGGTTGATAACTTTTGTATTTGTGTTGATTTTTAATATATTATGTTTTAATAAAAAATATAAAAAAAAATCCGAACTGCTTTTTTTTTTGACTGAAATTCATTTTTCATATACTAAATTCAAATTGGATGAGTTACTATTTAAAATATTATATGAATATGAAAATTTCTTTTCGATTCTCCATACTGCTTACTGTATTCTTCTTGTTGTTCTCTACCAATTCTTTCAGGACCGTTGCCCAGCGTCCCGACAATAGCATCGACACCTCTTTCTTCAAGGCTATCGACGCCGCCAACTACGACAGTCTGCTACAGAATTTCTACATGCAGCACTATCTCCAGTCGGCCAACCGCCACATGAACCGCAAGGCTTCGCAATATTACGCTGAGTTCGACCGCATCCCCGACTCTGTCTTTATCAACCGTCTGCAGCGCCTCCATATGGTCGTGCCGATGACATACAACTCTGACGTGCGCGCCTACATCAAACTCTATGTGCGCATCATGAGCCATCGTATCAATGCTATGCTTTCTCTGTCGGAATATTATTTCCCCATGTTTGAGGAGATCCTCGACCGCTACAACGTGCCCGAGGAACTCAAATACCTCACCATCGTCGAGTCGGCCCTGAACCCCTTGGCTACATCGCGCGCCGGTGCCGCGGGTCTCTGGCAGTTCATCTATTCCACGGGTAAGCATTATAATCTTGAAGTCAACTCGCTGGTCGACGAGCGTCGTGACCCCTACAAGTCTACTGTGGCTGCCGCACGCCTGCTGCGCAACCTCTATGATATCTATAAAGACTGGCATCTCGCTATGGCTGCCTACAACTGCGGCCCCGGCAATGTCAACAAAGCCATCGCGCGCTCGGGCGGCAAGCACACCTTTTGGGAGATTTACCCTTATCTGCCCCGCGAAACACGCGGCTATGTGCCTGCCTACATCGGTGCCACCTACGTCATGAACTACTATCAGGAACATGGCATCACCGCCGGACGCTACGAGATACCAATCCGTACCGACACCATCCACCTGCATCATGATGTCCATTTCGGCGTCGTAGAACGGCTGACGGGCATCCCGGCGATACAGCTGCGCCAGCTCAACCCGCATTTCCGTGCCGACATCGTCCCTGCCTCTTCCAAAACATACGCCATTGCCATCCCCACCAACCGTACCAGCCTCTTCCTCAAATGGGAAGATTCTATCTACAAGGCTTCCAAAGACACCATATCGAAACGTGCTTTGGTCAACGTGACTCAGGGTACCATTGTCTACCACAAGGTGCGTAAAGGGGAGACATATTCTTCTATTGCAGCAAAATACGGCGTTTCCGTCAACAGCCTTAAGCGCTGGAACGGCAAAGGCCGCAAGAGTTCCCTCAAGGTGGGTACGCGCCTCAAGATTCATCTGCCTGTCTCCTCGTCCAAGGTCAGCGAGGATTCCCATAACAAGGAAAAAGAGATCAACGACAGCATCAAGACCGCTGCTGACAGCGTGACCACGCAGCCTTCCAAACCGACCAAAACGCAGTCGCAGCAAGGCACCACTTCGCAAACCACCAAGACCACTCCGGCAAAAAACACTCATAAGGATTCGCCGACTTACTACAAGGTCCGCCGTGGCGACAACCTCGGCAAGATTGCTGCCAAACACAATACCACTGTGGCGAAACTCAAGAAACTCAACAATCTGCGCTCGGACAATATCCGTGAAGGTCAGCGTCTCCGCGTCAAATAAAATCATCCCTCAACCGTTGGTATTATGCTTTTCAAAAAGAAACCTCATCAGCACTCTGACTCTGAAAGTACGCAGCTGTCGTTCTTTCAGCGTATCAAAATACCCAAAATACTTAAAAACAAGTATATCATAACGCTGGCTATTTTCCTGCTCATCATTCTTTTTCTCGACGAAAACAACCTCCTCATCACGCGTTCGCTCCGTCGCGATGTGGCTCAACTCAACTACACTATCGACACGCTCAAGCAAGGCATTCGCGACGACAGCATCCAAGCCATGCGCCTCAAAAACGACCTCGACTCCATAGAACGCTATGGCCGCGAGACTTACTTCATGAAGCGCCAAAACGAAGACGTCTTCGTGGTGACTCGGGTCACCGATGATTGAAGCGCCAGCGCAGCAGCATCCCCGGTGCCGCTTTTCTTTCCATTCACTACTTGACATCCATATCCTTACACATATGACCTCAAAACCCAAATTCCACCATCTGCTCCTGATGCTCTTCGTAGTCTGCTCTCTGTCATCATGCAAGGCTATCAAGAAATTCCTCTCAACGAACCTCGACGATGAGGACTATATCGTCGCTCAGCTCTATGCCGACGAACTTGTCAACGAGAAGCCTGTAAGGTTTCGCTCCCAGCAACCGCAAGGGCAATCGGCAGGTGCCTCGTCGAATCCTTGTGGCATCGATCTCAACGATAAGGATAACCCCAAACTCTACGAAGCCATCAACGCCTGGTTCGGTACGCCCTACCTCTATGGAGGATGCACTACCTCGGGTGTTGACTGCTCCTGTTTCGTAGGCAATGTTTTCAAGTCGGTCTATGGTATCACCCTCCACCGCACCGCCAACGACATCCAAAAGGACATGGACTCTTTCGTGGCCCGCAACAAACTTCGCGAGGGCGATGTCCTGTTTTTCGTCAACTCAAACGGCAAGGTGTCGCACGTCGCCATATACCTCAAAGATGACCTTTTTGTCCATTCTTCCACGTCGCACGGCGTGGCTATCAGCAGCCTCGAAAACTCGTATTGGAAGAAGCATTTCTATAAGGCCGGTCGCCATAAGTCGGTCAAAACGAAATATTAATCTGCAGGGCTACTTTCTGCCGGACTGCTATCCGCCCGTCTTTGTTTCACACGGTATTCGTCTCCTCTATCCTTCCATCTGCAATTCTGACCCTTCAAAAACGAATTAGCATATTTGTCTTTATTTGACGCTGTAGCCTTCGGCGGCAAGCAGCTGGCGCACCTTGTCGCAAAGGTTGCCCTGTATCAGGATTTCGCCATCTTTCACGTTGCCACCAACGCCACATTTTGTTTTCAGCATCTTGCCCAAGGCCTGAAGGTCGTCGTCCTTGCCAACGAAGCCCTTTACAAGGGTCACCTCTTTGCCGCCCCGGCCTTTGCGTTCCAGGCTTACGCGGAGCCGCTGGCGCTCTGCTGGCAGGGTTTCGGGCTCTTCGACCTCATCTTCGTATTGGTATTTGTAGTCAGGGTTGGTGGAGTAGACCACTCCAATCTTGTTCTTTTTCGACATAAAGCGTATCAGGGGACTATGATTTTCAGATTTTTCCGGTTGTTGACGAAGTGCAGCTCCTTGCCAATCTTCTCGCCTTCGCCGTCAATGTTGACCCATTGCTCTTCGTTGTTGTAGACGGTAACCTCGTGGGCCTTGAAATACTCCACATGCTGCGAGAGCTCGAAATGGTTCAGATAGAGCAGCGGTGCCGTAAGGGGCAGGTGGAGCAGGGGTATGCGGTCGACGATGCACACGTCGATAAGGCCGTCGTCGAGTTGCGCCAGGGGCGCTACGGTGGTGTTATAGCCGAACTGGTTGGAGTTGGCAAAACTGATGAACCACGCTTTGCGTTCTATCTCTTCGCCGTCGATGTTGAGCCTGTAAGTGTGTGACTTATAGGTGGCATAGTCGCTGACAATGATTTTGGCATAGGCCTGCAGCCCTCGCACTTTGGCTTGCTTCATGCGTCGTGCCACGCGAGCGTCGAAGCCGATGCCGGCAATGCTGGCGACCACGCGGTCGTTGAGTGTGATGGTGTCGATCTCGCCAATCTTGAAATGGTTCAGAACGTCGATGGCTTGTGCCGGGACCAGTGGAATCTTCAGGTTGCGTGCCAGCCCGTTGCCGCTGCCGCAGGGTATGATGCCCAACGTCATGTCGGTGCCGGCGATGCCGCTGACGATGTCGTTGACGCTACCGTCGCCACCAACGGCTACCACGGCGTCGAAGACGCCTTCCTCCACGGCTTGGCGTGCCAGCTCGGTGCCGTGATGGATGCGCTCGGTGTAGCGCACCGTGTAGTCGATCAGGGTTGTGTCGATATACTGAGAGAGCAGTTGCTCTATTTTTTTCTGCTTGCCGATTCCCGATATGGGGTTGACGATAAAGAGAAGGTGACGTTTCATGGCTTCAGACGGTTGTTTAACATTCTGTCGTTGTACTGTTGCAGTATGGCTTTGAGAAGTTGCAGCTTTCCTCCGCCGTTCTCCTCAAATGTTCGTTGTGGCGCCTCTTCTATCAAGTCTACGCCTTCGGGGCTCACCAGCTGGTGGTAGCCGCAACCGTAGGCTATCTGCCATCCGTCGCGTTGCTGCAGCGCACTGGTGCCGAAGCAGATGCAGGGTTCGTCGTAGCCCAGGTAGTCGATCAGCGTGGGCATGACGTCGCTTTGCTGCATGATGCGGTTGGAGCGTTGCGCCACAGGGTGCTGCGGGTCGAAGACAATCATTGGAATGCGGTACCAGCCGTCGTAGTTGTTGTAGGCGGGGCTCAGCGCTTGCGCAGGATGATCGCCCATGATGATGAAAAGGGTGTTGTCATACCACGGCATCTTCGATGCGGAGGCAAAGAATTTGCGCAGGGCCATGTCGCTGTAGTTCACACATTCCAGGATGGGGTGGATGCCCTGTTTCAGTTTTCCTTGGTATTCCTTGGGGATGGTGTAGGGGTGGTGCGAGGAGATGGTGAATACGCCGGCAAAGAAGGGTTCCGGGGTCTGCGTCAACCGCTGCACCATAAACTGCAGGAAATGCTCGTCGAAGATGCCCCAGGTGCCGTCATAGCAGGCTTCGTTGCCAAACTCGTTGCGGCCGTAGTAGGCGTCGAAACCAATCTTCTTGCAGAAAGCGTCGAAGCCCATCGAGCCGTTGTAGGCGCCGTGGAAGAAGGCTGTCGTGTATCCGTGTCGCTTCAGGATGGCGGGCAGTCCCTGCATGTCGTTGTCCTTGAACGAAGACATCAGCACGGGACGGTCCATCAGCGTGGGCAGCGAGGTCATCACGGCGGGGATGGATTCGATGGATTTCTTGCCGTTGCTTCTGCCGGAAAAGAGCAGGCTGCGTTCGGCCAGCGAGTCGAGGAAGGGTGTGAAACTCTCCATGGTGCCTTCGTTGTAGCAGCCCATATATTCTTGCGAGAAGCTTTCCAGGATGATGATGACAACGTTCTTGCCGCGGTAGTAGGTGGTGCTGTCGTTGCCTAAATAGGGTATCTGTCCGGCGCCGGCCTTGAAGTCGCCATAGCTTAGGGCTTCGCTATGGTTGCCGTTGTGTGCCAGAGGCTTGAAGAGCGGGTCGAAGAGCTGGCGGGCATTTTCGTCGTCCATGTAGTGTACGGGTTCCAGGTCGGGTACTCCCAGCGTGCGGATGATATTGTAGGGCGAATTGAGCACCAACGGGGTGTTCTTCATCTGGCAATAGCGGGCTGTGTCGTTGAGGTGGATGAAATGGCGTTGCATACCGCCGCGCATCAACAGGAATGTGACCAGCAAGCCAACGCCAAGGCCTATCCAGTCGTTGCGACGGTTTACGGCGTAGGGATTGAGAGCGGGGAACTGGATACGGTGGGAGCAGATCAGGAAAAGGGCTATGATGACCACGCCGCTTACGCTGACGGGCCAGTAGTCGACCAAAAACTTGGGTATCAGGTTGCCCATGTCGCCGCCGACACCCATATAGGCAAACATCTCGCTGCTCATGCGACGGTAGGTGAACTGGAAATAGGCCACGTCGATCTGGTTGACGACTATGACGGTGAGGGCGGGGATGATGTAAAGCACATTGCTCATGATGCGATACCATCGGCTCCAGCGGCAATTGAAGGGCAGGAGGTTGACGACGATGAAGGGTGCCAGCACCAACGCCAGGGTGGCGAAACTGAAGCGCGTGAATCCCCACACGATGCCGCACCATTCGCGTGCGTTGGCTATGGGGAAGTGCATCTTGTTGAGCAGATAGAAGGCGGCCTGTGTCAAGAAGAGAAAGGCGAAGGCTATCAGCAGTTTGAGGAGTATATAGGTATATACGTTACGTGTTTGTGATGATTTTGACATGGGGTGGGGTATGTGTTGTTCAGGGTTTGTATTTCGAAGCTTGCAGGATGGCTTGCGAGTTGCTGTTCTCAAACAGTTCTTTCAGCGTGCACTTGCTGTTGTCCATATAGTGTCGTACAATCTGCCAGCCGATGTAGTCGGTGGTGCGCGGCGCCGAGTCTTTGAAAGCATTGGTTTTGGGAGCTTCGTCCACAAAGTTGTGGTAGCGGCTGAAGTCCTTTTCGTACAGAAGTTTGTGTTCGATGAAGTAAGCCCATATCATGCGTTCGTTCTTTTGGCACCATTCCATCTGCTCGTCGGTGTAGCGTATCTTCAGGCAATCCTTTTTGCGGGGCATCACCTGGTCGAGGAAGTAGAGCACCTTGCCTTCCATAATCATGCGATCCAGCATGGTGACATCTTTTTCGTCGGGGGCGGCGATGTATTGGCGGGCTATCTCGGCCATGATGTCGGAAGCCATGTAGATGCTGTCGCTGAGTTCTACGATGTAGAGGGGCAGTCCGAAAAAGGAATAACGTTCCATGTCGCCCACGGCATACTGGTCTATGCTCACCAGCACGCTCTGGCTTTCGGGGTCGACGAGGATGCGCTGACTGTAGTCGAAAAATCCCGACACAAAGGTGGCGAAATGGCTGATGCTGATGTCGGCGTCGGCTTTGGTGGCTTTCTCAAGAGCGGGTTCGAGTTCCTTCTGCAGCCACGTCAGGTCTTGGTATCTGCGCTGCGTGATGCGGTAGATGTTTTCTATGACGCTGTCGGCGATGAAGCCACGCAGCTGGGCCATGAAGTCCGCCTGCTCGGGATAGATGTTGAGCAGCGGGCTGGGAAATGCTGAGCGGAAATCGGCGAGCCGTTGTGGCAGTTGGTCGGCGGGAGTGTCGAAGAGCACCTGCTCGAAGCGCTCAAAATGCACGCCTTCCCCATTGTTTCCGCCATCTTGGCTGCCACGGCATCCCGTCGCTATCAGGAGAGCCAACAGTGTGATAATAAATAGGTTTCTTCTTGTTCTTCTCATATCTGTCGCTGATATAAACAAATTGCAAAAATACAACATTTTAGTGAAAGTGCAAAATACATTTTCTTTGGTGCCGTCAAACCTGACGAAATGCATTATTAATATTGAATCCATATGTACAGTCTCTCACCACGGAAAAACCCGGGAAGCAAGCACATGCCCCCGGGTTTTCTATAGTGTGCAATAGGTGTCAGAATGTTCAGCTTTCGGCTTCGCTTTCTTTGGTGTCGGCGTCGGCTTCTTTCTTGGCGTTGTCGCCCTTGCTGGCTTCGTCAAGTATTTTCAGCTTGGCTTGCAGCAGCGCAATCTGTTGACGTGCGTTCTGCATTTTTTTCTCGAATTCTTCTTTCAGCAGGTCGGCCTGTTTCGAGTTGGCCAGGAAACCGAGGTTGTTCTCCCACAACGACAGGTCGTTGCGCAGTTTCGTGATCTGGTCCATCAGGTTCTCGCGTTCGCTGTTGGTGGCCTGTCTGTTGCCGACCACGTTGCGGATTTTTTCGCGATAGGCGTTGGCCTGCGCTTCGCGGGCGCTGATTTTCAGCTGTTCGAAGTAACCGTTGATGGTGTCGCGGAAGTCTTTCTGCAGACGTTGCTTTTCGGCGATGGGCACATAGCCTATCTCCATCCAGCGGCGCTGGAAGTCCTTGATGGCATTCAGGTTCTCCTCCTTGTCGTCGCCGAAGGTGTGGCTTTTCAGCTCTGCCAGGAGGGCTTCTTTCTTCTCCAGGTTCTCCTGTTCCGATCCGCGCAGGTTGTTGAAGTAATCCGACTTTTTGGCGAAGAATTCGTCGCAGGCGCCACGGAAGCGGTGCCATATCTTTTCGGAGTATTTTTTGTTGACCGGACCGATCTGCTTCCATTCTTCCTGCAGTTTCAGCAGCTCTTCGGTGGCTTTCTTCCAGTCTTCGCGTTTGGCGATGGCTTCGGCCTGCAGACACAGGTCTATCTTTTTGTTGTAGTTTTCTGTCTGTTCATCTTTCAGGCCGTCAAAGTATTGCTTCTTCTGTTCGTAGAAGCGGTCGATGCCTCCCTTGAAGTTGTTCCAGATATCCTCGTTTTGCTCTTTTGGCACGGGGCCGATGGTCTTCCATATCTTCAACAGTTCGTCTAACTGTGCCGAGATGTCGTTCCAGCTCTTGGTTGAAGCGGGTTTTTCGGCCGTCAGTTCGTTCACTTTGTCCAGCAGTGCCTGTTTGGCCAGCAGGTTGTTGTCTTGCTCTTGACGGCGCTGTTCGTAGAATTCTTTTCTGCGTTGGTCTATCTGGTTGGCGGCGTTGCGGAAGCGTGCCCATATCTCGTCGTTCTGTTCCACGGGAACGGGACCGATTTCGCGCCACTGGTCGCGGAGGTTCTGCAGCTCCTTGAAGGCTTTGGTGATCGAGGTCTCCACTATCAGCTCTTCGGCTTTCTCGCAGAGCAGCGTCTTGCTTTCCAGGTTCTTTTTTTGATCCAGAAGCATAAGCTCCTTGTTCATTTTCACCTTGTTGAAGAACTGCTCCACCAGGAAGTGGTAGTTCTGCCAGAGGCCGTTGATTTCGGTGCGGGGCACCTCGCCGATGGCTTTCCAGCGTTCCTGAATGGTGTTGAATTCGTCGTAGGTCTGTTTCAGGCTTTCCGTGTCGCTGTCAATCAGTTTGCGGAGCTCTTCCAGAATTTGCTGTTTGGCCTGCAGGTTCTGCTGCTTGCGGGCCTCTATTTCGTCTATATGTTTTTGGCGGCGTTCGCGATAGGTGGCATAAGCCTTGCGGAATGCCTCAGCGGTCGCGTCGTCGCGGTCTTGGTATTCGTCTTTGTTTCCGCCGTCGGCGAGGAATTGTTCGAAGGCGGCTTTCTTGGCCTCGCGGTCGGCGTTGTTGAAGCAAAGCTTCAGGGCCGCCACGCGGTTCTTGATTTTGGTGATGTCGTCGGTTTGCAACAGCTCCTTCAGGTCGCTGACCAGCTCTTCGCGGCTGCGAGAAGTGTAGTCCACTTCGGGTTCTGCCTCTTCGGTGTCGTCGTTGGCGTTGTCCTTTTCGTCGGTGCTTTCGGCGTTTTCGATGGTTTCTGGTTCGCTCGGCGTTGCTGGCTGTTCCTCGTTGTCGGTGGGGGTAGAAGGCGCTGTATCTTGCTCATGGTCAGCCTTGGGCTGTTCGGTGGGGGCATCCTCTTCGGCAGTAGGATTGGTAGCGTCAATGGGGGCGGGCTGATCAGCAGCGTCGGCTGCCAGAGTTTCGGTGTTGTTGTTGGCACACGAGGTCTCCTCAACGGGGGTTTCAGGCTCGTTGGCCACAGGTTGCATCTCTTTTGTTTCTTCCATGGTGGTGAGTAATTTGGGTTGCAAATAATTGGTTTTTAGTTGTTTGATGTAATAATAGGTTTTTTATGCCTAAAAATTCAATGTGCAAAAGTACAAAAAAAACATTTAAAAGACACAAATTCTTCCAAAAAATAAAAAGGGGGTCTGTCGATTTCTTCAAAGTGACAGAAGAATAGCGTGGCATGCACGACAAGGCGTTTGCTTCGTCTACTCGAAATATTGTATCAGGTCGTCGATTTCTATGAGGATGCCTTGGATGTAGTCACGGTAAAACTGCAGGAAGTTCTGCTGTTTCTTGCTTAGGGCGCTGTCGGAATCCAGGATCGACGCTGTAGGGATTTCGGCATCGGTGAAGTCAAAGCGTGCACTCTCAATGATGCCGGTCTCCACAAAGGTGTGGCGCATCTCTTCATATTGGGTGCCCAGAATGTCGTCGTGGTGGCGCATGGGAGCTTTCAGTTCTTCGTCGATGGCATCGGCACGCTCCGAGGCTTCTGCTCCGTTGACGAGAAGCATTTTGTCGAAATAGGAGAGTGCCTTCACGCTTTGCATGTCTTCCATATTATTTTCTATAAGGAAATAGTTCAGGTGATCCACAGGGTCGCTGTAGGAATAGACCGAGCATCGGATGGCTTCTTTCATCGAGCTGAGCTGTATGTCGTTGCAGCGCCGCAGCTCCATGTGGAAAATCTGGTTCAGGTAGAAGGCAAAAGTGAATGCGGTGTAGCTGGTTCGCCAAGCCAGCACTGCCGTGTTTTCGAGCTGCTCTTCGATGGGCATGCAGACATCTTCGTCGCTCAGGGTATAGACGGTTCGTTTGGACATAATGGTTCGACGCTTTTAATTTGTTGATTGGGGTGTTTTGTTGTGGGCGCTTTATGAGGTGTTTTCGATTGTCGGAATCAACGGTTACGGAATATTTCTTTGTCTTTGAAATGGGGGTTGTAGCTGTCGGCGGCTTCAAGTTGCTGCACCCATCCGCGATGGAATCCCAAGGCATAGAAAGCATCGACAACCTCTTGGTATTCTTCGGCTTGCAGCCTCCGATTCAGAGCGTCGGGCAGCGAGGGCACCTCGGGAGGATTATATTGCGCCATGAGCGAGATATGGAGGTTCGTCGACAGGTTGTCTGCTATCCACCGCAGGCTGTCGATGGAATTCTGCACCTGTCCGGGCAAGACGAGGTGGCGCACAATGATGCCGCGAAAGGCAAGGCCGCTGTCGTCGATGGGCAGCGAGGTGCCTTTCTGGTCAAGCATCTCTTTCAGCGCCCGTCCTGCCACCTCCGGATAGTCGCTCACATGCGAATAGCGCTGTCCCAGTGCAGCATCGGCATATTTGAAGTCGGGCAGGTAGATGTCGACATAGGGTGCCAGCTGTTGCAGCACTTCCACACGCTCGTAGCCGTTGCTGTTGTATACCACCGTGGGATAGCACCCACGTTGGTGCAGCCCGTCTATCAGCGCAGGGATGACATCGGCATACTGCGTAGCGCTCACCAGTCCCAGCATGTTCTCGGTGTGCTGCAGCGACTCGATGGCGCCGTAGATGATGGCTTCCAGACTTCGGTATCTGACCAGCTCGGGGCTCACAGCGGCTCGCGAAATCTCGTGGTTCTGGCAGTAGATGCATTGCAGGTTGCAATGTGCAAAGAAGACGTTGCTGATGCCTTTGTTGCCCGACAGCGGGGGCTCTTCGCCCCTATGGGGATAGACGGCAGCCACTTCGGGGTGGCGGCTGTCGGCTTGGCAATAGCCGGGGCGCTCGCTGCAGCGCCGTGGACAGTTGGGGCAGGTCATGGATTTTTGTTCTTTTTTTCGGTTTTATGAACGCCTGTTTCAAAAAAAAATTTTGTGGTTTAAATGAAAAAATGTACTTTTGTAGCCTCATTAGTAATAAAGAATCACATTTTAATTATACATTGTTATGACTATCAAAGATTTAGAGCCTAAAGCATTGTGGAGCAATTTCTACTCCTTAACGCGTTGCCCCCGTCCTTCCAAGCACGAAGAAGCTGTCCGCGACTTCCTCGTCAAGTGGGCTGAGTCCAAGAAAATCAACTGCCGTGTCGACAAGGTCGGCAACGTCATCTTCTCCAAACCCGCCACCAAGGGCATGGAGAAGGTACGTCCCGTCGTCCTTCAGGCACACATGGACATGGTCCCCCAGGCTCGCGCCGGCAAGGTCCACGACTTCCTCAAAGATCCTATCGAAACCAAAATAGTTGACGACTGGGTCTACGCTTGCGACACCACCCTTGGCGCCGACGACGGCATGGGCGTCGCTGCCATCATGGCTGTCTTTGAATCCAAAACCATCAAACACGGTCCCCTCGAAGCCCTCATCACTACCGACGAAGAAACCGGTATGACCGGCGCTTTCGGCCTCAAGGCTGGCGAACTCCACGGCGATTTCCTGCTCAACCTCGACTCCGAGACAGAAGGTGAGCTCTATGTGGGCTGCGCCGGCGGCGTCGACGCCACACTCTCCATCCCCTACGCTACCGAAAAGGCTCCCAAGGACTACTGCGCCTACAAGGTCTCCTTCGGCGGCCTCAAAGGTGGTCATTCCGGCATGGAAATCAACTCCGGCCGTGCCAACGTCAACAAGCTCATGTTCCGTCACCTCCGTTGGGTGGCTGACTGCGGCCTCCGCCTTGTCAGCATCAACGGCGGCAACATGCGCAACGCTATCCCGCGCGACGCTGAAGCCGTCATCGCTTTCCCCAAGGAGCACACCGACTGCATTCTCGCCGAACTCGACAAGGTGGCTGGCTGGGTCAAGAAGGAACTCGCTTCCGTCGAACCGGATTTCTTCATGAAAGCCGAAAAGGTCCGCATGACCCAGAATGTCATCACCGACGCCGACACGCAGAAAATCATCAACCTGATGATGGTGGCTCCCAACGGCGTGATCCGCATGAGCCGCGATATGGAAGGCCTCGTGGAGACCTCTCTCAACCTGGCTATCGTAAAAACCACAGGCAAGAACTTCACCGTCCAGGCCCTGCTCCGTTCTTCGGTTGACACGGCCAAGGAAGCTCTCGCCGAACGTCTCGTCTGCCTCGCCGAGCTCGCCGGCGGCACCTGCAAGCTTTCGGGCGCCTATCCCGGTTGGAAACCCAACATGCAGAGCCCGCTGCTCAAAACCATGAAGCAGACTTACAAAAAGCTCTACAAGAAGGAACCTGCCGTCGTCGCTATCCACGCTGGTTTGGAATGCGGCCTCCTCGGCGGCAAGTACCCGGAAATGGACATGATCAGCTTCGGCCCCACGCTGCAGAGCCCCCACAGCCCTGACGAACGTGCCAACATCCCCAGCTGCAAGAAATTCTTCGACTATCTCGTGGCTGCCCTCGAAGCTATCCCGGAAAAGAAATAAATCGATAATATTTAATAGTTTTCTTTGGGCTGCGGCCTCCGTGCTGCAGCCCTTTTTTTCTTGTAAAAGTGCACCAACATTCCAACTCCTCAACATCGCCATTCGCTCTTGCTGCTTTCTGTCCTCATACCGTGCTATAACAACGACGCTGCCCTGCAGCAATGCCTTCGCTCGTTCCACGACGGAAGCGGCCATTCTCATGAGGTTGAATTTGTGGTCGTTGACGATGGTTCGCTGCCGGCATTGAAGCAACCGCCCTATGACGATGTGCGCTTTCTGCGGCAGCAGCACGGCGGTGCCTCCGCTGCACGCAACGCCGCTATCGCCGTGGCGCGGGGCCGTTTCGTGTGGTTCTTCGATGCCGACGATGTCGTCGTCGGCGAGCATTACGAACGTCTCTTGGAAGTGCTGCGTGCGCTGCCCGACGATGCCGACCTTCTTCACACAGGTCCTATGACTCGCGTCGACAGGCTTTCGGGAGCCCCTTCCTTATCCGCACCACTATCGTCGCCGACTTTGCGCACGACGGCTTCCAGCATCATGGTGCCGCGATCCGCTTGCCTGGACCACACCACATATATCATAAGCCGTGCCTTCCTTGTCGCGCACCCTACGCTACGCTATCCTGAGAGACGCTCGCTGTTGGAGGACGCCACTTTCATCCTCCTCCTCTTGGACCGCGCCACCGGCGTGTATGCGAACGACTCGCTGCGCCCTTACTGCATCTGCTCGGCCGCGTCGTCTGTGACTTCCGGCAAATGGTCGTCAGAACAATGTACCAAGTGGATCCCTGATATCGTATGTTTCCTCTCGGCGCTGCGTAGCTTTGCTGACAGTCATCACGATTTTCCCTGCGTCGATGCCCTTTTTCGCCGCTACTGCTACCTCTATCTTCGTGTGCTCGCCGTCAAAGGGTGCCCCTGGCATCTTCTTGCCGCCTTTCGGCAGCAGCTCATAGCGAAGGGCTATTCCCCTCGAGGGCTCAAAGAACATCTTCTCTTTAACCGAATGACTCTTTTTGTTTTGTCTGCCTTATGTCGTCTGTTGCGTTGAATCCCTTGCTCTTCTCCTTGCTCCGCTTTGGCCTTTTCGGTGGCAAAAACCCTTTCGACGAGGGAGCTGCAGTCCCCGATGATGCCGGTTGGCAGCATCTCTTCGACGATGCCAAACATCAGGCTGTGTCGGCATTGCTCTACGATGCCATCCTGATGCTGCCCAAAGGGCAACGCCCACCCCGACGTGTCCTCTTCCATTTCACTACACTCACGCAGTCAATAGAACATGACAACGAACTGAGGCATAACGTTCTGCTTGAATTTTCGAACGATATGCGGAGGCGCCTGGATTTGTCCATCTTCGTCGTCAAAGGCTCCTCTTTGGCCGATTACTATCCTCAGCCCCTTCATCGCGAATGTGGCGACAACGACCTTTTTACGGGTCACGACACATCGAAGGTTGCCGCACTCCTCGAGTCTGATGGCGTCAGCGTAGACCGCAAAGACCCCCGTCATCTGACCTTCACCTTTCGGGGCGTTACCTTTGAAAGCCATAACTACCTTCTCTATCATGGCGACGAACCTCAATGGAGCGCTCAGCCTTTTCACGATGGTCTGTACCACCTTCCTCCGGCTCAGGAAGCATTCTTTCTCGCCATGCACGCCGAACATCATGCCGTCTTCTTCCACCAGCCGCTGCTTCTCCGCACCCTTCTTGACTGGTGCATGCTCCTGCGCTCGCCCGAGTTCCATTACGAGGATCTTGAATTGTTGAAAAAAGGTACTGATGTTGAAGCGTTTGCTGACTTATTGACGGCTTATTGTAGGCAACTTTTGGACGGCCAGCTGTGCGTTGGCACCGCTTTGAACCTGCATGGTGTCACCCTTTCTGATTTCGAGAAAATCTACCTCCATTGTCCTCGGCGTCATCCGCTTGCTTTCATCCGTGTCCTGCGCCGCTCTTGGAAATACCTCCGCTTCGGTCGCCAATACCGTGCCATCTATGGCGTCGGTATGTTCCGCCGCTTCTATTGCAACAATCTTGTTGTTGCCTTCCGCAACCGTTTCCATCTTTCTTCCTCCGGCACACAATTCCCCGAGCAGCATTGAAAGCATCGATGAAATGCCGATGCAATATTATCGCATGTGTTTTTTTGTAATGTGTCGCATGATAAGACCTTCGTAAGCAACCTTCGACACATTTTTTCTGTACGACGAGCCGACAAAAAAAAAGCCCCCGCATCGGCGGAGGCTTTTTTATGAATGTAAACTGTCAATTTATTTCTTGACAATCTTCTGGGTGGCGGTGCCGTTGGCGGTGTTGATGCGAACCATGTAGACACCGTTGTTCAGGTTGCTCATGTCGATGACATTGTTGTTGCTGGTCATCACGACGCGGCCGGTCATGTCGATGACGGTGGCGTTCTGGAAGCTTTCAGCCTCGATGGTCACCATACCCGTGGTGGGGTTGGGGTAGAGGTTGGTGCTCACCTGCTCAGCATTGTTGATGCTGACAGCGCCAGCGCCAGCGTAGACGGCGATGTCGTCAATGTCGAGGAAGAACATGTCGGTAACGTTGAAGTGGCGGAATCCGATGTAGACAGTCTGACCTTTGTAGGGAGCCAGAGAAATCACATGCTGCAGCCATTCACCCGTGGCGTTGCCTTCCCAAACGATGGTAGCGCTGTTGGCGTTGGGGCTCGTGGCAACATAGACGGCATAGTGCTCTTCGGCGTAGCTGGGATCCTGACCTTTTTCAAACCAGCTCAGTTTGGCGTTGTCGGCGTTGGGAACGGTGACAGCAGTGGTGAAAACCCAGTTGTCGGGAGTCAGAGCGCCCGTCGCCTGAGTCCACGATGCAGAAGCGAGAATACCCTGGCTATCATCGTGACCGGCACCTTGTCCACGCAGGTAATCGAAAGTCCAGTTCTGACCGTCGCCATCGGCATCGATGAGGGTCCAGCTGCTGTAGTCGGCAGAATTCTCGAAATCCCAGAAGTAGTTAAAGTCGGCGATGGTGATAGTGCCACTCTCGGAGACAGAGCCATTGGCGTTGGCTACGGTAACGGTGACATTGTAGGTGCCGGGGGTGCTCCAGGTGCAGGTGGCAGAAGCAGTGTTGGCCGTAGCGGGAGTACCGTTTTCGAAGGTCCAAGTGACAGTGTAATCATCAACGCTGATGAAATTGACATTGAAGGATACTGTGGCATTTTTATTAGCCATCGAGGGGATTTTGTAGCTGCTGATAGCAGGTGCCTGACCTGACTGGGGAGCACTATTGATAAGAGCGGTGATGTTGGAGATAGCCTCGGTGGCGTTCTGATCGATGTAGAGGCCCCAAGTTTCGCCATAGATGTGGCAATAGTAGCCACTGGGAGCGATGAAATAGACAGCGGGCACATAGCCGGTGGGATCAATCATGCTTTCGCAGGAAGCATCGTCGATAATACGATAGGAAACACTAGAACCATCGCTATAGTGGGTCCAATCGCCTTGAGTGTTGTTGCCAGTGCCATAAATGTCATTGATCGTGGTGCTGGGATCTGACTCGACCCAGAGAACGCAGACATTATCCATCTGTTCGTGGATAGCTTCAAGCACTTTGGAGTTGTGGAAACGGTAGCAAGGATTGCACCAAGTGGCGGAATAGTCGATGACGATAGCTTTGCCAGCGGCGAGGGTATCGGCCACATTGACAGGGTTACCGTTGATGTCCTGTGTGGAGAACGGAGTGTGAATCTGGCTCCAAGCGGGACCGTCTTTGGTGCTCTTTTCAGGAGCATAAACGTTTTTTCTCATCTGAGCTGATGCGGACAATCCCAGCGTCAGCGCCAATGCCACTAATAAAATTTTCTTCATGTTGTTTGCGTCTTGTTATTGACCATCAGACACTTCGGTTTTTTAGATGATTAGTAATTGTTGCTTTTTTACGGTGCAAAAATACACTTTTTTTTTCTTTTTGACACTTCTTTGATTTTTTTTTCTTTTTTTTGATAATTCGAAACAATTTCCTATATTTGCAAAATTAATTAACAATTTTTAAAACCGCAAATTCTTTATTAACCATTTAAAAATCAACATTATGAAAAAAATCTTCAGATTTTTTGCTTTGGCAGCAATGGCTGCATCGGTAACCGCTTTCATCGCTTGCGGCGATGACAACAGTGAAGATGGTGGCGAAGTCGGACCCGAGACCGGCGATCCTATCCTGCTGGATGTCAATTTTGATGATGGCGCCATACCGGAGACATGGACCAAGATAGACGCCGATGGCGACGGCTATGGTTGGACAACCCAGACGGTGCAAAATGGTCAGGTGTCGTGGAATGCTACTGGCTCCGACTGTGCTGTTTCGGCTTCCTTCATCAACCAAATTGGAGAACTGACTCCCGACAACTATCTGGTTTCTCCCGAGTTCTACATTCCCAGCGCCGGTGGCTACAATCTGACTTATCAGGTGTTCTCGACCGACAATAACGACTTTGCAGAGCACTACTCCGTCTATGTCGGTAAGCTGGAGAACGGTGTTTTCCAACCAATGGGTACCCTTATCGAGGAGACTCTCAGCACCCGCGACCTGCAGGATCGTAGCGCTTCGCTGGATGAGTTTAAGGGCAAGAATGTGCGCCTGGCTTTCCGCCATCACAACTGCTCCAATATGTATTGGCTGGGCATCGACAACATCAAGGTCAGCAACGAAGCCAGCAAAGGCAATGGCGTTGCAGGCACTGTGAACATCACTTCGATGAAGAAAATGAAATAGTTTTCTATAGTTAAAAAGATGTTTTTGAAGAGCGACCTTCATGGGCCGCTCTTCTTTTTTGCCTGTTGTGAGGGTCTACTGTTTTTTGCCTGTAGTGAGGGTCTACTGCTTTTGGGGGTCTGCCGTCAGGGGTGTTTTGCTAACGCAGCAGCGTCACGGTGCCTTTGGCTTGCTGCTTGGTGCGGGGTTTGGCTTTGGTGGTGTAGTGCAGGATCCACACGTAGCTTTCTTGTGGACATGCGTGTCCGTTGTGGGTGCCGTCCCAGAAGCCGTCGATGACGTTGAAGCGTGTGATGAAGAGCCCCTTACGGTTGTAGACGAACACCTCGCCGGATACTATCCCGTTGGAGGGGATAAAGAATCGGTTGTTGGTGGACTCGTCGGGTGTGAAGACGTTGGGTGCCCATATCACGCCGCGGTCGGCTCTGATGGTGCTCCACACGCTGTCGATGCAGCCTATCCTGTTGGCTGCTACTAGCAGCACTGCCATCGAGTCGTCCTGCATAGGATAGGTGAAGTCCACAATGCGGCTGGTGTCGCTGCCGCCATTGAAGAACCATTGGCGACGGATGCTTTGCGAGATGTCGGTGAGGCGCACCTCGGGATGGGTGTATTCCACTATGGCGGGGGTGATGTTCATTTCGGCGTGGAAGCCGCTGTCGAGGTCGAGAATTAGGCGGATGGTGCTGTCGCAGCCGTAGACGTTGCTATAGGTAATAGCGGGCTCGTAGGTGGAATGGTAATAGGTTACACCATTCTCCCATGTGTAGGGTACGCCGTCGCAGACTATGGCGTGGGTAAAGCCTTTGCTAGTGGGGTGCACCACGAGGTCGAGTCGCAGCAGGCTGTCGCAGCCATCGATGGTGAGGTGGTCTACTTCTTGGTGACCCGAGGTGTTGACCGCGCGGCCGTCGAACATCACGTGCTGGTTGTCGCAGATGGTGTCGTAGAAATGGAAATGGTAGACGGGTTTGATAATGACATTGAGATGCAGCAGGCTGTCGCATCCGTGGAGGCTGCTGAGGGGCACGTCGTGGTTGCCACCATTGGTGAATCCGTAGATGCTGGTGTCGCCGTGACAGATGACGGCGGTGTCATATACGTCGTAGGTGGGGAAAACGGTCAGGGTAAGGTCTACGATACTGTCGGCACCGTGGATGCTGAGGTAGAAGAGTTGCTTGCTGCCGGCGCTGGTGAACAGGGTGTCGCACCAGGTGAGTGGCAGCGCATCGTCGCAGATGCTGCGTTCGAAATGGTGGTGGTAGTTGTGCCACACATGGAGGCTGTACGTTATGATGCTGTCGCATCCGGCGGCGTTGGCGATGGTCCACGAGGTGTCGGCGACGGCGTTGTGGAAGGTGTGCCCTGCCAGGGTGGTGGGCAGCGCGTTCTGCACAACGGTGTCGTGCTGCTGGTAATAGCTGTTGCGCAGCACGTTGAGGCGCATGGTGAGCGTGGAGTCCTCGCCGTGGCGGGCATGGATGCCTATGGTGGCGAGGTTAAGGGTGACGCTGTCGGCGTCGGCGAAGGTGTGTCCGTTCCAGGTGAGGGGCAGGCTGTTCTGGCAGATGGTGCTGTCGGCGGAGGCGCTGACGTTATGCCACACGTGCAGGCTGTAGGTGATGGTGCTGTCGCATCCGGCGGCATTGGCGATGGTCCACGTGGTGTCGGCGTGGCTGTCGAAGAAGGTGCTGCCGCCGATGCTTGTGGGCAGGCTGTTCTCGACGAGGGTGTCGTGGCGTGTCAAGGTGCTGTTGGCCAAGATGGTGACCTGCATGGTGACGGTGGAGTCGACGCCATGGCTGCCGATGCCGGCAAAGGTGACGCTGCGGGTGCCGGAGGTGGCAAAGATTTCACCGTTCCAGCTCAGGGGGGCGTCGTTCTGGCAGATGGTGCTGTCGAGGGTGGTGCTGATGTTGTGCCACACGTGGAGGCTGTAAGTTATGATGCTGTCGCATCCGGCGGCGTTGGCGATGGTCCACGAGGTGTCGTCGACGGCGTTGTGGAAGGTGTGTCCTGCCAGGGTGGTGGGCAGCGCGTTCTGCACAACGGTGTCGTGCTGCTGGTAAT
>CAMNKG010000021.1 GCA_946542135.1 uncultured Bacteroidales bacterium
TCGATCCGATGATCTGGCCTCTGCCAAGACCATCTGTTGTAGGTTGATAATCTGTCCTTCATAAAGTCCGATGTTTTTTGCAAATCGGCTGCAAAAATACAAAATTTTTCTGCATTAATGAACACCGCCGCAAAAGCACGAAACCTTTGCGGCGGTCATTCCATCCGCCCCCACTTCATCTCTTCCCCTTCATTGTCGTACTGCTTGCGCTTGCCGACAGGTGGTTCCGTGAGGGTGATGCGCACCACGGCCGTCCGTTCGAGGCTGCGGGCAATGGCAGCATCGAAAGCATCCATGTGTTTGGGGAGGAAACGTTGGCAGATGACCCGCAAACCCTCGATCATCTCTTTACGGTCGGTCACAATCTCTGCCTTTCCAACGGCAGTGGCAGACTTGTACTGCAACGTGAAGTTGCCGTCCTTCGGGCCAACGGTGGGCGCGCATTTGGTGACGGCCGACAGGAAGACCGTCGGACAGTGTGCTATACAATCAAGTTTTTCGCCTTCCAAGGCACCGTGGAAATAGAACGTTCTCTCGTCGGTACGCGCCAATGACAGGGGCAATCCGTAGGGCGTCCCATCGGGACGGGTGAAACTGACTGTCACGTATGGAGCCTTGTCCAACACCTCCAATGCGAAGGCAGCATCCATTTGGCGGCTTGCTTTTCTCATATAGTTGTTTTTACTGTTTTTTCAATCTGAAAACCTTGCCAGCATCATCCGTGAAACCGGATGTGCTGGACAAAGGTTTACGGATCAAAGATGGAAAAGGTTACATGAACCTTAGATTCCAAACAACTTCATGTCCTCTTCCACCGTGCTAATCTCGCCAATGCCGAAGTTCTCAACGAGCACTTTGGCCACGTTGGGCGAGAGGAACGCGGGCAAGGTGGGACCGAGATGGATGTTCTTCACACCGAGACTGAGCAATGCTAACAGCACGATGACGGCCTTCTGCTCGTACCATGCAATGTTGTAGGCGATGGGCAGTTGGTTCACATCGTCCAAACCGAACACCTCTTTGAGCTTCAAGGCGATGAGGGCCAAGGAATAGCTGTCGTTGCACTGGCCTGCATCCAGCACGCGGGGAATACCTCCGATGTCTCCCAAGTTGAGTTTGTTGTATTTGTACTTGGCGCAACCTGCCGTGAGAATGACGCAATCCTTGGGCAGGGCTTTGGCAAATTCGGTGTAGTATTCGCGGCTCTTCATGCGACCGTCGCAGCCCGCCATCACCACGAACTTGCGGATGGCACCGCCCTTGACGGCCTCCACCACCTTGTCGGCGAGGGCAAACACCTGCTCGTGGGCGAATCCGCCCACAATCTTGCCCGTCTCGATCTCCTTCGGGGCTGGGCAAGTCTTGGCCAAGGCGATGATTTCGCTGAAATCCTTCTTGCCGTTGGCATCGACGGGGATGTGCTTCCAACCCGGGAAACCCGTGCTGTTGGTAGTGAATACGCGGTCTTTGTAAGTCGCATTGGCAGTCGGCGGCACAATGCAGTTGGTGGTGAAAAGTACAGGGCCGTTGAAGGCTTCGAACTCCTCGCGTTGCTTCCACCAGGCGTTGCCATAGTTGCCCTTCAAGTGGCTGTATTGCTTGAGTTTCGGATAATAATGTGCAGGTAGCATCTCGCTATGGGTGTAGATGTCGACGCCCGCGTCCTTGCTCTGCTCAAGGAGTTGCTCGATGTCGTTGAGGTCGTGTCCGCTGACCAAAATACCCGGACGGCTGCCCACGCCAATGTTCACCTCCGTTATTTCGGGATTGCCGTAAGCTGTCGTATTGGCTTTGTCCAACAAGGCCATCGCCTTCACGCCCCATTCGCCGGTTTTCAGCACCAAGGCGGTGAGTTCATTGGCATCGTTGCAGGTTACCAATTGACCGAGGGTTTGTAGGATGAACTCGTTGATGTCGCCGTCCACCTGACCGAGGCGTGCGGCGTGCTCCAGGTAGGCGGCCATGCCTTTGAGTCCATACATAGTCAACTCTTTCAGCGAGCGAATGTCCTCGTTGGCTTCGGCCAGCACGCCAACGGTTTGGGCTTTCTCGTCGTATTGTTCACGGGTGCCGTTCCATTCCAGCACATCGAGTTTCGGCAGTTCAATGCCTTGCTTGTTGGTCACGCGGTCTTTGAACATATCGCGCAACTCCAAGCCCTTGTCAATGCGGGCGTAGATGCTCTCCACATCGAAGTTGGCGTTGGTGATAGTGCAGAACAGCGCATCGTTCACGAAGGCATGGATGCTCTTGCGGAAGTCGCAGTAGTCATGTCCGCAGCCGTGTTGGTGATGGTTGGCGATAACACCAAGTCCTTTAAGGACATAAATCAAAAGGTCTTGTGCGTGGGCCACTTGCGGAGTCTTTCCGCATACTCCTGAAATTTTGCAGCCGACGCATCCGGCAGTTTCCTGACATTGGAAACAAAACATTTTCTCGTTCATTGTCTTTTGCTATTGAGTTAGTGATGAATTCTGGCTGCAAAATTACAACCGCTGAACGAGGTAGGGCGTAACAAATGTTACAGAGGGATTATTTTTTGAAAAAAACCGCCGCAAAGGGCACAAAACCCTTGCGGCGGCAGAAACTGTATTGTCAGTTTTAAGCATCTTCAATAGCCCCCACAGGGCAGCCGTCCTTGGCTTCGGCGGCATCGGACAACGCCGACTCGGGCACTTCGCCATCGATGGCGACAGCCACGTCGCCTTCAATGCGGAACACTTCTGGGCAGGTGGACTCGCATAGCCCACAGCCGATGCAACTGTCATTCACTTTGTACGTCATAATTTTCTCCTTTCTTTATTGGTTTGTGTGATTGGATATGAGTTCGTTAATCCGGCTGATGATGATGTCGGCATTCATGCCCGACTTTTTGCTCATCTCGGCGACGGTCGCCTTGCCCAGCATGATTTTGCCAACAGGCGTGTTGAGCATCTTGAACTTTTCGTTGACCTTCGGCAGTTCTGCTTTCAGCCACGGATATTCCGCGAGAAGGTCGGCCAGTTTGGTGTCTTTCGTGATTTCCATGATTCTTTGTTTTTGGCGGCTGCCACGGTGTGACAGCCCTACAACTCTAAACTCTCAACTACTCTCAACTCTAAACTCTCAACTCTAAACTACTCTAACATCAGGATGTTTCTCACCAAACTTCTCCTTCAGCACTTCATAAATCTCCTCGCGTGTATTGCCCTTCTTCTCCATCTGTTTGATGGTCTTGTAGGCTTGAAAGAGCGTGGAAGGTCCTATCTCGGAACTGAAATATCCGATGCCCTGGTTCCAGGCAAAGAGCTCGAACACATCGTCCAAAGCGGCGGAGTCGAGGCCGTGGATGTAGGCCTTCACCAACTCGCGGGTAGCTTGACGCATTCGTCCGGCGCCGACCGCATTGGCCAGCGAGAGCAGCAGCCGAGTCTCGTATGGCAGGTGCCGTCGATTGTCGTTCCAGGTCAGGTCCCAGAATTCCACTGCCACATTCGCCAGGTCGTTGTCGATCAGCGGCATATTGGTGAGCGCGTATGGCCGCATCGGAATGTCTTTGTCGGCCTCCTTTACCGTCGTGCGATAGAAGTAGGCGTGGAACTCGGCATCGTTCACCTTCTCGGTATGATGCTCAAAGCCGAGGTCTTCCATCACCTCGTAGAGGGGGACAGGCTCAAAACTCTGGACAACATCCATTCCTTCACCTGCGGCCATCTTCATCGCCTGCATTTTAAGTCCCGGGAAGAAGTTCCCTTGTGCACCGCGCACATCAATCCTTTTGAATCTTGCGGTCTTGTCTTTCCATTCGTTGTAACTCATTTTTAGCTCCTTTCGTTTTTTGACTTGTTTTGAATTTCAATGCAAAAAAAGTCCTAAAAGTTATAAAAAAATGTATCATTTGTTACAACAATGTTTTTTTTGTAATTTTGCAGCACACTTTTATATAAAGTTTTATGACACCCAACAGCCTGAATCGCATCCCTTTGTTCGCCTCCTGTAGCGAGGCGGAATTGGAACAACTGTTTGAAAAACCGCACAAGGTAAGCACCTACCAGCCTGGCGAGACGCTGATACGCTTCGGCACCCCTTGCCGTTCGCTGTTACTGCTCACCGAGGGGGAGGTAGAGTCGCGGATGGGAAGTGTCGAAGGTCGAGAACTGGTGGTCGACCGGCTGAAAGCCCCTTGCGTGTTGGCCCCAGCCTTCCTCTTCGGCAGCAACAACATCATCCCCGTGGAGGTTACGGCGCTGACCGAGGCCACCCTCTGGCAGATCAACCGTGAGGGATTCCTCTCATTTATGCAGCAGCATCCCAGCGTGCTGCATGCTTTTCTGGCAATGATTTCCGACCGTGCGCAGTTCCTCTCCGTCAAGGTGCGTGGTTTCGCCATCAAAGGACTACACAACCGCGTGCTCGACTATCTTGCAGTACACGGCAGCATCTCCAATGTGGCCAGGACAGCCGAGCAACTCGGCGTTGCCCGTCCGTCACTTAGCCGCATCCTCTCCGAAATGGTATCCGACGGCACTATAAAAAAAGAGGGGAAATACTACACATGATCATCCGATTTTTTCAGTCATTATCACCCATCTTAAAAAGGCTCCGGCTGCGCTGCCATTGCTCGCCCTTGCGGTGGCGGACAAAGCGGAAGTCGCACCGATCGCCGCCCTGGATTTCAAATAAGTAATGCGACACCAAGGTTCAAATAATGAAGCAATAAAACAGCACTTTCTTCGTTAAAGATAAAAATGCTTCTATGAATAAGGTAATATTATTATTTGCGTTTGCCTTTGCGATTGCGTCGGGTGCTGTAGCTCAGAATGCGAACGACAGCGTGACGATAAGAGGACAAATCCTTTTGGCCCTTGAAGAGAACAATAGCCCTGAGCCTTATTCCGATGCAGACATTCTTATAGTGGGTGGCGGCAAAATCCTATCGGAAACTGCCACAAACAATTATGGTGAATTCTCATTCAAGATGCCTAAGGGTTTATACGAGCTATATTTAGTGAAGTATCAACACTATAAGCACTATCCTGTTATGTTGGAAGGGGATTTGCATCGCAAGGTCGATGCGCAATCATCTGTCGATTTGGGCGAGTGGACCGTCGGAGTTGGGGCGCTTATCCCTTTAACGTGGGGTCCCGACAGCAAAATGCAAATGAAAGTCGACGGTGTCAATGTAAACTTACAATACTGAAAAAATGAATATCTCCGTCTTTTGCGGTTCGTCGAAGCCGCGCAACGAACACATAGCGGTTGCCGCCCGCGAATTGGGCCGACAGATAGCCCTTGGCGGCCACACGCTGCTCTACGGTGGCAGCAACCTTGGGCTGATGGGTCAAGTCAGCAGTGGCGCACTCGAAACTGGCGGCACCGTCATTGCCGTCATACCCACCTTCTTCAGCGAAGAGATCATCAACTCGCAGAAGGTCAGCCAAATCGTCCGCGTCGGCAGTATGGCCGAACGCAAGGAATACCTCATCGCCCATAGCGATGCTTTCATCGCCCTGCCTGGCGGCATCGGCACACTGGACGAAGTGCTCGAGGTGATAGTCCACAACCAGCTGGGGCCAATGCGCGACGCCAACCACCGAGACAAACCCGTCGTCCTCTACAACCCCGACGGCTTCTGGCAGCCATTCCTGCAACAAATCGACCGTATGGGCGAAGAAGGATTCTTCCGTAGCGGCAAAAGGCCTGACGTATTCGCATACAGCACAATAACACAGATTATCAACATCTTATCATAACACATTTCAATAATCAGATACCGTAGAGAGAACATCAGGATTTTTTTTTAATATTTTTTTTCATCACCCTGTAAAAAAAAAGGAAAAAAAGACACATATTAGGAAAACAACTTAAACAATCAAATCTTCAAAAAGAGGAGACACCTCTTCAAAACTGTCAAACAACAATGAAAAAAACATTATCAATCATCGTTCTCACGGTTCTTGCCGCCACTGCCAGCCTCAAAGCACAATACTACCGCATCGACCCTTTTGCTGCTGGAGAAAAGTACCTCGGTGTTGAAGTAGGTATTGGAGGATGGTTAGGACAATCACAATGCACACTTACTACCAACGATTATGGTGCCTATTCCGGCTACACAGCCGACAATTTGAAACGCGACCCCTTCAATCCCACCGTAGCCTTAATTTACAAAAGAACCATAGAACAGCGGAACATCAACTTGGGAACCAGTTTCCGTTTAGCCTTCAACTGGTGGCACGGCAGCGTTGAAGGCAGCGCCACCGCCAATCCCGCCAACACCTTCACCACGAAGTTCAAATACACCAACATAGAAATCAGCGACCTCTACTACCTCATGTTTCCCGTCGGCGACCAAATCAGCATCAATGCCGGTTTCGGCCTCACCCTCGGATTGAACAGAGACCCCTCGTCCACCATAGAATTCAGCAACGGTACCCCCACTGTCGAAACCAAAGGCGGACTGGACTTTATGGACCTCCTCTCGGCGCAGATTGACCTGATGGTCGGCGTCGACTACCTGCTCACCGACGACATAACGCTGAGTGCCAACATCATCGGCTATCCCATTGATTTCTTTGGTATGATGGACGACGAGAACGTCAAAGGGTTCCGCGGTATCGGCGAAGGCCTCTATGTGAGCAAGAAATTCCCCTACCAACTAACCATCGGCATCACCTACCACCTATAAAAGACACCTATTCTGAACAGCGAACGCATCTATATCGCCATTGACCTAAAATCGTTCTACGCATCCGTAGAATGTCGTGAGCGCGGACTCGACCCATTGACCACCAACCTCGTCGTTGCCGATGCCTCACGCACAGAGAAGACCATATGCCTTGCCGTCTCTCCGTCGCTCAAAGCCTACGGCATTGGCGGCAGGGCACGTCTTTTCGAGGTGGTGCAACGGTTACGTGAAGTCAATACCGAGCGACAGCTGCACGCCCCCTATTTCCGCTTTGCCGGCAAATCGTGCAGTGCCACAGCGTTGCGCGACCATCCCGAACTTGCTGTCGACTATATTGCCGCGCCGCCCCGCATGGGCTTCTACATCAAGTACAGTACACGCATCTACAACATCTACCTGCGCTACATAGCCCCTGAGGATATCCACGTCTACTCTATCGACGAGGTATTCATCGACGCCACCAACTACCTGAAGACCTACAAGATGACGGCGCACCAGCTGGCCATGACCATGATCCGCGAAGTGCTCCGCGAGACAGGCATCACCGCCACTGCCGGCATCGGCACCAACCTCTATCTTGCCAAAGTAGCCATGGACATTGTGGCCAAACACATGCCCCCCGACAGCGACGGAGTCCGCATTGCCGAGCTGGACGAGAAGCGCTATCGGCAACAGCTGTGGGACCATCGGCCCCTCACCGACTTCTGGCGGGTGGGCAGAGGCATCGCAAAACGGCTGGAGCAGAACGAGCTCTACACGATGGGCATGGTGGCCCGCTGTTCCACGCAGAACGAAGAGAAGCTCTACAAACTCTTCGGTATCAATGCCGAGCTACTCATCGACCACGCCTGGGGATGGGAGCCCTGCACCATCGCCGACATCAAGGCCTACCGTCCCGAGAGCAACTCTACCAGCACCAGTCAGGTGCTGCAATGTCCCTATGCCGCCGACAAAGCCCGCATCGTCGTGCAGGAGATGGCCGACAGTTGCGCCCTCTCGCTTGTCGCCAAACGTTTGCTCACCGACCAGCTCACGCTCACCATCGGCTATGACGTCGACAGCCTGTCGCGGCCCGAGATACGCAGCCGCTACCATGGCGCCATCAGCACCGACTTTTACGGACGAGAGGTGCCCCAACATGCCCATGGCACCTGCACTCTCGGCCGCCACACCTCCTCCTCGCGCCTCATCATCGACGCCATCATGCAGCTCTTCGACCGCATCGTCGACCCGCAGCTCCTCATACGTCGCATCACCATTGCATGCTATCACGTCGCCGACGAAGACACCGTCGCGGCCCAAAAGCCCCAATACCAGGAAGGGTTCCAGACCGACCTTTTCGCCGACTACGAGCAACAAAAGCAACAGCAGGAGGATGAGCAGCAACTGCTTAGCAAAGAGCGACGTATGCAGGAAGCCCTTATCGACATCAAAAACAAATTCGGCAAAAACGCCATCCTGAAAGGGCTCAATTTTGAAGAGGGCGCCACCGCCAAAGAACGGAACCGCCAGATAGGCGGGCACAAAGAATAGGAAAGCCGGCATAGCAAAGCCGAGAAACAGGCACAGAACAAATGGTTAACCATACCGCCGACGCACGACCGCGCTGACATTTTTACAATTCCGGGTCGGCGTTTTGCAAAGCCATATCGACAATATTCGAGAGCGGCACAGTCCTGCCGTCGGTGAGCAGGAGCGCGACGGGCATCTCCACCAGGCGCTTCACCTTGACCGACTCCGTGACGTAACGTCCCCCATCCTTATGGATATCCGGCACGAAGTGCGTCAGCGTAACCGTCGGTGCCGTCGAGCCCGCTACCGCCAAGCTTTGCTTCAACGAAGACAAGTGCATGTCGAGCCGTTGCTGCTCATCGTCAGCCAGTTGTTGCTGACTGTCTGTGAGGCGTGCCGTTTCGTGGATGGCATCGTCGTAGCCGGTAAGAGCCGCAAACGGCGCAAACTGGGCAGCACGTGCCAGGAGAGACATCGGGCGATGTCGTTTCGAAACATGATGAGGAAGGTCGATGATGTCGTTATACTCCATAGCGTGACATTAAGATATTTTCGATGATAATCAACATATAATAAATCTCTTACACTATTCAAAAAACTGCTATCGCAGCAGTGTCACTGTTCCCTTGACCGTCTCCTTTTGTCGCGGTTTTTCCGTAGTGGTGTAGGTTGCTATCCAGACATAGGTACCCTGGGGTGCTTTCTTGCCGCGGTATTCGCCGTGCCATGCCGCTTCGGGGTCCGTGGTCTCGAAGACCAGTAGACCGCTACGGGAAAAGACAGCCAGATGGTACTCCACGATTCCATCAGCGACGATGGCGAAAGCGTCGTTGCCGTTCTCGTCAGGCGTGAAGACATTAGGCGCCCAGAAGGCATGATGGAAGATAGGCACCACTTGGCGCGCCGTGTCATAGCACCATTCCGATTCCGCCACCAGGAGAACCACAGCGCTGTCGGCGTCGTGCGGTGGGGTGCATACTATCTGCGCATCGCTACCATAGAAGATGCCGTCCACCCACCACTGGCGGGTGCGGGCACCGCGGCTGTTGTCGTAGGCATAGAAAGAGCCTTCCGTTTCGTTCAGTTGTTCTGGCGCCACCCTCAGGCGCGCCTCCGGCACCACGATAGGACGTAGCGTCAGGGTGTCGATATGGGGACAGGCGCCGGCAGGCGTGTAGTCGGCCGTTGCCGTCAGCGTTACCGTCACATCGGGAACCACCCATATCCTGCCGCCCTCCTGCAAGCCCCAGTCGTCGTTCCAGTAGCCGTTGGCGTTGTCCCACCTCAGGTAGTCCACCGAGCTCTGCGCCGACAAGAGGTAGCCCCTCTCGTTGCAATCATAATCCACAGCCACTTCCAGTTGCGGGATCTCCAACTTTGTCAGCGTGAGGACAATGATACTGTCGCAACCCTCGGCAGTTTGCAGCGTGTCGCGATAGGTGCCCGACGACGGGCATTCATTGCCGCCGAAGAAATACGAAGTCGCTGCGCAGAACGAGTCCGCGACAAACGTCTGGGCGCCGGGGATGATTCTGAAATCCAGCGTCACCGTGCTGTCGCAGCCGTTAGCGGCTGTCAGATGCACCTGGGGTCCAAAGGTGCGCGCCGTATAGGTCACGCCGTTAATCCATGTCAGCGGCAGACAGCTCTCGATGTGGTCGACCGTCTCATAGTCGTCGGCGATGTGGAGGTAGAGCGACAAGACGCTGTCGCATCCCGCCGTCGTTGTCAGGCTGCGGAAATAGTAACCCGCAGGGGCATCGACGGCAAAGACCGTGTCGCGCCAAGTGACCGGCATATCGCTACGGCAGAGAAAGAGCGAGTCGTGGAAACTATAGTCGAGGTTGACGAAGAGCGTCATAGTCACGATGCTGTCGGCGCCCGAGGCGGCAAGCAGCGTGTCGCTGATGCTGCCCCCTTCGGTGAAGGTGTGGCCGTTCCACTGCACCGGCAACTGCGAGCGGCAGACCGTCATGGAAGTATCGCGACGGACATTGCGTAGCACCACAAGCGACAATGCCACCACCGAGTCGCAGCCCCATTGGTTCGGCAACGTCACGAAGGCATTCGTCGTATCCGATGTGACGTACAGTCCATTCCACACATACGGGAGTTCATTCTCGGTGACGACCACCTGCACCGATGAGGTGTCCGAGGCAGGCAAGAGCAGCAGCGTCATCGTTGTGATGCTGTCGGCTCCTGATGCTGCCAACACGGTGTCGGTGATGCTGCCGGCAGTGTCAAAGAGATGCCCTGCCCACAGCAGCGGCAGTTGCGAGCTGCACACAGTCATCGTCGTGTCGCTGAAGACGTTGCGGAACACCGACAACGAGAAATTCACCACAGAATCGCATCCCCACCTGTCCATCATCGTGAAAAAGACATCGACGGTGTCAGACGGGAAGAACGTGCCGTTCCAGAAGAAGGGGAGTTCATTTTCGGTGGTGGTCATGTGGATTGTTGCCGTGTCCGACCGGGGCCACACCGCCAGCGTCAACGTCACGATGCTGTCGGCGCCCGAGGCCGCCACCAAGGTGTCGCTGATGCTTCCGGCAGCGGTGAACGTGTGGCTACCCCACTGCAGCGGAAGTTGACCCTCGCAAACCGTCATCGACGAATCGCTAAAAACATTGCGAAGCACCGATAGCGAGAAATCCACAACCGAATCACAGCCCCAGCGGTTGGTCAACGAGAACAGCACATGTGCCGTGTCGGACGCGAAAGCGGCACCCTGGAACAGGTACGGCAGCTGGTTTTCGGTGACAACTGCAGCGAGCGAGGCGGTGTCGGAGCGGGGCCATAGGCTTAGCGTCAGCGTCACGATGCTGTCAGCGCCCGAGGCGGCAGGCAGCGTGTCGCTGAAGGTTCCCGGTGCCGAAAGCATGCGGCCGTGCCATGAGACAGGCAGCCTGTCCGGACACAGCGTCATCGCTGTGTCAGAAAAGACGTTAGGGAACACCGAGAGCGAAAAAGCCACCACAGAATCACACCCCCACCGGTTGGAGAGCGTCAGCAGCGCGCCGGCAGTATCGGCGGCAAACGTGAAGCCATTCCATAGCAGCGGCAAGGCATTTTCCACGACAGCCATATGGACGGATGCCGTATCCGAGGCAGGCCATAGCGACAGCGTGGAAGTCACGATACTGTCCACACCCGAAACAGCTGTCAGCGTATCCGTTGCCGAACCCGGAGCAGCGAACAGGTGCCCATTGAAAAGCGCCGGCAGACTGTTGGCGCAGACCGTCAGCGCTGTGTCGGTATAGACGTTGCCGACGACATGCAGGTGGTAAATCGTGAGGCTGTCGCAGCCGATGCTATTAGAGGAGACTATGGTGTCGGCCTCAACCCCGTCATGGTAGAGACGTCCGGCGAAAAGGTGCGGCATATCAGGTTGCAAGACCGTGTCGAACACATGCGTCGTGGTGTTGTCGAGCACCACAAGATGAAGCGCGAAACTGCTGTCGCATCCATACACATTCGTCCGCGAGAGGAGGTAGTCGCCCGAAGCCGTGCCTCTCCGCAGCAGCGTATCGTACCACAGGATGGGGAAATTTGCAGGACATATGCGCAAGGAGTCGTGATGCAAGTACGTGTTGTGGACCGTAACCCTGTGCGAGAGCGAATCGGCGCATCCATTAGCATTGGTAAAGAAGCATTTGTAGTTCGTCGACACAGATGGCAGCAGCGAAAGCGAAGAGTCGCTGTCGCCCGTGTTCCAGACCGGGTTGACGGCGTCGCGGACGGTCATATGGAGCGTGTCGCCGACACAGAGGTTGTCCGGAGCCACAATTGACGCCGACACCTGCGGCCACGCCAGATGAAGGGCGATACGGGCAGTATCGCGACACTGTCCGTCGGCAATGGCACTGACAAGCGTCACCTCATAGTCGCCAGCCGTCTCATAGACCGTCGAGGCATGATACTGCGTCGACTGTTCCCCATTGCCCAGAAACCATTGTGCCGACTCGCAGAGGGCCTCGGATTGCGACAGAATGGTATCGCCAACGACCGTGCTCGTATTGACGAAATCCACATGGAAACGACAGTTCGATACCGACACCACCGGCGTCGCCGATGCTACGGGATAGCGTGCTCCTGCGACAGCCGACAGCACGAACGAGCACTGCGGATGGTCAACGAGGCTGCATCGGCAGCAATAAGTCGTCGGAGTCGACGAGGAGACCGAGAGCGACTGCTGAGTGCCCAAAAACACCGTATCATTCTGACCCTCGACCTTGTACCAATAATATACAAAGCCTTCAGGTGCCGTAAAAGTGTTGCTGTCGGTGACGCCGCAGCTACTTGACGACAAGAGTTTGCGGTTGCACTGAATCGTATAGTAAGCGTAGCCGAACCGCGAACCGCCGTTGCCGTCACTTGTTGTCAACCGAATCCGAATCTGCTGACCCTCAAAGGGAGCCAGGTCTACACCCACGGAAGTCCAGTCGCACCATCGAAGCCCGTTTTCAGCCACGACATGCCACATCTGAGGGTTGCCCGATGCCAGATTCCAACTGCCGCATGATGCAATCAACGCGCCGTCAGCATTTCTTATCTCCAACGTGAAACGCGGCGAGTCGGCGGCATCGAAGGCCGTATCTTGAATAACGGCAGCATAGCGAACCGTCAGCAGGTCGAACAGCGAGGTGTCGACCGTCAGCAGGTACTCCACCGCTTCACCCTCGGGGTTGACCGCATTGCTGTTCCAGTTACCCAGCCGCACCGAGGCCTCGCATCCCGGTGCCACGGTGTGCAACAATCCACCCGTGCGCGGGTCGCGCTCGGCAGTGTCGGAATGGACCGTATGACGGCTCGACGCACTGGATGCGCCCGAGTCGACCACCCCCACCGAGGCGTCCGGATAGTTGTATGACCCATAGAGACAGCGCGTGGATGGAGCATTCAGATTCGTCGCCTCGATACAGCCCCCTCCCCTACCCGACGACTTGCGAGCCGGAAAAGGAGCAGGCTTGTCAACGTCGCGGACGGCGGCAGCAAGCGCTGTTACATTTGAAGAATCCAGAGCCTCACCTTGACGCAAGAAGACTTGTGCCCGCAGCGATGCCACAGACAGCACCAGCAGCAAGAAGCACAGGCCTTTGCGAAAGAGGGAGGACATGGGTTTTAGTACTGTTCACGTTCGTTGGGGAAATTAAGCGTTTTGACATCCGAGACGTACTGCTGCACAGCACGGCTGATGTCGTCGCCAAAAGTACCATAGAGACGCAGATAGCGAGGTTTGAACTGCTGGGTGATGCCCAGCATATCCTGGAGCACCAGCACCTGACCGTCGACCTGGCTACCCGCGCCGATACCGATAATAGGTATTTTCAGTTCGGAAGCGATGCGGCCAGCCAGTGTGGCGGGGATTTTTTCCAGCACAAGGGCAAAGCAGCCCGCCTCCTGCAGTATATGCGCATCGCGAATCACACGGTTCGCTTCCTCCTCGTCGGTGGCACGGACGGCGTAGGTGCCGAACTTGTTGATGCTCTGCGGCGTCAGACCCAGATGTCCCATAACCGGGATTCCGGCTGAGAGGATACGCTGAATCGATTCCAGCACCTCTTCGCCGCCTTCAAGTTTAACGGCATCGGCGCCCGTCTCTTTCATGATGCGGATAGCAGAGGCCAGCGCCTGCTTGGAGTTGCCCTGGTAAGTGCCGAAAGGCATATCCACAACCACGAGAGGGCGCGAGACGGCACGGACAACAGACGAGGCGTAAACAATCATCTCGTCGAGGGTGATAGGCAGGGTGGTCTTGTAGCCCTCCATGACGTTGGCGGCACTGTCGCCGACCAAGATCACATCAATCTTGGTGCGGTTAAGCAGCTGCGCCATAGAGTAGTCATAAGCGGTAAGCATGGCGATTTTTTCGCCATGGAGTTTCATATTCTGAAGGACCTTGGTGGTCACTTTTGATACATCAGTTTGGAGATAAGCCATTTTGGTGTGATTTCGTTTTTTCGTTATTTCGTTGGTTCGTTATATCGTTATATCGTTATTTCGTTATATCGTTATAACGAGATGAGATTTAATAAAAAGAGATTTAACAAATAAATAATGACTCATTAATAATAAACGATTCTACTCTATTTCTTCGTCGTCGGAATAGCGGGAGTCTTTTTCTTCTTCTTCAATTTCTTCCACTTCGTCCTCCACGATGCGCATCAGCAGACGGAGCGCTTTCTTGATTTCGTAGTTTCCGTGGCGGTCCAGGCGATAGGCTTTGTAGTGCTTGCCGTCATAGGTGAACGAGCCGTCTTCCATGTCGGTGTCGCACTCGTAGAAATAATCGCTTATTTCGTTGGGTTGTATACGTTTACCCAGGAAGAGCGTGTCGAGCTGGCTGGCATTGACGGCACATTGCACGTTGAGCGACACCTTCGAGGGAATCTTTTTGGTGGTAAGTGCCTTGTACTGAACGCCCTTGGTAGAGTATTTTTTGCCGAAGATGCGTATTTTGTTGTCCAATTGCTCTTGCGTGACGGGGAAGCGGACATAGATGCTGTCGGGCAGCGGCTGGCTGCATTCGTCGAAGGTGCGGTTCAGGCTGCTGTGCAGCACCACGTAGCCCACCTGTACGATAATCTGCTTGGGGTGAGGCACGAGGAAGTACTCTTCCACAATGGGGCGGTAGTCGAGGTGTTCCTCGATAGAGAACTGGAGCGGAGGGGGACAAGAGTCTTTGGTGCCCGCAACATTGTAGAGCGCACCGCGTTTCATGAATACCGACGCATAGTAGCCGCGTATGGTAGTGTCGACGCCGGGGATGGCACAGCCGCGAGCCGCACCGAGACATTCGTCAGGATTGTTGCGAAAGGTGATGAGCACACAGTTGTCGAGGGAGATGTTCTGGTTGAACGTGCGGCGGCTTTCAGGAAGGTCGGCGCTGCGGTAGGCTTTGCGGAACACCGGCACCTCGTAGCGGACCACCTCCATGGTATCGCCGTGGCAGCTGCAGCTGATGGGGTTATTGGCGTAGCGTATAGGGAACGGGGCATAGCTGCGGTTGGCAAAATAGTTGTATACGGCATCCACACGTTGAGAGGAGAGATCCTCAGAGGGTCCGTAACCCTCGATGGTGATGCTGTAGAGGTTCGGATTGTTGCGGTCAAAGGCCACCCTGTAGGCAGAGTCGAGCCAATCCAAGTCGCTGGTAGCATAGGCAGTGTTGTTGCCGCCATAGTGCAAGAGGAGGCAGAACACCGGAGGGTTGACCATAGCTTTGGCCATATTCTTGATCGGTTTGGCCGAAGGGATGTAGATGCCCGTCTGCGCCGAGAGGGGAGCAGCGGTGTGGAGGATGGCCATAAGGCAAAAGATGCCTGTCAATTTACGGAGCCTATGCATGTTCAGAAAACGTTTTAAGATTTAAGGATTATATGTTTGTTGATATTCCAGCTAATGTTTGTTGATTTTCCAGCTGAATCAATAATTTTGCGGTAGGGGGTGTTTGCTTGATGGGGGGTGTTTGCTTGATGGGGGGTGTTCGCTTGATGGGGGTGTTTGCTTGATGGAGGGTGTTTGCCTGATGGGGGTAGCTTGATAGTGTGTGTTAGCCTGATGGGGTGTGTTACGATTGTTGAATCTGGTTGACAATGGTGTCGGTGTCGACACCCTCAGCTTCGGCGTAATAGTTACGCACCACACGGTGGCGCAGCACCTCGACGGCCACAGCCCTGACGTCCTCGATGTCGGGCGAGAAGCGACCCTGAAGGGCGGCGTGCGTTTTGGCGCCCAGGACCAGGTACTGCGAAGCGCGGGGGCCGGCGCCCCAGGAGAGGTACTTGTTGGCCAGCGCATGAGCCTTGTCGCCCGGGCGAGTAGCCGCCACGAGACGCACGGCATAGTCCACCACATTGTCGGCCACCGGCATGCGGCGGATAGTCTGCTGATAGGTGACTATTTCGTCGGCCGAGAGCAGCGGCGAGATGGTGGTATGGTCCTCGACGGTGGTGCGGCGCACGATGTCCATTTCCTCCTCGATAGAAGGATAGGTCACGTTGACGTTGAGCATAAAGCGGTCCAGCTGTGCCTCGGGGAGCGGATAGGTACCTTCCTGCTCGATAGGGTTCTGCGTGGCGAGCACGAAGAAGGGTGCCTGAAGCGGATAGGTGTGACCCGCCACGGTGACCGAGTGTTCCTGCATGGCTTCGAGCAGGGCGGCCTGTGTTTTGGGCGGCGTACGGTTGATTTCGTCGGCGAGGATGATGTTGGCGAACAGGGGTCCCGGCAGGAAGCGGAATTCACGGTTCTGGTCCAAGATTTCGCTACCCGTGATGTCGGAAGGCATCAGGTCCGGGGTGAACTGGATACGGTTGAACTTGAGGCCAAGCACCTGAGCCAGCGTGTTGACCATCATTGTTTTGGCCAAACCAGGTACACCGACCAGCAGGCAGTGACCGCCGCTAAAGATAGAGATGAGGAGGCTGTCGACAGCATCGTGTTGTCCGATGATGCGCTTGGCTATTTCCTGTTTCAGGAGGTTGTATTTGTCAACGAGTTGAAGGATGGTGTTGCTATCAGAGGTCATGATGGTGTAAAAGTGAATGCGTGTGTGTGTAAAAACGTGTGTGTGTAAAAAGATGTAGCTGTTATTTGTCTTGATTCCAGTTGAGATGGAAGGAGCAGGCCTTGAATTCGTCGTCAATGCGGACATAGGTTGTTTTGATCATCTTCTCAGCCCACTGGTATATTTTCTCTTGTTTAGCCGTTTCGAGGGCCGCATAATAGATGCGGTCGTAGTCGTCGACGAGGTTGGCTTTGTGAGAAGGATTGCGACGGGTGACGGTGACGATGCGATAGGCATCCTTGTTTTCGTCGGTTTTCATCGCCGTGGCGTTGCTGATTTCGCCGGCATTCATGGCCGAGAAACCGATGCCCGGGTAGAGCTGCTGCAGTTCCTCGAGGGTGAACTTGGTGCCGCCCTTGGCGGGGTGGGTGACGATGCCGCCCTGCTTGCTGTTGGCGTTCTGGGAGAAAGCCTGAGCCGCGTCGTCGAAGGAGAGATGGCCGAGACGAATCTCGGTGGCGATGCTGTCGAGGAGCATGCGGCTTTGCAGGAGGTCCTGCGCCGACACCTTGGGCGCCATAAGGATGTGGCGGCAGTTGATGGTGTTGCCTCTGCGCTCGATGAGCTGGATGATGTGGAATCCGTACTGCGTCTCGATGACCGGCGACACCTCGCCAGGTTTGAGGGCGAAAGCGGCGGCCTCAAATTCCGGCACCATGGTGCCGCGGGCGAAGAAACCCAGCTCGCCGCCTTTGCGAGCAGAGCCAGGGTCTTCTGAATATAGCGTCGCCAACATGGAGAAGGCGTCGCCTTTCAGCACGCGCTCGCGCATCTTGTTGAGTTCCAAGCGCACGCGGTCGCGTTCTTCCTCATTGATTTCAGGCTTCCGGACAATTTCGGCGATTTCGAAAGTCTCCTCGATGGTGGGGATGCTGTCGGCGGGAATGCGGCTGAAGTACTGGTTCACCTCGTAAGGGGTGATTTTCACCGACGAAGTGAGGTTCCACTGCACCTGTTCGGCGAGCATGCGGTCATGGATCATGGTGGTGAGCAACTCTTTGAGTTCGTCGTAGGTATAGCCTGTCGCTTGGCGTATAGCCTCACGGCTTCCGTACTGCACCTCGTAGTTTTTGAGGTACTGCTGTACGTTCGACTCGACGCTTGACTCTTGAACTTCCACGCTGTCCACTTCGCCTTTATGGATGAGGAGTTTGTTGATCAGGAGGTTTTCGAGTATGGAGCAGCGGTTTTCGAAGGCGTTGTTGTAGCCCTGACGGATACGAACCACGGCATAGCTGTTCTCCACCTCAGAAAGCTTTACGATATTCTTGCCCACCACGGCGACCACCTTATCGATGACCGGCTCCTGCTGCGCTGCGAGCGGGCGGATGGCCAGACAGAAAAGGATAGCGAAAAGCGAAATACGGAGAGCGGAAAGCGGGAAGCGCGACGCCGCACGCGGCGCTGATGGCATCTTAGAGGCTTCTTTGTCGGTATAAAGGATATTCATTTTAAAAAGTCGATTAAGAACGATGCAAAACGATCGAGTGGCATTATCGTCAGAACACGAGCATGGAAAACAGCGACCGTCAGTCTATTAGCTTTAATCTATACTTATTGTTCGTTCAATTATTTGAATTGTTGTTACAATAATCTCAGTAGGTGATTTCATCGATAACATCCTGGTGAATCACGACGTTATATTTCTTACGGAGCGTGTCGACCAGTTGCTTGTCCAGGTAGTTTTGGTAGTCGTTGACATAGTATCCGCGAGCCTCCTTGATGGATTTGAGGCAGGGGTCGAGGACGCGGTGCACGCAGAACACCTTGTAGCCGTGGGACTGCGGGGCGACATAGACCCCCGGGCGCCACTGCGCATCGCTGAGGAGCTCTTGATGCTCGCGTTCCAGCAGTTGCTCGTCGACCGTGAAATGTGCGCTGTCGGGGAGCGCCGAGAAGAATTTGCCGTAGATCTGTTCGCGGTTAAGCTGTTTTTTCACAGCCTTCTGCAAGATTTTGACGCCCTTGGAGGGTTTGAGAGAGGCGCTGTCGTTGATGGTGACCACGGTGACCTGAGCGCGTTCATTCCAGAAATAGACGGCGTCGTCAGGATTGTCGATATTGTGTTTGGGCGCCTCCTGTCGGTAGAAATTCTGGAATCCGACGGTGTCGGCGAAAGCGCGCGTCCAGACGTTGTCGTTGTTGTAGGTGAAAATCATGAGGCCGTTGCGATACTCGTTGATGAGTTCAGCGAATTCAGGGTTTTCTTCTTCCAGACGAGCATCGGCATAAGAGAACACCATGTCGTCGAGGAACATCTTGTAGCGGTTGTCGACGTAGACCTGCATCGACTGCGGACGGTCGGCATGCTGGTTGCGTTCGATATAGCGCAGGAAGTCGACAGCGTTGTATTCCTTGTCGCCCACCGAGCAGAGGGGGCGCAAGTCGGTGACCATGGAGTCGGCAAACTGCCACTGCCTGTTGAGGACGCGATCGTCGACCGCTTTGACGCATTCGTCGAGCGTAGCCAGCGGGACGGCGACGCTCTTCTTGCCTTTCTTCACAGCCGGTTTGGTCTTCATCTGAGTGTAGTCGATAAAGTTGTATTTCTTCTTGCACTGTTCGATGAACGCCTTGCGAGGTTCGTTGCTGCGTGTATCGCGTGCCATGCGTTGCTTGTAGAGCGGCACCATGTCTTCGTAGGCCGGGATGCTGTCGCGGCTGATGAGTTTGAGGATATGCCATCCGTACTGCGTCTGGAACGGCACAGAGAGCTCGCCCGGCTTGAGCTGGGAGAGCATGAAGATATACTCAGAGGGGATCTGACGGATCGGCACATCCACCATCAGGCCGCCGTTGGAGAGGGTGGAGTTGTCGTCGCTATAGTTGGCGCATACCACGGCAAAGTCGGTGCCGTTGATAATCTGGTCGTAAGCCTCGCGGGCGCGGTATTCCGTGTATTCGGGACGTTTGTCGGTGGAGCACCAGATGTGCTGGAAAGTACTCTTGCCGAAATAGGGCACCTTGGTGTAGAGTTTGATGATATGGTAGCCGAACTGCGTGCGTACCGGCTTGGATATTTCGCCGGGCTGCAGGTTGTAGGCTGCCGTTTCGAAGGGGTAGACCATGTCGAACACCGTGAAGCAACCGAGGTCGCCATCGTCGCGGCGGCGTTTGTCGTCGGGATCGATGCGCATCTGGTCGCAGAACACCTGTACCGCCTCGTTGGCCACGCGGTTGAAGTTCTCGCCGCCCATCACGCGGTTGTAGTACTCCATAGCCTTGTTGTACGCCTCGAGGGTGTCCTTGGGTTCGGCGTTGGGTTTCACGCGGACCAGGATATGGGAAGCATGAAGGGTGTAGTGGTTGCGATCATAAGCCTCCTTCATAAGCCGCAGCGACGTTGCCGAATCGATGAGGTAGGGCGATGCCAGCTCGTTGCGGTAGCCTTTGAGTTCGGCGACGAGCGAAGGCAGCGTGTCGATGCCCTGGGCATGGGCATCCTCCAGCTTGGCGCGGTAGTTGACATAGAGTTCCACGTAGTCGGTGAGGGCCTTACGTTTCTCATAGGTGCACGCCGTCGGTGATGCCGCGGGGTCTTTGCCTATGGATCGGAGGAATTCGCGCATGAATTCCGACTTGTAGATTTTCTTGCCGTTGATTTCGAAGATGACCGGATCGTTGCTTTTTTGAGCATAAAGCGCAACCGAACATGCGGCCAGGACAATAAAAACGAATAACTTTTTCAAGATTGCCATGTTTTTTTTAGATTTCATCAGCAGTTCCCGGCATTCCACGGCCGCCGATGGCGAGCCATGACGGCGGCACCATAACGGACAGAGCAGCGCGAGGACTGTTGCCGAAAGATTGGATTTTGTAAATTATCTGGAGTAGTTAGGCGCTTCGCGCGTGATGGCGATATCGTGGGGATGGCTTTCGGTGCGTCCGGCTGCGGTGATGCGGATGAAGCGAGCCTGCTGGAGCGTAGCGATATCTTTCGAGCCCGTGTAGCCCATACCAGCCTTGAGGCCGCCGACGAGCTGATAGAGCACCTCGTTGAGGGTGCCTTTATAAGGCACGCGGCCCACGACGCCTTCGGGGACAAGTTTTTTGACATCCGTTTCCTTGTCCTGGAAGTAGCGGTCCTTGGAGCCGCTCTGCATAGCCTCGAGCGAGCCCATGCCGCGGTAGGACTTGAATTTGCGGCCTTCGAAGATGAT
>CAMNKG010000022.1 GCA_946542135.1 uncultured Bacteroidales bacterium
AGTGGAGGCGTTCGGCGCTGATGGCGTCGGGCTCTGCCAGCCACCGGGTGATGTCATCGTTGGCCGCTTTCGCCGGTCGGCGAATGGGTGCAAGGCACGGAGCACGAGGTCTACCTTGCCGACGGCACCGGCCGGATGTGGGACACCGCCGACGACGTGTCCGACGCCGAAGCCCAGCGTTTCAGCTGGACGCTCGACAGCAACCTACTCACCCTTATCTGTCATCTCGAACTCGGAGGCGTTGTCCCCAAACGCTATGTCGTCACCTTCGCCGACGACGAAAACCTTTCCTACAAAGACCCCTACGGCAAAGCCCACCTGTGGGACAAAAAAAGATAGACCTTACCTCTCTGAAACATCCTGCCCGACAATTCTCCCAGCAAAAAAAACATCACACAAGATAGGAGCATGGGCTTTATCGTGTATTGGAATGCTATAGGAACTGCGTCATGTAGATGGGGAGGCAGGTGACGGGGGCGTCTTGGTGGTAGTCTTTGGTGTAGAGCAGGAGGCGGTCGGCGATGCGGGAGGGGTATTTGTTGCTGAAGGCATCGAGTGAGGTGTGGGTTCGGTAACCCGACGATTTGACCTCGATGGGCACAATCTTGTTACCGCGAGAAAGCAGGAAGTCAACCTCGTAGTTGTGCTTTTCGTCCTTGGGGAAAGTATAGTAGAACAGTTTGTTGCCTGCTGTAGCCAACATCTGAGCCACAAGGTTTTCGTAAATGTAGCCCAGATTGGCTTCCAGTTTGTCGGAGAGCAATTTGTTGTAGATTACATTTTCGGTAAAGTCTTTGTCCAGAAAACAAAGAGTGACGAAAAGTCCCGTGTCGGCGAGGTAAATCTTGAAGCGTGAGAGGTCCTTGTTGAGCGACATGCCCACATTGGGGTCTGTGCAGTGATGGCAGAAAAGGACTGTTTTGCTTTCTTCAAGCGATTGAATCAGTTCGACGACTTTAAGTTCCGACTGTTCACCTATCACGGCCGAAGGCCTGTAACGGTTGGCGTTGGCACTGAGCTGTGCTGGAATGTTCTCAAAGAGCCGCTCGGCATAGCCCGAGGGGTCAATCTTCTTGAAATCCTCCAAATAGAGACGCAGGATGCCCCTTTTTGTCTTGTCCACCATGCTCAGATTGTTGGTTTTCAAGTAAGTGTCGACAGCCTGTGGCATTCCGCCAACGAGCATGTAGAGCCGCAGGTCGCGCATCGTTTTTCTATGGGCCGCACCCACAGCCTGGCGACGCTGGTAGAGCTGCCGAAGTATCTCGGTTGACACCTTGTCGCCCAACGCCCATCGGAACTCTTCGTAATCCATCGGATACATTACGATTCTGTCTTCCTCGCTCGGGATAGTGATGTCTTGAGTGTTTTTCCTGATGCTTATCAGCGAACCCGTTTCGATGTAGTCATAGCGTCCATCGGCCACCAGGTATTTTATGGCCTGACGCGCTTTAGGGCATCGCTGTACCTCGTCGAACACTATCAGCGATTTGCGGGAATGCAGGATTACCTGGTATTGTTGTTGCAGCACGAGGAATATACGATCCAAATCTGTCAGGTCGTCAAACAATTCACGGACATGCGACGGCGCAACATTGAAGTCGACCAAAATATAACTTTCATATTCGTTTTTGGCAAACTGTTCGACCAATGTAGATTTACCGACACGTCGTGCGCCCTCAACCAGCAGTGCGGTGCGGCCCTGACTTGTGGATTTCCATTGTAGCAAATCGTTATAAATCTTTCGTTTAAATATATTTTCCATATAGCAATTCGACCTGGTATTATTTTGCAAAGATAGTCATAATTTTGTTTTCCCCGAAATTTTTTTTGTCGTTTAACCAGGTTTCCCCAAAATTTGTTTTGGTATTTTACCGGGTTTCCCCGAAATTTTGCTTCTCTACGCGTGTCACTGGCACTTGTGCTCTCGGAATTTGGTTAGGGGGCGGGGGTGATTTGGATGTTGCTGTGGGTGTTTTCGCCTTCTTGGAGGACGCAGATTTGGACGGGGATACGTTCCTGAAGTTCGTCGATGTGGCTGATGATGCCGACGCGGCGACCCGTGTGGTGGCGGAGGGAGCGGAGCATGTCGACGGCGCGCTGGAGGGGTTCGCCGCTGAGGGTGCCGAAGCCTTCGTCGATGAAGAGGATGTCGACGGAGAGGTTCTGGCCGATGTCGCTGAGGGCGAGGGCCAAAGCGAGAGAGACCAGGAAGCTTTCGCCGCCCGAGATGGTGCTGACGGGGCGTGCGGCGAAGCCCTGACGGCTGTCCTCGACATTGATGACGAAGGTGCCAGGAATGACCTTGAGGGTATAGCGGTCGGAGAGCAGTCGCATGTAGTAGTTGGCCGCGTGCATGAGGTCGGCGAGGATGTAGCTTTGGGCGATGGTGCGGAATTTCTTGCCTTCGGCGTCGCCTACCAGTTCTGAGAGCTCGCTCCATTTATTGAATACAGCCTGCTTCTTGTCGCGGTCCGCCTTGAGTTCCTTGATTTCGTCCTGCAGTTTCTCGTCGTTCTGCAGTTGCTGCTGCGCCGCGCCGATTTGCTGCGAGAGATTCTGGATGTCAAGGTCGATGTGTGCGATGAGTGCTGCGATGTCGTCGCGCTGTTCGCCATCGTTGAAGAGCGGTTTGTGCTGCAGGCTTTCCTGCAGTTGCAGCGAGAGCGTCTTATGTTCCATTTCGGCGTTGCGAACCGCCTCGTCGAGCTGGCGGATAATGCCGCGAACCTTTTCGACGTCGTCGGGGAGTAGGCCGCAGAGGTAGTGGAGGCGTTCGGCGCTGATGGCGTCGGGCTCTGCCAGCCACCGGGTGATGTCGTCGTTGGCCGCTTTCGCCAGACGCTTCTGATCTTCGAGACGGCCAAGCAGCGAGACAATGTTGTTGTTGAGGCGTCGCATCTCGTCGAGCGAAACCTGCTGAGGCGCCGTCGTGGCCGATGGCGTGTTATCTTTCCACGCCGGCATCAAGAGGGCGATGTCGTCGATGACCGCTTGCATATTGTCCAGTTCAGCTTGGCGACTAACGATCTGCGAGGAGAGGTTCTGTACCTGTTGCACCAGGTCCTTATAGTTGCTTGCGGCCTGCGACAGCCACTTACCGAAGGCGATGCGGTCGCTGACTTCGAAGGGGCAAGGGATGTTGGCGACCATGGCGGCGGCTTCGCGCTCTTCAGACTGCATGTCATCCTGCCGTTGCTTCATGTTTTCGCGCAAGTTGTCCAGCGCCATCTCGCAGCTGGTGAACTCCTTATCGACATTGGCGAATGCCTTGGTGGCTGCTTCGGCCTCCTTTTGGCTATTCTCGAGGGCCTTACGCGCGTTGTTCACCTCTGACTCCAATTTCTCGGCAGCTTCGAGGTTGGTCTTGAGCGTTGCCACCTCGTCGTCGACAGACTTCTTCATTTCGGAAAGCGCCTGCAGCAATGCCTCGGGGTTCTCGAATTGCTGTGCAATCTGCGCTTTGCTGCAAGCCTCTTGCAGCGTGGCGAGGCGTTGTTGCAGTTTCTGTTTGTCAGATTCCAGCAGATTGGCGAGGCGCTTCAGTTCGTTCTCCTTCGTGGCGACACTGACGGTCAGATCGTTGCGTTTTTTCTGCAGTTCCTCGACCTTTTTCACCTGCTCGTTGCGTTGTTGCAGCGTCTGCTGGTAGAGTTCGTCGAGCACCTCTTCGGCCGGCAGTGCGTGTGCAATCTGCTGTTGGCATAGCGGACAGGTGTCGCCCGTATGCAGTGAGGCGCGCAGGCGGCGCAAATAATCATCGACGGTGCCTTTCACCCTATCGAGCATTTCGTTGCGTTTCTCGAGTTCCTTTTCAGCCTCAGCCACCTCGTTTTTCGCCGTCTCGATTTGGGGACGCAGTCCGTCCAACGATTTCGAAATCTGCGCATAGCTGTCGGCGTTCTTCTGGCTGTCCTGTAACTGTTGCTGCCAATTCGTGGCTTCAGATTTCGCGAGTTGGAGTGCGCCGAGACGGTCGCGCAGCTGCTGATGGCGTTGTCGGAGCGTGGCAATGTCGGCGGCCTGAAGTTTTGCATTCAGGTCGTCGTAGTGTATTTTATCCTGTTCCTTTTGCTGGCTACAATCCTTTTGCTTTTTGTCGGCGGCATCCTTTGCTTCCCGTTTCGTTTTACAGAGTTCTACCTGATTTTTTTCATCATCCGCGTTTTTCGCCAGGTCGCGCGCCATTTTCTCGATGCCGCGGAGACGTTCGAGCAGCGACTGTGAGCTGTCGTAGAGAGCCTTACGCGGCTCTTCGTCATCGATAGTTTTCTGCTTGCCGTCGCGTTCCGCGATACGTTCCTCAAGTTCCTTGCGCTGTGCCGTTAGCGACAGCGACGCCACGTCGAAGCCATGATGTGCCTGTTCCAGCTGTTTCGTCAGCAGCTGGCATTGTGCGTTGGCATCGTTGAGCTGCCGTTGGCTGTTGCGCACTTGCGCCGTGGCGTCCCACTGATTCACGACGAGGCGCTGTTGCTCAGCCACTTCGCTATGAGCCTCCTTGCCACGCTGCTCCAACTTGAGGGTTGCTGCGGCGAGCGACTGTTCCATCTTGGCATGGTCGTCGAGCCATTTCAGCTTGTCGTCGGCCGCCTTGCGTTGGCCTTGCAACGTATTGACCTGGGCATCTTTAGCCTTGATTTCGTCGAGCAAATCGTTGCGTTGCTGCTCGTTCAGGGGTTCCTTGCCTTTAAGCAAGCTGTCGGCCAGATTCAGCGCCTTCTCGTGCGCCGCTTTCTGTTCGTAGATTTTTTTTCCGATGGTGGTATAGATGTCCGTGCCCGTTATCTTCTCGAGGATCTGCGATTTCTCGTTGTTGTTGCTCAGGAGGAAACGCGTGAAATCGCCCTGTGCCAGCATCGAGGTGCGGCAGAACTGGTCGAAGGTGAGGCCGATGATTTTTTCTATTTCGGACTTCACCTCAGATTTCAGCGTAATAACAGTAGGTTTGCCCTCGGCATCCCAGACGGTGAGTCGACGCGTAGAAGCACCCATATTGCCCTCCGGCTTGCGGTTGGCGCGGTGCACCTCCCAAAAAGCCTCGCACAAGGTGCCGTTGTTGCTTTCGAAGGAGAGACGTACGAAGGCCTCGCCGCTGTTGCGGCGCATGAGCTGGCGCACATCCTTGACCTTTTCTTCGAAGTTCTTCTCGTTGTTTTTCTCGTTTTTTTCGTTGTTGTTGCCGGTGTTAAAGCTGTCCTTCATCTGCGGCGCCTTCTCCATGCGCGGTGTGCGGTCGTAGAGTACCAGACAGATGGCGTCGAGAATTGTCGTCTTGCCGCTGCCCGTCTTACCCGTGATAAGGAAAAGGTCGCTGTCGGCGAGCGGTTCGGCGGTGAAATCGATGGTGGCATCCTTGATGGAGGCGATATTGTGGATATCCAGTTTATGTAATTTCATGACAATGATATGATAAAGTTAAAAAACGAGAGATGAATAGACGACGGTAAACGTCCGATGGAGCGGCGTCATTCGTTCAGCGAGCGCAGCACCGACCGGAACATGGCGATGAGCTCGTCGTCGAGAGAGAAGCCCTTGTCGGCCGCGAAGCGCTGGAGGAGCCCTTCCGGGCTTTCCTGCCGCAGCTGGCTGACGGTGAGTCCTTTGGCCTCACCTTTCGCCACCGCTTTGCGTACGGTGTTGATGACGCAAAGGCGCGCCTTTTTGCCTTCGAGCAGCGCCATAGCCTCATAGTTGGCGTTGGGGCTGAGGAAGTTGTCGACCTCGACCTGCAGACGGATGTAGGCATTGCGGTCGGCCGGGAAGTCGCGGAGCATCTGCACCACGTCGTCCCACGGTGCCGCGCCCGATGCCGGCAGCGTTTCGAGCGGCATGAGGTTGCTGATGGGGATTGGTTCCACGACAGGTTGCATACCATGAGCGTCGATGGACACCCAGGCCACGCCGTGGGGAGCCGTCTCGTCGAACGACACCGGCAGCGGGGAGCCGCAGTAGTAGACGCGACCGTTGGCGCCCGCCACATGCTGCGGCTTGTGGATGTGGCCCAGCGCCACGTAGTCGTAGCCCGAGCCCAGCATGTCGAGCGGGCAGCAGTCGATGCCGCCCACGGTGCGTGCGTCGACGCTGTCGTGGCCTGCGAAGTCGCAACCCGCCACGGCCGTGTGTGCCATCAAGACCACAGGCAAACCGTCGGCGTTGCGTTCCGCGACGGCGGCGAGGAGATTGGCGAAAGTGTCGGCAGGCAGGAAGCGTTCGTTGACGTACGGCATGGCGATGACGAAGCCCTTGTCCGGGATTTCGATGATGATGTCGGCGGGGTTGTTGCTGTCGAAGGTGCCGATGGTGTGGACATTCATGGCGCGCCAAGGGGTGCGGAAAACCACATGCTTAGAGGCACTGTCGTGGTTGCCGGCGGTGATGATGATGCACATGCCCGGGTTGGCGTTGTGGAGCGCCACGATGGCTTCGACAAAAAGTTGCTGGACAGACGCCGAGGGCGTGCCCGTATGGAACACGTCGCCCGACACCAGCAGCGCGTCAGGCTTTCTTGCTTCGACAATTTGCGTCAGTTGCTGCAGCATGTCGCGCTGCTCCGCGTCGCGGCTGAAGCCGTAGAGCAGATGACCCAGATGCCAGTCGCTAGTATGCAATATAGTCATAGACAAACGATTATTGTTTTCAAAATCAAAAAACACAGATAGCGGCAAGGACCGATGCCTGCGATGAGAGAAGGGGAGCCGTGCCACTGCTACGAAACTGCAAAAATACGAAAAAAAACAAAAATACAAAAAAACATCATGGCGGATGGTGGCGGTGGACAATAAAAGGACGGTGACGGCGTTAAGAGTTCTAAACACAACAACCGCTATGAGGTTCCTTTCACCGTTCCGTACAACACACATTATTATTATGGCACTGACACTTGCGGCAGGACTGCAGTCCTGCAACACCCGTAATATCATAGACAGCGACGTTTCGCGTCCGAGCGTCTGCCAGGCACCCGCATTTCTGCAGCCGGGCGACAAAGTGGCGCTCCTCTCCCCCTCCTACTATTGCGACACCGCCGAGGTGCGGCAGGCTGCGGCGCTGATAGAAAGCTGGGGCTACGTTGCCGTTGTCGGCAAGCATGTGGGCAACATCTACAAAGGGAAATATGCCGGCACCGCCGAGGAGCGGTTAGAAGACCTGCGCCGCGCCCTCGACGACCCCGACATCAAGGCCATCCTCTGCAACCGCGGCGGCTACGGCACGTTGCATTTCATCAACACGCTGCCCGTCAGCCATCTGGCCGAGCATCCCAAATGGATTGTCGGTTTCAGCGACATCACCACCCTGTTGGCTATGGAGACCAACGCCGGGTTGATGAGCATCCACGGCATCATGGGCGGCGGACTGGCGCGCTGCAACGGCGAGGGACTGTCGGCAGAGCTGCTGCGCGACATGCTGCGCGGCGTGATGCCCCGCTACCATGTGGCGCCCCATCCCTACAATCAGGGCGGCTATGCCCGCGGCATCCTTGTTGGCGGCAACCTGTGCACTTTTGCCCCCCTGTCTGGCACCGAAGCCGACCTGGCGCGCTGCGACAACTTCATCCTCTTTATCGAAGAGGTTGGAGAGAACTACAGGAACATCGACCGGCTCTTCAACAGCCTGGTGAAACGCGGCATGATGGAACGCTGCCGCGGGGTGGTGCTCGGCGACTTCACCGAGCTTGGCGACGACCTGGAATACAGCTCGGTGGAAGAGCTGCTGCACGACTATCTGAAGCAATACAACATCCCCGTAATGTGCGGGTTACACGCCGGTCATGGCGACATCAACCTGCCCCTGATGATGGGCGCCGAGGTTGAGCTCAAGGTCGATGACAGCGGTGCCACGCTCACGTTTGTCGGCGCCAAAGAGGAGCGCGACGTAGAGGTAGCGGGGCAGTAGCGAACAGACCTTTATCTGTTTTTAGAGGCATGGGCGATGTTGCGCTGCCATTGGGGGTATTTGATGCGGTTTAGCGGAGAATGCTTGGCGAAATGGCGGAAGGCCGTCTCGTCGGCGAGGGGCAGGTGCTCGATGGCCTCTTTGCGGTCGTCGGAGAGCGAGAACGACGATGGTGCCGTTTCGTTGTAGGGACACGCCAACTGGCAGATGTCGCAGCCAAAGATGTAGCCTTTGGTGTCGACGTTTTCCGGCAGGCTGTCGTCGCGGTTCTCGATGGTGTTGTAAGAGGAGCAGCTGCGCGCATCCACCATGAAGCAATGCGACTCCACGTTGAAGACGATGGCGCCGTTGGGGCAGGCCTGCACGCAGCGGCGGCAGTTGCCGCAAGAGCCTGCGACAGGCTCGTCGTAGCGGTCCATCGCGCTTGTGGTAACAATCTCACCGATAAAGCAATACGAACCGTAGTGCGGGTTGAGCAGCAGCGTGTTGTTGCCGATCCAGCCCAGTCCAGCCCGCACCGCCCAATGGCGGTCGCTGATGGGCGCCGTGTCGACGAAGGGTCGCCCTTGGAAGTCCGGGTAGCGTTGCTTGAGGCGGTCCATGAGTTGGAAAAGCATGTCCTTGAGGCGCTGGTGATAGTCGTCTCCGTAGGCATATTGTGCGATGCGGAGGTTGCCCTCGGTGCGGCGGTCCGGCTTGTAGGCCAGCAGCAGAGACACCACCGAGCGGGCGCCCTCGACCAGCTGGCGCGGGTCGTAGCGCATGTCGACATGCTGCTGCATGTAGTCCATATCCGCATGATAGCCCGCGGCGAGCCATTGGCGCAGCGGAAACTCCTCGCTATGCAGCGGAGCCGCAGGGGCTATGCCGCAAGCCTGGAAGCCCACCTCGGCAGCCTGCTGCTTGACAAATTCGGCAGAGACAGTCGTAGTCACCTGAACAACAGCGATTAATCCTCCTGTTCAGTCTCCTTGTAACGGTCCTTTTTGCTGCCGCTATAGAGTTCAAATTTGAGGAAGCGGCAGTCGAGCGAGCCATTGAAGAGCTGTATTTTGCGGGAAGGGTGCAGGCCGATATGCTTCATGGCTTCGAAATCCGAAGTGATGAGCCAGACCTCGCAGTTCTCGCCGTAGCGGTTCTTGAAGGTGTTGCCCAGGTTCTCGTAGAGCGCGTTGAGGTCGTCGATTTTGATGCGTTCGCCGTAGGGCGGGTTGGTGACGATGAGCGTGCGACCCTCGGGAGGGTCCTGATCCTCGAAGGAGCCGTTGTAGAGCATCACGTCCTTGTGGAGTTTGGCATACTGGAGGTTCTTCTCGGCCTGTTCCAGCACGTCGAGGTCGATATCGTTGCCCCAAATCTCGTATTCGAAGTCGAAGCTACCGATTTTACGGTCCTCCTGTTCCTTGACACTCTTCCACTCGCCGATGTTGAAGTCGCGCCAGCGTTTGAAGGCAAAGTTCTCGTGGCGGTAGAACTGTGCGGGTATACGGTTGGCCAGCATCGCCGCCTCGATGAGGAGCGTGCCGCTGCCGCACATAGGGTCGAAGAAGTTGCAGTCGCACTTCCAGCCCGCCAGTTTGATCATGCCGGCGGCGAGGACCTCGTTGATAGGCGCCACGCCTACAGCCTGGCGGTAGCCGCGTTTGTGGAGCGACTCGCCCGACGAGTTGAGGAGCAGCGTCACGTGGTTGTCGACGATATGGAGGTTGAGTTTGAAGTCAGCGTTTTCGGTGTCGATGCTGGGGCGGTGGTTGAACATGCGGCGGAAGCGGTCGACGATGGCGTCCTTAGTTTTGAGGGCGGCATAGTAGGAGTGCGTGAATATGTCGCCCGACGTCGTCGAGTCGATCATGAAAGTGCCGTCGACATCGAGAATCTTCTCCCATTTGATGCGGTAGACATTGTCGTAGAGTTCCTGTTCGTCGTTGGCCTCGAACTCCGCGAAAGGTTTGAGGATAGCCAAAGCCGTGCGGCAGGTGTAGTTGGCGCGGTAAAGCACCCTCATGTCGCCTTCAAAGGCGACGGCACGAGTTAGCGGTTCGATGGCGTCGGCGCCGCACTCACGCAGTTCGTCGGCGAGGATTTCCTCGAGGCCGTGCATGGTTTTGGCGATCATTTTGAATTTGTTGACGCGCGTTTGTTCTGTCGGCAATGTTTTGCCATGGGACTTCTGGATAATCACGGGAAATGTATTTATTTGAATGTTGTTTACTTATGAAAAGACTTAGATGATCGCTTCCAGGAGGCGATGCCTGAAGGGCTGTGGTAAAGGGCAGAGCCAGCCGGCTGACGGCCTTGGCTGTTGTCGATGCTGAGGAGGTAGTGTGGCCGCTCCTTGAGGCGGCGTTTTGGCTGCCGACGGCGGCGTTTGCGGTCCGGTTCGTAGTGCTGCTCGCGGCTTTCGGCGATGGCGATATTAACCGCATAGCCCGCCAGGATGACCACGCAGTTGGCGTAGACCCAGAGCATGATGACCAGGAGCGTACCGATGGAGCCGTAGAGGATGTTGTAGTTGTTGAAATTGTTGATATAGACCTGGAACGCCCACGAGAGTCCAAAGATGAGCAGCGTGGAGAGCACCGAGCCCAGCGAGAAGAAATTGATGCGTTGTTTTTTGACAGGAGCCAGGTAGTATATAAAGCTCAGCGTCAGCAAGGTGAGGAACACCAGGATGATCCAGCGTCCCAGGCTGAAAGCGAAATAGCTGAGCTTCGTCTCCGCCATGAAGTTGCGGCTTATCATAAACTGAATGAAGAACTTATAGCCGATAAGCAGCGACAATATGGCCACCACAAGCACGTAGACGATGACCACGAGGAAGAGACAGAGCAGGTAGCGGCGGAAGAAGCTGCGCCATTCGATGCTGTGGCTCACCGAGTTGAACGACTGCAGCAAGCCGTGTATGCCGTTGGCTGCCAGGATGACAGAGCCCACGAAGCCGATGGAGAGGAGGCTGCTATGCTTATGGCCCATCACGTCGTTGATGGTGTCCGCCACGCGGTCGAACACCGATGCCGGCAAGATGAGCGAGAGTTGCTCGATAAGTTCATTCTGAACCCCTTGGATAGGCAGATAGGGGATGAGGGTGAAGAAGAAAATGAGCAGCGGCGGCATGGCCATGAGGAACGAGAACGCCAAAGCCTTGGCGCTCTGCCACAAGTCGCGGTTCGAGAAATGGCCCAGGATCTGCACCAACGGCACGCCCGAGCAACCCGGGAGGACCACCTTGTTGGCCGTAGGCACGATGCGGAGGCTCCAGAAGCGGAGCAACAACGCATAGCGCTTGTAGATCCACGAACCCAGCGCGGAGTGTTTGAACCCTGCGAAGAGCCTAAAACCTTTATGAGCGCTACCCTTAGATGCCATAGATGAGAGAGATAGACGAGGAGGAAATCACTTGACCGTTACCAAGCTGAGGTCGAGACTCTTGATGTGGTGCGTCAGCGCGCCCACCGAGATGAAGTCGACGCCCGTTTCGGCGTAGCTGCGTAGCGTTTCGTCGGTGATGCCGCCGCTGGCTTCCGTCTCGTAGCGACCGTCGATGCGTCGCACCGCCTCGCGCAAGGTGTCGGTGTCGAAATTGTCGAGCATGATGCGGTCGACGCCGCCATGGTCGAGTACGCGCTGCAGTTCGTCGAGGTTGCGCACCTCAATTTCGATACGCAGGTCCTTGTTGTTGCGCTTCAGGTATTCGTGAGTGCGGTCGATCGCCGCCTCGATGCCGCCGGCGAAGTCGATGTGGTTATCTTTGAGCATCACCATGTCGTAGAGGCCGATGCGGTGGTTGGTGCCGCCGCCGCACGCCACGGCATATTTCTCAAGGAGACGCATGTTGGGCGTGGTCTTGCGGGTGTCGAGCAGGCGCGTATGGAGACCCTGCAGCATGCTGACCATGCGGTGCGTCTCGGTGGCGATGCCGCTGAGGCGTTGCATGAAATTGAGCGCCGTGCGCTCAGCCGTGAGAATGCTTGCCGAAGGGCCTTCGACCAACATCACCCTGTCGCCCACCTTGAGGCTGTCGCCGTCGTTTTTGAGTAGCGACACCTTCAGTCGCGGGTCGACGAGGCGGAACACACGTTCACCCACCTCGCAACCACAAAGGATACCATCTTTTTTTGCCACCATTTGGGCTGTGCCCTGAGCCGTGGCGGGGATGCAGGCCAGAGTGCTGTGGTCGCCGTCGCCCACATCTTCCCTCAAAGCCATCAGGATAAGCTCGTCTAAATTGGGTATATTGGTCATCATTTCAATAGATCTAAGAATTTGCAAAAGTACTACTTTTTTCGCTAATGGCGACAAAAATTTTAGCACATGAGACAAGTTTTGTATTTTTGCAACGTTTTTTTTCGACTCGAAAACACGATAAACAACTCACAGCATGAAAGTTAACATAATCAATATAGGAGATGAGCTGCTGATAGGGCAAGTGGTGAACAGCAATGCCGCCACCATGTCGCAGAAACTGACGGCGGCCGGAATGGAGGTAAATGAAGTGCTCGTTGTTGGCGACCGCAGCGACGCCATCACCGAAGCCCTGCGGCGCAGTCTGGCAGACAGCGACGCCGTGCTGATCACCGGCGGGTTGGGACCCACCAAGGACGACGTGACCAAGAAGGTGCTGTGCGACTATTTCCACAGCACGCTAGTAGAGAATGCCGAGGCCCTTGCCAACGTGGAGCGCATTTTTGCCGCCCGCGGCTACGAACTGACGCCCATCAACCGTCAGCAAGCCTGGGTGCCGGCATGCTGCACGATGATCAACAACGACAAAGGCACGGCGCCGTGCATGTGGTTCGAGATAGCGCGCGGCGAGGAAGCCCCGCAGGTAGTCGTGGCCATGCCCGGGGTGCCCCACGAGATGGAGTACCTCATGCAGAGCGCCGTAGTGCCGCGCCTGCAGCAGCATTTCCGCACCGAGGTGATACTGAACAAGAACGTGCTGGTGCAAGGCATCGGCGAGTCCTTTCTTAGCGACCTCATAGAGCCCTGGGAGCTGGGGTTGCCGAGCTGCATACGGCTGGCCTATCTGCCCACCGCCGGCATGGTGAAGCTGCGGCTGACGGCGCGCGGCGACAACAGAGAAGCGCTCGAGGACCATATTATCCGCGAAGTCAAGAAGCTCTACCTGCTTGCCGGCCAATACATTGTAGGCGAAGACCTGGAGACGCTGCCCGAAGCCGTGGCCCAGATGTTCCGGATGAACACCCGTACGCTGGCCACCGCCGAGAGCTGCACCGGAGGTTCCATAGCGCAGCGCATCACCGCGTTGGCCGGAGCCTCGCACTATTACCGTGGCGGCATCGTGGCCTACAGCAACGACGTCAAGGAGCAGCAGTTAGGCGTCAGCCATGCGACGTTGGAGGCCCATGGCGCCGTCAGCGAAGAGACCGTAAGAGAGATGGCCGAAGGCGTGCGTCAGCGTTTGGGTGCCGACTTTGGCGTAGCCACCTCCGGCATTGCCGGACCTGGGGGCGGCAGCGACGAGAAACCCGTAGGCACCGTGTGGATGGCCGTGGCAGGTCCGCAGGGCACCGTGACGCGCCTCAAGCACTTCGGCGACGACCGGCTGCGCACCATAGACCGCGCCTGCAACGAAGTCTTTTCCATGCTCATACACCAGCTCAAAGAACTCCTATCACAAAACTGAACAACACCATGCCCAAAGCACTAACCACCATCCTGCTGCTTATCGTCAGCAACATCTTCATGACCTTTGCCTGGTATGGCAACCTGAAGCTCACCGAGATGAAGATCAACACCAACTGGCCGTTGATTCTCATCATCCTCACCTCGTGGGGTGTAGCCTTTTTCGAATACAGTTTCATGATCCCCGCCAACCGTATCGGCAGCCAAATCAACGGCGGACCCTTTTCACTGATGCAGCTGAAGATCTTGGCAGAGTGCATCTCGCTGACGGTGTTCACCATCATAGTCGCCACCGTGTTCAAAAGCGAGCCGATACGGTGGAATCATCTGGTCAGCTTTGCCTTCATTCTGCTCGCTGTCGTCTTTGCTTTTTGGAAGCACGACTAAGCGAGTTTGCTTTTGGGGAAGCATGGCCAAGCGTCTTTGCTTTCTGGAAGCATGAGTAGACAAGTTTGCTTTTGGGGAAACATGAGTAGACGAGTTTGCTTCTTTGGGTAGCCGTTCAGCGTCTTGCACCAAGACACATTTGCCGAAGGCATAATCGTTTTCAAATCGTTTTTGTTGTTCATCATGCTCGAATGTTTGTCTGCCCGAATGATTGCGGCTTGGATGGGGTCGGGACATTCGAGCGTAAACCCGACCCCGCCGCTGAATTCGACTGCAAAATTACGAACATTTTCTGATTCTACAAGATTTTTTTTCATTGTTTTGCTAAATATAAATAGGGCGAGGGTGCGGGCGTATCATTTTATTTGCGGCACGCGCGTCCTGATGGGCGTGGGTGCGTGCGAACATTATATATGGGGATGGTTGGACTAAAAAAAAAATAGCGAACAACAAAAAAAAACAAAAAATAGTTCCTATATCGGAAACTTTTTGTATCTTTGCAGCGTCATAAGATAAAGAAATGAATATCGAAGTCACATATCTACAAGAAGCACAGGAATTTATTGAAACAATGCCTTCCAAGGCGAGATTGAAAATGCTCCACAATATCAGTATGGTGCAGATTGGTGTGAAGAACACACGCATTTTCAAGAAACTCGGAGATAGTGACATTTGGGAATTCCGTTCAGAATATGAGGGCAACGCATACCGCTTGCTGTCTTTTTGGGACAAGACACAGAAATCGTTGGTTGTCGCGACACACGGTTTTGACAAGAAAACTCAAAAGACCCCTAAGTCAGAGATAGAACACGCACAACAAATTAAAAATGATTATTATAAAACCAGATAGCAATGAAAACAATGACACACGAAGAAATGCTTGACAAATACGTCGGCAAAGTTGGCACTACTGAAAGAGACGAGTTCGATGCAGAGGTGCTGGCTGAGGCTCAAGAATATCTCATCGGCAATGCCATCAAACAAACCCGCAAAAAACAAGGGCTGACACAAGAACAATTAAGTGAAAGAATGGGTATTCAGCGTGCCGCAGTCTCAAAACTCGAAAGTGGCAAAAGCATCACATTTTCTTCCATCATCCGTGCCTTCCAAGCACTCGGAGTGAAAACCGCAGACCTCGACCTTGGTGAGTATGGTAAGGTGGCACTATGGTAAATATCAATAACTTCCGCGTTCAGAAAATGCTTTTTAAGAACCAACAAATAACTGACTGATAGACAGATGCAATAAAAAGCGAGTTTGCTTTTGGGGAAGCATGGCCAAGCGTCTTTGCTTTTTGGAAGCACGAATAAGACAGGACCGCATGGGGTGAAACATCAGACATGATGCAGCCATCAGACTTGTTGGAAGTCTGCGCCCGGTCGGGAACGACAGACCCTTCAAAGCCATGACCCTTACAAAAAAAGGACGGCGTGTGCCGTCCTTTATTCATTAGTCCTATAGTGGTTTAGAGACGGTTGAGCGCTGCTGCCGCAGGTTCGAAGCCCGCCGCAGCCGATTTCTTGTACCATTCCTTGGCTTTTTTGAGGTCCTTCTTGACGCCCTCATCGCCATCCTCGTAGATAGAGGCGATAAGATACATAGCCTGGGCGTCGCCCTTGTCGGCAGCCTTCATGAGACATTGGATAGCCTCCGGGACGTCTTTTTCCACGCCGATGCCTTCCATATAGCAGTTAGCCACCATCTTATAGCCGCGAGCGGAGCCCAAGGCGGCAGCCTTCATATAGAGTTCGAAAGCCTTCTTGTAGCTAAGGATGACACCCTGGCCCTTCTCGTAGCAATAGCCCAGGTTGCAGATGCCGTCGTCGTCGTCGGCATCGGCCGCCATCTGGTAGTAAGCCACCGCATTGTCGAAGTCCTCCTGTTCCTCATAGATGTCGCCCATGAGGTTCATGGCTTCGGCATTGCCCAGGCGAGCCGACTCTTGGAGCCACTTGACGGAGAGGAGGCTGTCGGGGTCGCAGCCGTAGCCCTGCATGTAGCAGATAGCCAGGTAGTACATACCCTTTTCGTTGCCCAAGGCGGCGGCGGTGTCGAGATACAGTTTGCCGAGCGTCTCGTCCATCTTGCAGCCGTTGCCTTGCAGGCGAGCCAGACCCATGTAGGTGTAGGCCCGTGCGTCGTGCGTCCGGAAAGCCAACTGCTGGAAGAGATTGTAAGCCCCTGCCGGGTCAGCCTCGGTGCCGATACCCTGCTGATAGAAGAGTGCCAGGAGGAAAGCCGCGTCGGTGTTGCCCTTGCGAGCCGCGTCGGTGATTATCTCTGCCGACTGGGCATAGGAGCCCTCGCGGAAGAGCTGGACGCCCACCTTGTAGGAAGCGCTGGCGTCGCCGGAGCGGTAGCCCGTGATATAGTAATGAATAGCCGAATCGGCATCAGGCTGGAGGCCGCCCTTGCCGTATTCGTAGAGGTAGCCCAAGAGGTATGCCGCGCGTCCCACGCCTTGGTTGGCAGCCCTTTGCAGGTAAGGAATGGCGGCGGCGGTATCGACAGGCACACCGCAGCCCTCGAGGAAAGAGCGTCCCACATAGTAGGTGCCGATCTCCTCGCCGACGCCGTCGGCCTGGCGGTAGTATTCGAAGGCCTTCTGCTTGTCGAGCGGCAAGAACTGTCCGACGCGGTGGAAGTCGCCGAGGTAGCACATTGCCTCGCCGTGGCCCATTTCCGCTGCCTTGCGGAAGCACCTGAGCGCTTCGACAGAGTCGGCCTTGACGCCCGAGCCAGCCTCGTAGCACTGACCCAGTTTGAAATAGCCTACGGCGACGTCAGCGTCGGCGAGGTCGGTGTAGAGTTGAGCCGCCTTGGCCATGTCGGGGGTGCCGACAGCGTAGCCCGTCTCGTAGCAATACGCCAGCGCCATATAGGCGTCGATGTATCCTTTCTGACGCGACGATTCGAGCAGTGCGAGGCCCTTGGCGATATCCTTGTCGCTGCCCTTGCCGACCTTTTCGTTCAGGTAGAGCAGCGCGTGGTAATAGTCAGCTTCAGCCTCGCCAGACTTCTCATAGTAGCCAGCAGCTTTCTTGTATTCCGGCTTGCCGCTAATGAGACCTGCCTCGTTGAGCTTGCCCATCGAGAGGAGACAGTTTGCGTTGTTGCGTTTGCAACCCTCTTTGAGGTATTGCAGCGCCTTGTCGTCGCGCTGCATCGACGAGTAGCAGCGAGCGATGTTGTAATAGCCTTCGTCGTTGCCCTGGTCCACCATCTGCTGGAAGATGTCGATAGCCTCCTGGTAGCGTCCCTGTTGGGCGAAGAAATCGCCAGCTTCCTGGAAGAGAGACGTCGCCGCGGGATAGGAAAGCGCTTTGCGGTAGCACTGTGCCGCCAATTCATATTGGTTGGCGAAGATATTGTCAGGGTTGTCGTCGGAATAGAAACGCGCCAGCGTGAGCCAGCAGTCCGGGTTGTTGTACTCCTCGGCGCCGCGGCGCAGCCATTCTATAGCCGTTTGCTGGGCTGCCTCGCTCTCGCCATAGCTCAGCTGAGAGAGGCGGAGGCATGCCAAGCCCTTGAGATCATTATCCTTTTGGTCGTCGCTGAGGAGCATGAGCAGATGGCCATGCGCTTCCTGGCCGCGGTCCTGATTCATCAGTGCGCTGGCGATTTCGAAACGCGAACGGGCGTCGCCCTGGTTGGCCGCCTGTTCCCAAAAGAAGAAGGCGCTGTCGACATTTCTCAGTTCCTCATCATCGGTGTAGGCGTAGGCGATGCCGGCGCGCCAAGAGAGGAAAGTGATGGAGGGGTAGCGCAGAGCCGCCTGACGCATCAAGAGTTGGCCTTTGCGTTCGTCCATGGTGACGCCGCGGCCCATAAAATACATGTCGCCCTCCAAGCATTGGCACACCGGTTCCGACTGGCGGACACCCTCGTTGATATATTTCAAAGCATTTTTATAATCCTCTTTATCAATATAGTATGATGCCAGACTGTTGCAGGCGGGGGTATAGCCACGTTTGAGTGCCTCTTTGAAGAAGGCGAGCGCCTTCTTGGAATCGGCCTTCACGCCATAGAGGCCATCGTCATAGATGGTACCCAGTTCGTCGGCGGCGCGAGGGGAGCCCAGTTTGTAGGCTTCGTTGAAGAGCTGGAGCGCCCGAGCCGTGTCGGCGCTGACGCCGAAGCCGCGGAGGTAGGTCACCGCCATAGCGCAGAGGCCTGCCGGGTCTTTCTTGTTGGCCAGTTCCTGTCGAATAGCGAGATAGCGAGCCGTGTCGCACGGCACCTGAGAGCCGGTGAGGTAGTAGACAGAGATACGTACCGCAGCCTCGCCGCTACCCTTGTCGGCCGCTTTCTGGTACCACTGCAGCGCTGCTGCCGAATCGATGGGGACGCCGGCGCCGCGCTCGTAGCATCCTGCCAGTGCCACCATAGAAGAGACATCGCCAGCCTTGGCTTTATCCATCATAGTTTTGTCGGCCTGAGCCATAGAGAGGAGCGGCATCAAGGCGACAGTCAGAAAAAGGACTATTTTTTTCATGGTATAAATTATGTTATTATTATTCGATATAAAGATATGTGTCAAAAAACGAGTAAAATTTACAGGTGGACAAATTTTTTTTTACTTTTGTTTTGATAGATCGTTGAAGGTTTTGATTTCCACATTGACAGAGCGGAGGTTTTCGTTTGGGTTGCGCGGCTGGAAATGTGCTGTCAGCGACTGACCGGCAGCCATATCGAAATAGTTGACGTCGAAATGGCCGTCGACATGGGGTACCGTTTGCAGCATGACGTAGCGCAATTCGCTGTCGGCCGAGATGGACACCGAGAGGTTGTGTTCGTCGGCATGGATGGCCGAGGAGAATTTGGCGTCGGGGAGTTGCCACTGTGCGGGTCGCGAGGTGTAGTAGCGCTGCCAGCGGTTGAGGTCGGCAGTGTCGCTGAAGAGTTCTTTGACGCGGCATTGCAGCGCCTTCCAGTTGCCGTAGTAGTCGATGCTGCTCCACGAGGCCACGGGCCAGCAGTCGT
>CAMNKG010000023.1 GCA_946542135.1 uncultured Bacteroidales bacterium
ATGCGCATCTACACCTCCGAGGGTGTCGCCAACAAACGGCTCATCGTCAAATAAACAAGATAGATTATTTGCAAAGCCATTGATTGGACATGTTAGATTTGATAAAATGAAAATACAAAGAGTGCTTTTGTCTCGGTAAAAGAAGAATACGAATCAACGGAAGCCTTTTCGGGAACAATTTTTATGCGACTTACAACCAATTGGAAACATGCAAACGGTTCGACCCGATGGGATGGCAAATAAGCATTTATATAAGGAAAGCGAATTCATACACAAAACAATACATATTGATAGTTCTGCTGTTCTTCTCTTGTCGACCAGAAAGAGAAAGCAACAGCGGGATGATGAGGCCTGTGGAAGTGGAGATGACATCGGAAATAACAAAAAATGTGGCAAACCATGACATTGGCATTATTGACATCCGAGAAATGAAATTGTACGCTCTGAGAGATTATTATATTGCGAAGTCTGTATTGTGTGGGCCAACGGGAAGAGGGTCTAACTATTTTTATTATTTGCTTTACGACAAAAGTTTTTCTAAAAGCATGCTTTTCGTGAGTCTATCGGGCGATATGAACAATATCGGTTTGATAGGCGACACATTGTTTATTGACATGCTGGATTTTATTGACGACGCATACTATGCAGGGGATTATTTCCAACGTGACAGTTGCGCTTTTGTATGTATTCATACAAAGCAGTTGTTATCATCATTCAAACTTGACACTTTATCTATAGACACTGTTAGCTTGGGATGGGGAGATATGCACACTTACAATAGAGTCTTGTAATATCTCCCCGAAAATTTGCCTTCAAATTCAGTAGAGGAAGTTGTTGTAAGGGTATCGGATGGCGTGGATCTGCTTGATTTCGTTGTACATCATCTCGCGCAGCGCCTCGATGTTCTGCCTGCCAGCAGCGGAGATAAAGATGGTATGCGCTCCATTTTGCTTGGAGAGCCACGAGTGCTCCAACATCTCCAAGGTCCAGTTCTCTTTGGTCATCGGGGTCAGATCGTCCTCCTCTTTTTGGACAAATGTATAGGCATCAATCTTGTTGAAAACCATTATGACCGGCTTTTCGAGCACGCCCAGCTCGTCCAAAGTGCGGTTCACCGACTCTATCTGCTGCTCGTAGTCGCGGTGCGAGATGTCGACTACATGAATCAGCAGGTCGGCTTCGCGCACCTCGTCAAGGGTGGACTTGAACGACTCCACCAGCGCGTGTGGCAACTTGCGGATAAAGCCCACAGTGTCGGTAAGCAGAAAAGGCAGATTGCCGAGGACGACTTTGCGCACCGTGGTGTCGAGCGTGGCAAAAAGCTTGTTCTCGGCAAAAACATCTGACTTGGAAAGGAGATTCATCAAGGTTGACTTGCCGACATTGGTGTAGCCCACCAGCGCAACGCGGACAAGGCTTTCCCTGTTCTTCCGCTGCTGCACCTTCTGCTTGTCAATCGAGGCGAGGCGCTCTTTGAGCAGGGTGATCTTCTCGGTGATGAGACGACGGTCGGTCTCTATCTGGCTCTCGCCGGGACCGCGCATGCCGATGCCGCCACGCTGCCGCTCGAGGTGGGTCCACATACGCGTGAGCCGCGGTAGCATGTACTGCAGCTGGGCCAGCTCCACCTGCGTCTTGGCAATGGAGGTGCGGGCCCGCTTGGCAAAGATGTCGAGGATCAGGGTGGTGCGGTCCAGGATGCGGCAACCGAAGGCTCGTTCCAGGTTGCGCAGCTGCGCAGGGCTGAGTTCGTCGTCGAACACCAGAAAATCAGCGTCGAGTGCATTCTTGTATTCGATGACTTCCTGCAGCTTGCCGCTGCCGATATAGGTCCTGCTGTCGGGATGGTCGAGACGCTGAACAACGGTTTTGACGGGAATGCCGCCAGCGGTTTCGAGCAGGAATGCGAGTTCCTGCAGACACTCCTCGGTGCGCTCCATCGTGGTTTTGGCATCGCACACCGAGACGAGGATGGCTCGCTCGGGCTCCACGTGCGTGGCGAAGGTGTTGCGCTGCTGCGGAGTGGGTCGCTTGGCGGCCTCTTGGTTCTCACTCTCCCAGACGCCGGTCTGGCTTTTCCATTTGCCTTTATTCGTCTTCCAGTTCGATGCGTTCATTGTGGGCGTGTGTCTCTATGGCTTGTTGAAGTACTTGCTGTAACTGACGTCCGGCGCTTTCCCACGAGAAGCGCTCGTGGACGAAAGCAGTGGCACTGGCAGCGAGGCGCTGGCACAGCGCCTGGTCGCCGAGAAGGGTGATGATGGCTTGCGCCAGCTGCGGCGCATCCTGTCCTTGCAGCAGATGCGTGCCTGGGGTGGCGGCGAGCGAGGCGTTGGCGATAGGGGTGGTGATGCAGGGTATGCCCATCGCCATGGCTTCGAGCAACTTGTTCTGCAAACCTGAGCCTATGCGCATAGGCGCCACAAAGAGCCGCGACGAGGCATAACAGGGTCTGATGTCGTCGACGGAGCCAGAGACATCGACACGGGCACCGGCAAGCTGTCGCACGGCGGCGGTGGGTGTGGCTCCGGCGATGAGGACGCGAGCCTCAGGATAGCGCTGCCACACCAATGGCATGATGTCGAGCACCAAAAAGCGGGCGGCATTAATGTTAGGCTTGTACTGCATATTGCCGCAAAAAACGACGTCGTACTTCTTGGGATTGTCGATGGGTTTGAAATAATCGAAATCGACGCCGTTGGGAATGATATGTATCACCGAATCTTTGCGCTGCGGGATGGCTTCGCTGTCGGGTTCGGAGATGATGGTCAGCGCATCGAAGATGCCGAAGGCGTTGTACTCGGCAGAGCGCAACATCTTGAACTCGTAGTGGAGGGCGAAATAGGCCAGTCCGCGGCGGTTCATCATGCGTCGCTCAAGGTTCATGGACAGCGCATCCTGGAAATCCATCACCTTGGGATAGGGCGAGGCGGAGACATACTTCATGGTGCGCACCATTTGCGAATAGACGACGTCGGGACACACCTGTCGCTCGTACTGGCGCAGGGCTTGCTTGGCCTTGCGGGCATCCCAGTAGCCAATCTGCAAAGAACGCGATCCGAAGAAATTGCGCACTACACGCAGAAGCCCGTAAAGACGCGACAGACGGACAACCTTGATAGCCTTGCAATATCGGCGCATCTGCTCTATGTCGGCGTCGCTGACGGCGGTGTGCGTGGCGGCGAAAAGATAGACTTCGTTGTCGGCAGCCAGGGTGCGGATTTGGTGATAGGCCCTGAGTTTGTCGCCCTTTTCCAAGGGAAACGGGAAGCGAGGCAGAACGACTAAGATTTTCATGTGAGAATAATTGTGGTGTTTGTGTGTTTTTTGTGGGTTCAGAAGAGGGTGGTTTGTGTTCCTTCGGCATAGCCTTCGCGGTCGTTGATGTCGGTAGCGGCGATGGTGTCGCCATCCGCATCGCCCTCGGTGTCGGAATCGGATTCCGGTTCGGGCTCGGGTTCCGGCTCGGGCAGCGGGTCGAGCCAGCGGAAGGTCTTGACAGCACTGGCGGTGAGGCGTTTGCCTTTGGCTTTGTAGCCTTTGACGGCAACAAAATCGTATACGTCGACAATCTGCGATTCGCTCTTCTTGTTCGACTCTTCGTCGAAGAAAATCTCGAGGCGCGGGAAGGTGTCGACAGAAAAGGTCACCATGGTGTCGTCGCTGCCCTCGTCGAGGAAGGAGAGTTTCTTGTCGAACTCGTCGACCACGAAACGTTTCAGATAGTAGCTGTTGGTGGCCACAGAACGGTAGATGACGCTGACGATGGTGGCAGGATTGAACTTGCGGATAAAGACAAGGTCGTCGTCGAAATGGTTGGCGAGGTCAAAATTGGTGGTACGGAAATGGCCCGACTGCATGATTGTCAAAATCTTGTCCTTGCCCTTGAATTCGCCCAAGAAAAGTCCCGCCTGGTTGACGTTGAGACGGTGCACATTCTCATCGAACCATATTTTTCTGGCTCCCAGCGTAGAGACTCCTTCACCCTTAAGGTTGATGCTCCGCACTGCATTACGCGTCAGGATGTTACCCATCGAGTTGCGCCCTTTGATGGCCAAGGTGGCAAAATTGAAGTCGAAACTGGTCTTCTTGAGCTTGGGTTTGGAGACGTGGTGCACGGTGACAGTCTCGGCTTCGCCGTTGGGGTTGGCGGTGAAATAGAGAATCTTGGAGCCTTTGGTGCCTTTGGTGAGGGCATAGTCTTTGTCGCGCGTGATTCCGAGCACGGAGAACCGTTTGACGTAGACATAGCCGAAAGCGCCGTCGCGATAGATCATGTTGTAAACGGTGCGTTCGTCGCCCTTGCGGAAAAGGCCTATATATTCAATCTCCTTGCAGTCGTTGCTGCCGACAAAACCTTTCTCCTGAACCTTGGTGACCATCATGGTGCCGTCGCGCCGGAAGACAATAATATCGTCCATCTTGGAGCAGTCGCACACATACTCGGCATCGTCGTCGCGCTTGAGGTTGTAGCCGGCAAATCCGCTGGTGCGATTGACGTAGAGCTTCTCAGTGGCCACGGCGACGGTAACGGCCTGAATGTCTTCGAAGTCGCGGACCTCTGTCTTGCGCTCCCTGCCTTTGCCGTATTTTTCGAGGATGTGGCGGAAATAGGCTATGGCATACTCGGTGAGGTGCTCGAGATGGTTCTTGGTCTCGTCGATGTTCATCTCGATATTGGCGATATCCTCGTCGGCTTTCTTGATGTCGAACTTGGAAATCTTGCGGACGGGTTTCTCGCAGAGTTTCAGCACATCGTCGCGCGTAATCTCTTTCTTGAACAGCTTACGGTAGGGGTCGAAGGCACGCTCGATGGCGGTGACCTGCTCTTCCCAGCTGTCCTGGTCTTTTTCGAGTTGCTTGTAGATGCGCTTCTCGAAGAAGATTTTCTCGAGCGAAATCCAATGCCATTTGTCTTCGAGTTCGGCAAGCTGTATCTCAAGCTCTTGGCGTAGCAAGTCCTTGGTGCGGAACGTGGAATGGCGAAGAATTTCCGACGCCGTCATGAAAACGGGTTTGTTGTCGACAATGACACACGTCTGCGGCGAGAAGCTGATCTGGCAGTTAGTGAAGGCATAGAGGGCGTCGATCATCTGGTCGGGCGACACACCTTGCGGCAAGTAAACCACAATCTCGACTTCGGCAGCGGTGTTGTCGTCTACTTTCTTGATCTTGATTTTGCCTTTCTCGTTGGCTTTCAGTATCGAGTCGATAAGCACATCGGTGGTGACGGTGTAGGGCAGTTCGGTAATGACGATGCCTTTGCGCTTCTCGTCGTAGTGCATCTTGGCGCGTATGCGCAGACGCCCGCCTTGGGCTCCGTCGTTGTATTTGGAGACATCGATGAGACCTCCGGTAGGAAAGTCGGGATAGATTTCGAAGGGTACATTCTGCAGGATCTTGATAGAGGACTCGAGAAGTTCGCAGAAGTTGTAGGGCATAATGACCGACGTCAGCGTGACGGCGATGCCTTTGGTGCCCTGCGCCAAAAGCAGGGGGAATTTGATGGGCAGCGTGACGGGTTCTTGCTTTCGTCCATCGTAGGAGGGCTTCCATTGGGTGGTCTTCTTGTTGAACACCACCTCGTTGGCGAATTTCGACAATCGCGCCTCGATGTAGCGCCCCGCAGCGGCATCGTCGCCCGTGAGGATGTTGCCCCAGTTGCCCTGACAGTCGATCAGCAGCTCTTTCTGTCCAAGGTTGACCAAAGCGTCCTTAATGGAGGCGTCGCCATGGGGATGGTACTGCATTGTGTTGCCCACGATGTTGGCCACCTTGGTGAAACGGCCGTCGTCGGTTTCCTTCATTGCATGGAGGATGCGCCGCTGCACCGGCTTGAGTCCGTCGTCGATGTCGGGCACACTGCGGTCCAGTATCACGTCAGAGGCATAGTCTATCCAATAATCCTTGAACATGGCCTTGAGTGAAATGGTCTCGCCGTCGACATCGACATGCTTTCCATCTCTGCCGTCGTCGACGGGCGGTTTCACGCCTCGTTGTTTCAATTCCTCTTGGTTGTCAGTATTTTGATTCACCGATTCTTCGCTGATATCCGTTATGTCGTCACTCATTTTTACAAATAAATTTTTTGCAAAAATACAATTTAATAACGACATAGAAGCGGCTGGCTGAAAAGAATTTTCAACCATTTTCCAACAATGGAAGAAGCGGGTGTTTCAGCTGACGGCAGCGAGCTGGTCGGCGATAAGGAAGATGCTGCCTGTGACGAGTATAAGGTCGTCGGGGTCGGCATGGCTACGGGCATCGCAAACGGCATCGTTGACGTGGATGAAGGCGTCGCCGTCGATGCCCAGTTGGCGTGCCGCCTGCTGCAGGTCGCCGACAGGCAGGGCGCGCTGCACGGAGGGCTGGCTGAAGCGCCAATCGAAGGGGCGTCCCAGCCGCGTGAAACTGTCGTGGAGATGGCGCAGTATGCTGCCGTAATCTTTGTCGTTGACGCAGCCGTAGACGACATGCAATCTGTTGAAATGCATAGTTGTCAACTTGTCAAGCATGGCGTCGATGCCCGGGGCATTGTGGGCGGTCTCGCAGATGGTCAGGGGCCGATGTCCGACGACCTGCCAGCGCCCATGCAAGTGGGTGTTGTCGATGACATGGGCAATGCCGCGTTCCACGGCGCTTGCCGTGACTGGCAGGGGAAGATGGCGTACAGCCTCGAACACGGTGGCAAGATTCTTGAGCTGATAGCTGCCAGCGAGCTGCGACACAAGACCGCAGCGCCACGTTGCGGCGTCGCCACTACCCGATGCGTCGAGGTCGAGCACATCGAACAGCAGCCTGCTCTCGTCGTCGTTCGACTGGCTGGCGCGGATGTGCCAATGCTGGTCGGCGAAGAAAAGGGGGCTATGATGCTCGCCCGCCACACGTTCGAAGACGGGTTTCGTCTCCGGCTGGGTCTCGCCGACAACGACGGGGACTCCCGGTTTGATGATACCGGCTTTCTCGCCGGCAATCTTCTCAAGCGTGTCGCCCAAAAACTGGGTGTGGTCCAACCCAATGTTGGTGATGACGCTGAGCAACGGCGTGATGACATTGGTCGAGTCGAGACGGCCGCCCATACCCACCTCGACGACGGCGACGTCGACTTTGGCGTTGCGGAAACAGTCGAATGCCAACCCCACGGTCATCTCAAAAAAGGAGAGTTCGTGGTGCTTGAAGAAGTCGAGGTTCTCCGCAACGAAACGTACCACCTCATCTTCGGCAATCATCTGTCCGTCAATGCGGATGCGTTCGCGGAAATCGACAAGATGGGGCGAGGTGTAGAGTCCCACCTTATAGCCGGCCTCTTGCAGAATGGAGGCGAGGAAGTGCGACACGGAGCCTTTGCCGTTGGTGCCGGCAACGTGGATAGACCGGAACCCCCGCTCGGGGTGGTTCAGGTGTTCCATCATCATCAGGGTGTTGTCGAGGTTAGCCTTGTAGGCAGCGGCGCCAACGCGATGGTAGGCGGGCAGCGAATTGAAGAGGAATTCGAGCGTCTGGCTGTAGTTCATGGTGTTCACTTTTTGGTGGGGATAGTATAGGTCAGTCCCAACATGAAGTTGAGGCGCTGCGACGGGTAGTTGGCCCAGAGGAAATAGCGCTGGCACGTGACGTTGTCGATGCGGGCAAAGAAAGAGATGGCGCGGCTGTACTTGTATTCGGTGCCTAAAGAAAGGCCGAAACGGGCTGGCAGCTGACCTGTGACGTTGACAGTGCCCGTGGCACCGTCGATGGTGTAGTAGGCATCCGACCTGGTGAGGAACAGCATGTGGAGGTCGAAGAACCAGGTGTCCTTATAGTTGACGTCGGCATCCATATGGGCTGAAAAAGCGGGGGCATGGAATAGCGGCATCTCCGTTTTCTTGTTGTAGTAGAGGAAATAATCAGCACCCAGCGAGAGGGTGATCATCTCGTCGTTGACAAAGGTGAAATCGGCTCCGAGGTCCAGGTTGTCGACATCAACAAAATAGGGGTCCATCAAGTTGCCGAGGGGGTTGACAGGGCTGACCATGAAGAACATGCGGTTGCGATAGAAATGGTTGTCGGCACTGATATTGAGTATCAGCTTCTTCGAGAAGTCTATGCGCAGATGAGCGTAGAGGTTGTCGTCGACGGTAGCGCAGGTGGCGGTGCCAAGGTATGTATAGGGGTTGTAGTGGCGTATGGTGTTCCAGTCGTTGACCAGATAGTTGCCCTGCAGACCGACGACAAGGCTCATGGCGTTGTTCATGAACGATTTGGCAACAGCGATGTCGGGGAAAAGGTCGTGGGTGGTGTTGTCGGCATCGTCATAGCCATTGAACCCCAAGGCCAGACCGGCGTGGATCTTGAAATCCTTGAAGAGGAAATCGACGTAGGGACCCACCTTGAAGATATGGCGGCCATAGCTGTCGGGGTCGGTAGGCACAGCGGGGTCAAGGTGCTGCTTGTAGCCCTGCCACTCGGCATCGAGGTAGGCAATAGCCTTGTACTGTCTGAACATGGGGAAGCCGTAATGCACGCTGCCGTTGAGGGTCATGGATTGCTGCGAGACATCGTAGTTGGCCCAAAAATTGGACATCTTCAAGTTGGCACTGTAGCCGAAGTGGTTGATGTCGGTGTTGAGGCTCTGGGCACCAAGATTGAGTCCAATGTTGTTGTAGGCATAGGCGTAGTCGGACATGTCGATGTCGTCGTGCGTCTGGCCCGACTGGGCATAGAGGGTGGAATCGGAGAAGCCGTAGAAGCGGCCATAGTGGCGGTCGAATAGCAGGTTGGCCGAGAAGAGGTGCTTCTTTTTCAGTATATATTTTCCAAAGAGGTCGAGGTTGGTTTCGGACTGGCGGTCGCGGCCATAGTAGTCGGCCGACGGGGTGTCGTCGTCTTTCTTGCCAAAGGTGGTGACGTCGGTCTGATGGTAGAGGCGGATGCCGTACGACTTGTTTTCGTCGCGCAGCGAGGTGTAGTAGAGGTCCAGCAGCGGGTTGAAATCGGCAAACGAAGCAAAGTCGTGTCCCAAGCCGAAACGCAGATAGTTGTTGTATAATTTTGTAGGCGAGACGAAGACTTTGGCCTTGGGACCCGTCGTGGAGGTCAGCGAGGAGATGCGTCGCGGGGTGATGGAATAGGTGAAACGGGGTTGCAACTCGTTGCCGACATTTTCGGCAGGGACAGGTGCCACGTTGACCTTTTCGGTGACGCCGTCGAGGACCGGGTTATAGTCGCCAACGACGATAACAGACTCGTGATATACAGGGTTGACTGTGTCGTTCTGAGCACTGATGCCCATGCTGGCGACCAGAAACAGCGTCAAGGGCAGATTGCGTAATGAAATCACACGTTTCATGGAATATATGTTGTATGTCGAATTATGATTACTTATTTAAAATGGACTGATTATGGATGATGAGGTGTTGTACACAAGGTCACTCCTCGGAGAGGTTGATGACAGGGCCTTCGTTGTCGTTGTCAGACGTTGTGGACTGCGGTGGCTGCGAGAGCGATGCAAGGTGCTGGCGGGCCTCCATGACGACCTCTTCGTCGGCATCGTTCGACACTTCGTAGTTGTCGATGATGCTCTGCAGCGTCTGTTTGGCCTGAACGTCGTTGCCGCGACGGTGGAATATGTCGGCCCAGAGGATGAAGGTCTTGGCAAGCCAATAGTCGGACCCGGGATTCTCAACCACCTGTTCGATGATGCGTTCGGCGCCATCCAGGTCGGCCGACTGGAAACGGATGGCAGCACGGCGATACGAAGCCTCACCCATGTAGTCTCCGTTGGCCGACTGCATCAGAGGCTCGTAGGCCGCAAAGGCCTGCTGCATGGCATCGGCATAGAAATAGCACCGTGCCAGCAGGATGCGGGCTTCGTCGCGTTGCTCGTCGACGGCCTTGGTTTCAAGCAGCAGTTCGTTGACGGCCAATCTCAGGTTGGCAGTGTCGCGCAGCGCGTAGCGGCAACGCACGATGCCCATGCGGGCCTGCAGACGTGAGGCGTCAGAGGAGGCCACCACAACCAGCGGCACGTAGTATTCGAGCGCCTTGTTGTAGTTCTTCTGCTTGTAGAGCGTGGCGGCGGCCTGGTAGAGGCTGTTTTCGGTATAGGCGTTGTTGCCTCTCTCCGTCACCCACTGGTAGTGCACCAAGGCCTTGTCGGCATGGCCTGTACGGGTCAGTGCGTCGGCAAGATAGTAGTGGGCTTTGAGGATAAACAGGCCGTGGGGGAATTTCTGGATATAGTTGGACAGGCCGGCGATGGCGTTGTCGTAATTGCCGGCGAAATATTTGTTTTCGGCAGCCAGATAGAGGGTGGAATCCTGCTCAACGGCCGACACCGACCCTTTGGTGGTGCGGCTGACGTAGGCGAAGTAATCCTCGGCGCGGTCTTGCTCAATATAAATATTCTTGATGGTCAGCAGCGCATCGCGGGCTTCGTCGGTACCCGAGTAGCGTGTCATGAGTTTGTCGAAGGTCTCAAGGGCTTTGTCGTTCTGCTCGGTGTTGTAGTAGATAAGTCCCACGTTGAGCAACGCCTGCGGCACGAAGCTGCTCTGCGAATACTGTTTGATGAAGTTGTTATAGTAGAGCAGCGCCATCTCGTTGTTGTCGCAGATAAGGTAGGTGTTGGCGATTTCGAACATCGCCTTTGACGAGAGCGGCGAGTTGGAGAATTTCTCGAAGATATAGTTGAGGCTGTTGAGTTTCTCGACATTCTTGCCCTGAGCGCCATACGAGAGGGCTTTCTGATACATGGCGTAGTCAGCGTCCTGGCCATTGGCGTTAATCACGCGGTCGTAGTAGCCGATGGCGCCATCGAAATTCTTTCTGACGTAGAGACAGTCGCCCATGCGGTTGTAGGCATCCAGGATCTGCTTTTTCTCGGCTGTGGCAGCGGCCACATTGAGAAACTCGGAGAATTTCTCTTCAGCGTCGCTGTAACGTTTGCGACGCATGTAGACATATCCGGCGGTGTAGAGCGCCTGGGGATAATAGACCGACTCTTTGCGTGAAGTGGCGGTGAAGAAACGGTCCAGCAGTTTCTGCGAACGACCATAGTTGGCCAGCCGGTATTGCGACTCGGCGCTGAGATAGAGGGCGTCGGTGGTGATGGCGGGCACCGCGTTGATCGACACAGCCGTGTCGAAACAGACGGCGGCCTGCTGCAGGTTGCGCTCGTTGAAGAGGTCGATGCCGCGGTTGACGAGTATGCGCTGGTAAGCCTGGCGCATGGTGGCGTCCTTCAGCAGCTCGGCCTTGTTGCGTTCGATGAGCGCCAAGGCGTCCTTGTAGTTGCGCGTAGTGCAGTAGAGCGAGGTGAGGATTTGCTGAATTTCGGCCTTGCGTTTGGTTTTGGGATAGTGCTGCAGGTAGTTCTCGAACGAGCGGATCGACTCGTTGTAGGCATTGGGGTTCAGCTCACAGCTGAGCTTGGCGTAGTTAAAGGCGGCCTCTTCCTGAATGACGGGATTATATTTCATGTCGGCAGCGGCCTTGAAGGCGGTGCGGGCATCTTTCTTGCGGTCCAGCTTGATATAGGTGTCGCCGAGGGTGAAGAGGGCGTTCTGCGCCGTCGAGTCGTCGATGTTGGTGAACGTGGAGAGGAATGTGGCCGCCGAATCATACTGCCCCAGCATGTAGTAGCAGTACCCCACCGGGTAGTTCAGCGCCGTAGGTATGGCGGCGTCGCCTTTGGAGCGTGCCATTTCCTCGCGGGCCTTGTTGTAGTAGTCCAGCGAGCGGCGGTATTCGGCACGGTTGAAGTAGACATCGCCGGTGATGCGGAGCACCTCGTCACGCAGCACCAGGTTGGGGTCTTCGAGCAGCTGCGGAGCCATCCTGACCACTTCGTCCTCTTGTCCCAGATGATATTTGATGTAGAACAGGTAGATAGGAACGAGTTTCTTGAGCGACTTGTTGTTCCTGATGGACATGAACTCTTTCTCGGCGGTCTCGTACTGCTTGTTGTAGAACAGGATATCGGCATAATAGAACGTTGCCGGAGCCTGATAATACGACTTGCCGTCGGCTACGTGCTTGAAGTAGCGCTTGGCGTTCTCGCGGTCGCCGCCCTTATAGTAGCAGAAACCTGTTTTGTATTCATACTCACTGCGATGGTTGAACTCGACATCTGTCACTGCAATCTTGAGGTATTCACGCAGTGCGTCATTGTATTGCTCACGGTCGTAGTATACATTGCCCAACGACATGTGGGCCATGTTGATATGGCCGCTTTGGGGGTAGAGCCTCATGAACTCCGACAGACGGAACTCGGCATCGTCGTTGCGCAGACGTTCCGAACATACCGCAGCGTAATAGCAAGCCTCCGACTTCTTGTCGGCGAGGGCGTCGGAACAGGCTTGATAACGGTCGAAAAGTTGTTGGGAGACAGCGTACTTCTCCTTACGAAACAGGTCGTTAGCCTCATTGAGAAGACGTGTTGTAGATGGGGACGACATGCGACCCTGAGCCATCGACATCGTGGCAACAGCCAGCGCCGCGATGAAAAAAGAAAGGATGCGCTTCATGTGTTATGCTTTACTTTTTTTCTGTATTTTCACCTCTTTAACGGAACAATTTAATAATTAGTATAACACAAAGACATTTTTTTATTTTTCGCCCGGCGAACAGTCTATATCGACAGGCACATTAGGATCCGTAAGCGTTATTGCATATGCAACTCTTGCCTATCCTACGGGAACTTTGACACCCATACAATAAAAACGTCTTTTCGCAGTTACCCATAATCATATGGAACTCTTCAAGAACATATATATTGACGGCACGCTCTCCGACCTCATTGTCGACCACGACTGCGTAGTGGCCCTTGCCGCCGCCGGCACCCTTCGCGGCGACGAGGGTGCCGTCCACGACTGCCGCGGCCGCTATTATGCCCTGCCGGCCATGGTCAACATGCACACCCACAGCGCCATGATAGGAATGCGCAGCGCCGGCAGCGGACTGCCGCTGCAACGATGGCTGCACGAAGTCATATTCCCTCTCGAAGCCAAGCTGCAACCCGACGACATCTACGACGGCGTAAAAGAGGCTTGCAACGAGATGCGGGCGGGCGGAACATTGGCTTTCAACGACATGTATTTCTGTATCGACCGTGCACTGCAAGCCGCACACGACGCCGGAATGGAAGGCAGCATTGCCCTCTCAGTCACCGACCGCGACTTCGACACCGACGGGGAGCTAAGCAAGCTGCTCGACACCTTCGACCATCTCTACGCCAACGGCAGCCAGGGCATCACCGTGACCATAGCGCCCCATTCCATCTATGCCGTCAGCGGCAAGCACCTGCAATACCTCGCCGACTTCACCCACGAACGCCAACTGCCTTACCATATCCATATCTCCGAGACCCGGACCGAACGCGAAGACTGTCTGCGCCAACATGGTGTGGCTCCCGTAGTCTACCTCGACCGGCTGGGCGTGCTCGACAAGACGGCGACCCGCTTCATCGGCGCCCATGCCCTCTGGCTCGACGACACCGAGATAGCGCTGCTCGGGGAGCGACACTGCAATGTCGTGCACTGTCCCAACTCCAACTTGAAACTCGGGTCGGGCTGCCGTTTCCGCTACGTTGAACTGCGCGACGCCGGCGTCAACGTCACATTAGGCACCGACGGCTGCGCCTCGAGCGACAACCTCGACATGGTGGAAGCCATGAAGGTGATGTCGCTGCTGCAGAAAGGCACCCGCGAAGACCCCTCCGTGCTTCCCGCCCGCGAAGTGTTCGACGTGGCCAGCACCAACGGCTGGCACGCCCTCGGCCTACCGCACCACGGACTGCAACAGGGCGACAAGGCCCGCTTCTTTCTCGTCGACCTCTCGCGCCCCGTCTTCAACGGCGTCACCGCTCCCACCCTCTCCGCCGACCAGCGCCACACCCTCCTGCTCGACCGTCTGGTCTATGCCGCCCATGCCGACAGCATCCGCGACCCTCGCCATCTTGACACCAACCACACAACAGATACTACACTTTGAAAACCAAGACTTTAATATACAGCCTGGCCCTTATATGCCTCATGGCCTCTTGTCGCCACTCCTCTGACGGCGACGGCAAAGCCATCTTCCGATACAACGAGTCGGCGGGTGTCACCACCCTCGACCCCGCCTTTGCCAAAGACCAAGCCCTCATCTGGGCCACCAGCCAGATCTACAACGGCTTGGTGCGATTAGACAGCAACCTCCGCGTGCAGCCCTGCATCGCCAAAAGCTGGCATATCAGCGACGACGGCAAGACCTACACTTTCACCTTGCGCGACGACGTGTGGTTCCACAAGAACGCGCTTTTCCACAACGCCGACTCGTCGCGCCGTGTCGTCGCCAGCGATTTCTGCTATTCGCTGAACCGCATTCTCGACCCCCACGTGGCGTCGCCAGGACTGTGGATTTTTGCCCACGTGGCCGACAACGGATTCGAGGCTCCCAACGACACCACATTCATCGTCAGGCTGAAAGAGCCCTTCTCGCCCATGCTGTCACTGCTGGCCATGAACTACTGCAGCGTGGTGCCCCACGAAGTGGCCGACCATTACGGCACCGATTTCCGCAACCATCCCTGCGGCACGGGGCCCTTCTTCCTGCAATACTGGAAAGAGGGCGTCAAGATGGTGATGCGCAAAAACACACGCTACTTTGAATGCGACGACGACGGCACTCCCCTACCCTATCTCGACGCCGTAGCAGTGACCTTCATCATCGACAAGCAGACTGCCTTCCTCGAATTTGTGAAGGGCAACCTCGACTTCATGAACTCGCTCGACGCGTCGTACAAGGACGAGATCCTTACCCGCACCGGCCAGCTGAAAGACAAATATGCCGACCGCATCGACATGGTCTCCATACCTTTCCTCAACACCGAATATCTGGGTTTCCGCATGGACAGCACCAACAGCGCCCTCGCCGACCCTCGCATCAGGCAGGCGCTGAACTACGGCTTCGACCGCCAAAAGATGATGAAATATCTCCGCAACAACATCGGCCGCCCCGGTTGCAGCGGCATGATACCCTGCGGGTTGGACGGCTACGACAGCACTGCCGCCTACGGCTACAGCTACGACCCCGACAAAGCACGCCGGCTCCTGGCCGATGCCGGCTATCCTGGAGGCAAGGGGCTGCCACCCATCCAGCTGGCCACCACAAGCAGCTATCTGGACCTCTGCAAATACATCCAGCAACAGCTCTCGCTGTTAGGCATCGACATCAAAGTTGATGTCAATCCCCCCGCAGCGCTGCGCGAACAGATGGCGCAAGGCAAAGCCTCATGGTTCCGAGGCTCCTGGATTGCCGACTACCCCGACGCGGAGAACTACATGACCCTGTTCTACAGCCCCAACCGTGCTCCTGCAGGCCCCAACTACACTCATTTCTCGTCGGCCGCATTCGACCGTCTCTACCGGCGCGCCATAGCAGAGACCGACCCCGAAAAGCGTGTGGCTCTCTACCGCACCATGGACTCGCTGGTGATGCACGAAGCCCCTGTCATCGTGCTCTACTACGACCAGATACTTCATTTCACCCACAAAAACATCTCCGGCATCCGCACCAACGCCATGAACGCCCTCGACCTGCGCTACGTCAAGAAAAAGATACTATAAACACTATTCAAAAAAAGGATCCGTCAACTGTCAACGGACCCATTTTTTATTGTTTTCGTTTTGAATGAGCATCGTCAGAGGTTTGCCAGCTGTGCCTTGAGAGCGGCTATTTTCTGTTCGGCGTCGGCTTTTTTCTGACGTTCGACGGCGACGACCTTTTCAGGAGCACCATTGACGAACTTCTCGTTGCCGAGCTTCTTCATCACGCTGGCCAGGAAGCCTTCGGCGTATTTCAGCTCCTCTTCAAGCTTCTTCTTTTCAGCCTCCACATCGATGTGCTGACTCATCGGCACGAAGCATTCCGTCGTACCAATCATGAAGCTCACTGCGCCTTCCACTTTCTGGTCCACATAGTGGATCTCCTTGACGTTGGCCAGTTTCTTGATGATGCCGTCGAAGCGGCCGTTGCCAGCCTTATCCTCGCTGCCGACGATGTAGAGCTCCAGCTCCTCTTTAGGCGACAGACCCTTGGTGTTGCGTATATTGCGTACACCGGCAATCGTCTCGCGAGCCGTGGTGCAAGCATCGAGCAAACGTTGGTCGAAGAAAACGCTGACAGGCATATGCTGCATCATAATGCTGCTCGAAGCGGCCAGCTGGTTACGCATCTCGCGTTTGCGGGCGCTCTCTTCGTCCTCGCCGTCGCAGGGGGCCTCATCCTGCAACAGATGCCAGATTTCTTCGGTGACGAAAGGCATGAAGGGGTGCAGCATGTAGGTAAGGCGTTCGAAGATGGAGATGGTGGCCTGGTAGGTCTCGCCGTCGATGGGCGACCCGAAAGCCGGCTTAACCATTTCCAGATACCAGGAGCAGAAATCGTCCCATGCCAGCTTGTAGCAGTTCATCAAAGCTTCGCTCAGGCGGTACTGGTCGAAGTCCTTCTCCACCTGTTCCAGCACACAGGCCATGCGCTGCTCCATCCATTCTACACTAACCTGGTTTTCTGACGATTGATTCAGTTCTTTACTCACTTTCCAACCTTTCACCAAACGCAAGGCGTTCCACATCTTGTTGGCAAAGTTGCGGCCTTGTTCACAGATGCTCTCGTCGAAGGGCAGGTCGTTGCCTGCAGGAGCGGTAAGCAGCATGCCCATGCGCACACCGTCGGCGCCGTATTTCTCCATCAGCTCGATAGGATCGGGCGAGTTGCCCAGCGACTTGGACATTTTGCGTCCCAATTTGTCGCGGACAATACCGGTGAAATAGACGTGGCGGAAGGGCACCTCGTGGCGATATTCTTCACCGGCCATGATCATACGTGCCACCCAGAAGAAGATGATGTCGGGAGCCGTGATAAGGTCGTCGGTAGGATAGTAATATTTGATTTCTTCGTTGTCGGGGTTACGGATGCCGTCGAAGAGACTGATCGGCCACAGCCAGCTGCTGAACCACGTGTCGAGCACGTCCTCGTCCTGTTCCAGCTGTTCCTTGCTGGTGACGACACCGGGGAATCGGCGGCAGGCCTCTTCGAAAGCCTCCTCACGACTGGCGGCCACGATGGTCTCGCGCTTGCCGTCGACGTCCAGATAATAGGCAGGGATGCGGTGACCCCACCACAGCTGGCGGCTGATGCACCAGTCCTTGATGTTCTCCAACCAGTGGCGATAGATGTTCTTGAATTTCTCAGGATGGAATTGGATATCGTTGTTTTCCACCACTTCGAGAGCTTTCTTGGCCAAATCGGTCATTTTCAGGAACCACTGGGCGCTAAGCTTAGGCTCGATGACGGCGTCGGTACGTTCGGAGTGTCCCACCTTGTTGACATAGTCTTCCACCTTCTCCACCAGGTCCTCAGCCTCGAGGTCTTTCATGATGGCCTTACGGCATGCAAAGCGGTCCATATCCTTATATTTGCCTCCGTTGTCGTTGAGGGTACCGTTGTCGTTGAAAATATTGATGGAAGGCAGGTTGTATTTCATGCCAAGGTTATAGTCGTTGACGTCGTGGGCCGGGGTGATTTTCAGAGCACCAGTACCGAATTCGCGGTCCACATACTCATCCATGATCACCGGCACGCTGCGACCCACCGAGGGCACGATGACACGTTTGCCCTTGAGCCATTGGAAGCGCTCGTCGTCAGGATGCACACACACCGCCGTATCGCCCAGAATGGTCTCGGGACGCGTGGTGGCAACCACAATGTAGTCCTTGTCCTTCACACCCACGCCCGAACGGGGCTGCTCGTTGTCGATATAGTAACGCAGATAGAAGAGCTTGGAGTGGCTTTCCTTGTAGATTACCTCTTCGTCGCTGACAGCCGTCAGCGCCTTGGGGTCCCAGTTGACCATACGCACACCTCTGTATATCAAGCCCTTCTGGTAAAGGTCGACAAAGACGCGTATAACGCTCTCGTAGCGGATGTCGTCCATGGTAAACGCCGTGCGGTCCCAGTCGCAGCTGGCACCCAGCTTGCGCAACTGTTTGAGGATGATGCCGCCATGCTCTTCTTTCCACTGCCAGGCATACTTCAGGAACTCGTCGCGACCAATGTCACGCTTGTCTATACCCTTCTCTTTGAGCATATTGACCACCTTGGCCTCGGTGGCTATGGAAGCATGGTCCGTACCCGGAACCCAGCAGGCATTCTTGCCCATCATGCGGGCCCTGCGCACCAGCACATCCTGGATGGTATTGTTGAGCATGTGGCCCATATGGAGCACTCCCGTGACATTGGGAGGCGGAATCACCACCGTATAGGGACGACGGTTGTCGGGTTCGGAATGAAACAGTTTCTTCTCCAACCAAAAGTTGTACCACTTGTCCTCAACAGCACGAGGATCGTATTTTGAAGCGATTTCCATGGTTATAAGACTTCGTTTATTGTTACGCTATAACTTAATTATCAATAAAATAAAAACATCATAACTCCAACGCGAGTGGAATTACGATTTGCAAAAATACGAAAAAATAGTAATTATCAAACGATGATTATTGTTTGTCCTATGTCGTATTTCGATTTCGGCCTGGTTGTGAAAGACTGTTTATTTTTGAATATTTTTTGTATATTTGCAATGCATTTTGAGTCCCAAAAGGGTGACGAAAAACACTTTATTCAACTAATTTGCACAGTTTAAAACACTACAAACCAACACATTAGCAAAAAAAAAAAAAAAAAAAAGGAAAAATTTGAAAAACCTAAAAAAAAGAAAAAAAAAAAAAAAAAA
>CAMNKG010000024.1 GCA_946542135.1 uncultured Bacteroidales bacterium
CAGGTTATAATTGACCCTGAATGCAGTTTCGAATATCGATTCCGATGAGACATACAATAGAGATTGACAACACGTTATTGTAAAAAAACGTCATGCTATACAAATGCACAAACACAACAGTCGCGACTTTCCATTTCACAGGCAAAGAGAAAGACCCCGAAACGGGCTACAGCTACTTCGGTGCCAGGTACTTGGACCACGAACTGATGACTGCATGGCTCAGCGTGGACCCGATGGCGGACAAGTACCCGAGCATCTCGCCGTATGCCTATTGTGCTTGGAACCCTGTGAAGCTGGTGGATCCTAAAGGAGAAGAGATAGACAATTACAGGCTGGATATTTATACTGGGGAACTTCGTTTTTATAACAAAACGGATGATTCACGTGATTGTATTGATGTGGGTTATTACTCTGATAATGAATGGATAAGTACCAACGCCTCTTTTGATTGTGCGAAAGGAATTTTAGTCCCCGATGAAAAAGTTGACAACTCAACAATACATTTATTCGCAAATGAGTGCGAAGGACTTTTATTCATGAAAAATGTTTCATTTGCTTGTCATAAGGAAATTGCTGCATATTCATACATAGACAAATTCAGGGTGTTACTTGAAATTTTCCCCTGGAAGGAAAACGAGGCATTAAATAGTAAATTCCTTGAACCGGAGCGAGCAAAAAAAGAAACCATAATATATGATATTCACACTCATTGTGGTACAAGAGACTATGAAAATAACAAATTGGGAACGTTAGTAGCATCGAACATAGATAAAAACGATGTGGCTACTAACGGCAATTGGAGACATTACATACTGTCTATTATACACGGTTTAGGACAGTTTGATGAGAAAGGCAATTTGAAAATCAACACAGACAATATTACGGAATCTTTGAAAAGACATTACAAAGGTTATTGTGTTGAACAAGATAAATAATACAGAAATGAAAAGAGTGCCGTTTTTAATAATATTCCTGTTTCTCTTTCAAAGAAATGTTTTTTCTCAAACAGATAGCATTTCAGGTGTAATGCTTCAAATCATTCAATGTGAGACGGACAATTGGGAGGATAAAACTGAATCAATTATATTTGACACAAGCAATGTATTTGTTGATTTTGGATCAGATTCTACAGAATATACAGAAGTGACAATCGAAGAGTTTGGGATAGGCGGTTATCAAATTGACACTTCTGCCGTGTATTATTTGAAAAATGGCAAGAGAATACTATCTTGTCGTCCTAAACCAATCTTGTATTCTGAACCTTTAAGGATAAATAATAATACTGTTTCCCGATGGAAAAAATTGCTTTTTAACAAACAAGACCTTTCTTACTATTATTTATGGGATGATTGGTTGAATCCTAGAGGTGTAAAAAAAACAAAATCAAATATAAATACATGTTATTTGGTAGAAGAAGGGCACTATTACTATTTTGACACGAACAACAATTTATGTAGTAGGGAGTTAATCAAGTCACTCAAATATGACACTCTACAATCTATCACTATAGGGAAGTATACTATTGCCGTAACATATGAAGAGGATTTGTACAGGATTGTTTTTAGAAATGGGGATTCCTGTCTTAAATGGAGCATAAAGGCAGAAAACGTTTTTTTAAATAAAAATGGTTCAAACACATTCTCCCTTTTGGTCTCAACACAATGGCCGGCTTACATATTGTTGTCATTTCAAATTAAAGAAGACAATAAAATACAATATTCTGTTAGAGAAACCGTTTGCGTCTATGATACAGATGCAAAAAAATGGGTTTATTATAGAATAATTAATGAATACAGCAATGTGCTGCCATGGATTGTCAAAGAAATAGAAGGAGACAGCCATATAATGTCCGTGGACAAATAGGAACAGGGCATTGCGAACCTTAAAGAATAATCTTCAATTGCAGTCACATGTGTCTCGTTGTGATATACTAACGTGATTTATAATTCGTTATTAGAAATAGGGGCCCATGTCGTCCGATTTCAGCCATCAGGTGGAACACGAAATCGAGGTCGTGATGCGCATTGACCGTGTGGACAAAAGTATAGAAGAACGTTATGCCAAGCGGTACTACAGATCCCGGAGTTTATGTTGCTGCGCACTGGCGACCTCATCTATACCGGCACTCCCTCGGGCGTAGGGCCCGTCGCCATCGGCGACACTTTGAAGGGCACCCTTTGCGGCCGGCCGCTACTGCATTGCCGCATCAAATAGGGGAGAGGAGCGGCAGCGTCTGCTGCATGTTGCTGTGATAGGAAGAATAGAAGTCTTACTTCTGTAGCGAATATTCGAGGAATACGGTTTGTGTTATCTGCTCGCCGGCGACGCGCAGGGTGAGCGGCAGGAAGGCCGACACCGCGGGCTCTGCCTTGCGGTTGTCCATGCGGAGATAGATGACCAGCTCGCGTCCGGGGGTTATTTTGCTGTAGCCCACCACTTGCACGTTGGCCGAACCGACGCTGATGAAGTCGAGCGTGGTGGGCGTCAGTGCCGTGTGGTTGAGGTGCACCTCGATGTCGGCATATTCGCCGGTGAAAAAGGTGCCTACATGCATGGCCCTGGTGGGCAGATGCAGACAGCTGATGAGCGAGCTGTCATCCTCCAGATACTGGTAGTCGAGTATCTCGATGCGGCGCTCCTTGGCGGCCTCGACGCTGTATACCGACCGGTTGGTCTGGCGCGGGTCGGCCGAGACGCCGCGTTCGGCATGGCTGCTGCCGTAGGCGCGTTCGCGTATCTGCAGCGAGCCGCCGTTGGTGCCCATGTAGCGCGTAAGGATGCCTTTCTTGTATTCCATTATCTGGTTGACGATGGAGGCTATGCGTCGCTTGGAGATGAGCTCGTTGTACTTGCTGGTATGGATGGGGCTGGCATAGCCTTCCACGGTGATGCTGATGCGGTGACCCGCCTTGAGGTCGTCGAGCAGCAGGTTGAGGAACTGCTCGAAGCGCTCGCAGTTGTACTGCACATCATAGTCGAAGAAATAGTCGATGGCGTCGCAGATGGAGTCGTACACTACATTGCCGCCGGCAAGGGTATGGGCTTTCTTGTAGTCGTTGCGCATGAACATGTAGCGGTTGTAGGTCTGGAAGTAGTTGGTGGTAGTGGTGGCAAGTTTGGATTTGGGGTCGGGCTGGTCGTTGTGGAAATAGAGCTTGATGGGGAGCAGGTGGTGGATGGCACCTTTCTGCTGTGCCACCACGGGTTGTTCCACTACGCGGCGCCGCTGGGGTGCCTTCTTGGCCATCTTCCACTGGTAGATGTCGTTGCAGCAGGTGTTGCCGTCGATGAAGAAGGAACCGCGACGGTTCGAGGTGAGGTAACCGCTTTTGGGGTCGAAGGTGTTGACGGAGAAATAGATGTCGTTGGCGGGGCTGTTGAGGGAGGCACCGAGGTTGACGGGTTCCTGCCAGCTGTCGCGGATGCCTTCGGAGACGAAGACATCGTAGCCGCCGAATCCGAGATGCCAGTCGGAGGAGAAGAAGAGTCGCTGGCTGTTGTTGTCGTAGAAGGGCGTAATCTCGTTGCCTTCGCTGTTGACGGGGATGCCGAGGTTGACGCATTCTGCCGGGGCTTTGCCCTCTTTGATGATAGAGTACCAGATGTCGTAGCCGCCCAGACCGCCGGGGCGGTTGGAGGAGAAGTAGAGGATGGTGGTGGAGTCAGGGAGGTAGCCTACGGTGGGGTGCGTGGAGCTGTAGCCGTCAAGGTTGATGTTGCCGCCTACCTTTTTGGCTTTCTGCCATTTGCCTTTGCTGTAATGCGACACGTAGATGTCGCAGGGGATGTCGGAGAAGTCGTCGGGGGCACAGCGCGTAAAGTAGACGTTTTGGTGGATGGGGTCGAAGGCGATATTGCACGAATGCTTCTCCTTGTCGTTGAAGCCCCAGTTGTTTACGACGCAGCGGTTGGGCTCGTCGCCGCTGAAGTCGGCGTAGAAGATCTGGTTGAGGATAAGGTCGGAGTTGATGGCGTCTTTCGATCCCGGCTTGGAGAGCTCTCGCATGGAGGAGAGGAAAAGGAGCGAGTCGCCCATCATGACGGCCCCCGACTCGCTGAACTCGGTGTTAATATTCTTGCTTTCGTGTTTGACGACGAAGTTGTTGGTGTCGGGCAGGCTGTCGAGAACCCATTGGCATGCGCGGGCCTCCTGACGGGCGCGCGCCAGGAGCTGGTCGTTGATGCCGTCGGCCAGGTAGCGGCGATAGAAGAGAAGTGCCGAGTCGGCCTGGCCATTGTTGCGGTACATGGCGGCGAGAAAATACTCGCAGTGGGGGTAGAGGCTGGCGGCACTCGACTGGTTGACCTCGCTGTAGTAGCGTATGGCCGACGCGTAGTCGTTGGAGAGGCGGTAGGCTTCGGCGATTTTGTAGGCCAGTTTGGGGTCTTTGTTGATTTTGTATGCCAGCCGGTAGTAGTCGACGGCGGTCTTGTAGTATCCGTAGCGGAACGCCTCGTCGCCGGAGTCGACATTAGGGTCGTTTTGGGCAACGGCTACAGGGAGGGCGAGGAACAAGGTGGCCACGAGGGTCAGGAGACGGGTATGGATGTGGTTCATAGGCGTGAAGGGTTTGTGTGTTGTTATGCTGTTTTTTCTTTTTTTCGGCTAAGATGTTGTGTCTGTTGTTGTTTTTAGGAGGGCTCAGATGATGGGGCAGGGCAGGGCCTTGCGTTGTATGCGTTTGTTTTTGGAGAGACGGTAGACGACGCCTATCTCAAAGGCTCCGAGCGACTTGGATGCCGGGGTAAGGCGGCTGAGGTTGGCGTCGTAGGTGAGGGCGAAAAGGAAGGCATTGTATTCGGCTGCCAGCTCCACCATCAGGGCGTCGCGCCAACGGTAGCGCAGCCCGGCGGAGAAGCTGATCTGCTGGAATGTAGACTCTGAGATGTAGTATTTCACATCGCATCCCAACAGGACTTCTCTGTTGTTGCGCTGCAGCATGCATACGGCCAGCGGGAGGAGCGACAGCGACGGCCATGCCCTGATTTCGGCGCGGGCATAGGCGGAGAACTTGCGTTCGATATAGGTGTCGTCGAGCTGCAGGTAAGAGATGTTGGGCCGGTTGAGGTTGCGGCCTGCCATGCCGAGTTTGAAGTAGAAGTTGTCGTGAGGCTGGTAGAACCAAGCGATGCCCGTCCCCAAGGTGAAGAAGTTCGCCGTGGTGGTTTCGAGGGTCTCGGAGGGGTCCTCCATGTCGATGTCGGCGGGGTTGAAGCCCGCCTGGCCGGGACCCGCCTCGATGGCGAGGCTGACAAAGTTGTTGTTGGAGGCGTCGATGGCCTTATAGTAGGAGAGGATGACGGATGCCGCCGTGGTGCCGTAGTGCAGCGTTCCGGCGCGGTCGTTGTAGAGGATGATGCCCAGGTTGAGGCCGTCGCGGTAATAGCGGCGCCGCAAGAGCGAGACCTCGGCGGTGGCAGCGACGGTCTGGAAGGCCTTGGACACCGACGACCACTGGTTGCGGTAGACCAGTCCGAAACGTGCGGTGCCGTCGAAGAAGCCGGAGTAGGCAGGGTTGAGGAGTATGGGGTTGATGTCAATCTGCGAAAAGTGGATGTCTTGTGCCTGGAGGGGCGCCTTGGCGAAGAGACAGAAAAGCACAACGAGCAGCGGCCGTAGGGCGGCGGCGGAGCGTGGGGCTGATGCTTTTGTCTCATTCATAAGGCGTAGGCTATCTGATGTCGATTGTGTTAAATTTAATGTTAAATTTAATGTTAAAGTTAAGGTTAGCGTTAAAGTTAAGGTTAGCGTTAAGGTTAACGTTAAGGTTAAAGTCAAAACTCCTCTCCTCAGTTAGTGAAAGGAGGCAGCGAGATGTCGGCATATTCGTGGCGCAGGTATTTGTAGTAGCCGGCTATGCCCACCATGGCGGCATTGTCGGTGCAGAATGTGAAGGGCGGTATGAAAGCCTTCCAGTGGTGCTTGTCGGCGATGCGTTGCAGGCCGTTGCGCAGGTATGAGTTGGCCGACACGCCGCCGGCGATGGCCACTTGGCTGATGCGGTTGGCAAGGGCTGCTTTCTCGAACTTTTTGAGGAGGAACTCCATGATGCATTTCTGGATAGAGGCGCAGAGGTCGGCTTTGTGGACCTCGATGAAGTCGGGCTGTTCGGCCAGGCGGTCGCGAAGGTAGTAGAGGAACGAGGTCTTGATGCCGCTGAAGCTGTAGTCGTAGCCTTTGATGTTGGGGGTGGCAAAGGTGAAGGCGTCGGGGTTGCCTTCGCGGGCCAGCCGGTCGATGACGGGGCCGCCAGGGTAGCCCAGGTCCATGATCTTGGCGGCCTTGTCGATGGCTTCGCCGGCGGCATCGTCGATGGTCTGTCCCAGAATCTCCATCTCGAAATGGCTGCGCAGCAGGATGATCTGGGTGTGGCCGCCCGAAACGAGGAGGCAGAGGAAGGGGAACGAGGGTGTCGTGCTGCTGCTGTCGGTACGGATAAAGTGGGAGAGGACGTGGGCCTGCAGGTGGTTGACCTCGATGAGGGGGATGCCGAGGGCTTGCGCGAAGCCTTTGGCGAAGGAGACGCCGACCAGCAGCGAACCCAGCAGCCCGGGACCGCGGGTGAAAGCCACTGCGTCGAGTTGCGACTTGTCGATGCCGGCTTGACGCAGGGCGGTGTCGACGACGGGGAGTATGTTCTGCTGGTGGGCGCGCGAGGCGAGCTCGGGCACCACACCGCCGTATTGTTCGTGAACTTTTTGCGAGGCGATGACGTTAGAAAGCATGCAGTCGTCGTGCATGACGGCCGCCGAAGTGTCGTCGCAGGAGGATTCTATGGCGAGGATGTAGCTCAAGGGTTGTGATAGTTAGAAGGTTGATGATTCGATAGCTGTTGGTTCAAAAGATGTCACCTGAAAAAAACGGCAGGTGACGGCCGCTCTTGGCGCCGGGGTAACGCTTAGAGGCTAAGAGATTTCAGCAGTTTCGAAGCCCCGTGGCGCGCAAGATGATTTTGCAAAAATACCTATTTTTTTTGGATTGTAATAATAAAAACAATAATTTTTAGTTACTAAAGATAAAAAAGTAAGACAATCAAACATTTTTGGAATATAGTAGGACGAGTGGCGCTGGCCATAGGGCTGCTGGTATACGTGCTGGTAGCGCTTGCTAATTATTCGATTGTGCAGTCGCTGGTGGGGTCGTATGCGAGCAGCTATTTCAGCAAGGAATGGGGCGGCAAGGTGAAAGTAGGTTCGCTGGGGTGCAATCCCTTCAACCACTTGGTGCTCCGCGATGTGGAGCTTATCAATCCTGCCAACGACACTATCTGTACGGCCCACACCATCGCCATACGCTTCGACAAGTTTCCTTTCGACAGCAAGGGACTGACCATGAAGCGCCTCTACCTCAAAGACACCTATTACCATCTTAATATCGACAGCGCGGGGCTGAACCTGAAGTTCATCATCGACTACTACAAGCCTGAACACCCCTCGCCCCCCCGCGAGGAGCCCGTAGAATTCAAGGTGCTCTGCGACGAACTGGTGATGGACAATGTCTGCTACCGGCAGGATCTGAAGGAGTCGGCAACATATCATCGCGACAGCGTAGGCGTCGACATACCCCACATGGAGTATGCCAACATCCATGCCCGCTTCCGCAACGTGCGCGTCGACAAGGACCATGTCACCTGTCGCATCGACCGCTTCACCACCCGCGAGCGTTCGGGGATGGAGGTGCGCAGCATGCAGATGAATGTCTACGTGTCGCCTACGGGTATTAGCGCCACCGATATGGTGCTGGAAACCGCCGATTCGCATCTCGAGGGCGACGTGTTGCTCGACTATACCAGCTGGAAGAGCATGAGCCACTTCCTGGACAGCGTCTATTTCACTTGCCACTTCAATGAGAACACCTATGGCGGCATGCAGGACGCTGCCTACTGGGCCCATACGCTGTGGGGTATGGACCAGCAGGTGTGGATGTGCGGCGACGTCAGCGGTCCGGTGCAGGACCTCCACGTCGACAACTACAAGATTGCCATGGGCAACGACACGCGCCTGGAACTGGATGGCTACATCTACGGCCTGCCCAATATCGACACCACCGTGATCAGCGTCGAGGTCCGCAACCTCCACACCACCTATGCCGATCTTGCCGCCGTCAAGCATCCGCTGGGCATCAGCATGAAAGCCCCCGACCTGGTGCGCAAACTCGAATATGTGGACATGGATGCCAGCTTCAGTGGCACCATACGCGATTTCTATGCCACCTTCGATATCCAGAGCCGCTTGGGCGACCTGAAAGGCGATGTGGTGCTTGCCTTCGAACCTGGAAAAAACAATGTGAAATATGTCGGCGAGGTCTCGTCGTCAGGATTTTGGATAGGTGCCGTGGCACCCAACGAATGGGTGGCACGGAGCGGCTTTGAGCTTAGCTTCGAGGGCCACGGTCTGGATCCGCAGACCATGAATGCCTCCCTCGAAGGCAACCTGAACCACATGGTCGTCAGGGGTCAACGCCTGATGAATGAAGCCACCGTGTCGGTCGATGCCACCGACGGCACCGCCACGGCTGAGCTGGCCCTCGACGACCCGCTTGCATCGCTCGCCGCCCGTGCCTCGGTCAGGTGGACCGAGGCGGGTAAAAGCTACGAGGCCGACATCGATGCACAACATCTGGACCTCAAGCGCCTCGGGCTGTGGAACGCCGAGTCCGACACCAGCGCTTTCGTCGACGCCCATCTCCACGGCCGCTACGCCGACATCAACGAAAACCGCAACTTTGCCCGCATCACCCTCGACGGGCTGCACCTCAATACCACCACCAAGAACTATAGGCTCCACAACGCCACCGTGATAGCCCGCGAACAGAACGGATGGCGCAACCTGTCGCTCAACAGCGACATCATGACGGCGCAGATGCGTGGCTACTTCACCTACGACGCCTTGGGCGGCATGGTGCGCGACTTTATGCGCAGCTACCTGCCTGAAAATCTTGTCGCCAGCCCTGCGCGGATCGACGACCGCCAGATGGCCTCGGTGGCGGCTGCGCAGATGGACCTCGATGTGGAGTGGCACGATTCCTCGCATGTGCTCGAGGTCTTCGTACCCTCGTTAGCGCTGGCGCAAGGCACCCGCATTCAGGCCAACTATAACCATACCGAGTCGTTCAAACCCTTGGTGCGCTCCGATTCAGTGCGCATAGGGTCGGTAACCTTCCACAACGTCGGCGTCAACGGCGAAACGGTCGGCGACCGCTACCGGCTAAGGCTCACCAGCGACGAGGTGATGATGGGCGGCTTGAAAATCAGCGAGAATGGTGACGTGTTTGTGGAAAGCAATGTCGACGAAGCCCAATGCCGCATACGGTGGGAAAACCAAGGTCAGGCTGTCGGCGGCGGCGACATCAATGTGCGCTTGGTCACCGACAGCAACCGTAATCGCGTCATCATCGACAACTCCCATCTGGCGCTGGGTGGACGGGATTGGAAACTCACCGACGACGGAGGCCGTTTCTTCTTCGGCGACCACTTGTTCCTCGTCGACGGGCTGCGTCTGGTCAGCGACAGCCAGATGCTCTCGGTGCATGCCGTCAAGCAGAATCGCAGCGACGACGAGGTTACCGTGGAACTCAGCAATTTCGGGCTGGGTATCGTCAACACTTGGCTCGGAACCAAAGGCATGTCGCTCGACGGTACCGCCGTGGGCTCCGTCAACATAGGGGGACTGAGCGATGTGCCATATCTCAACGCCGACCTGAGTGTTGCCGACCTTCGTTTTGACGGCGAACGTCTCGGCGACGCAAGGGTGCGCTCCACGTGGAATGCCGAGATGGACCAACTGAATCTCTACCTCCTGACCAACCGTCTCAATCCCAGCGAGGCAGGTGCTACCACCTCACAACCTTTGCAGGTTGTAGGCTATGTGGGTTTGGGCGACGAAGACCCAGAGGTCAACTTCACCGTCTCGGCCGAGGATGTCGACCTCCAAGCCATACAGCCCTTCGTGAGTTCGTTCTCGTCGATGGTTGAGGGTCATGCCAGTGCCGAAATCGACGTGAGCGGAACGCTGAAAACGCCGGTGGTGACGGGCTATGCGGTCCTGGATAAAGGCGCCCTCTTGGTCGACTTCCTCAATGTGACCTACCGCGTCAGCGACACCGTGATGCTCGACACAGGACGCGTGACGCTGCACGACGTCGTCGTGGTCGACGATTGGGGCAACACCGCACGCGCCAACGGCACCGTGAACTACGAAAAACTGGATAATATGCGTTTCGATATCGATGTCAGAAGCGACAAGTTCCTGTGCATGAACACGACGGCGCGTCATTCTAATACATACTACGGCACCATAGTGGCTTCGCTCGACGGCCGCGTCAGAGGCGTCAGCAACGACCTCGATATCGTCATCGACGCACAAACCTTGCCAGGGTCGCAGCTCATTATCCCCATCAGCGACGACAAGCAGGTGAAGACGGCCGACTATATCCGTTTTGCCTCTCCTTGGGATGACGTGTCGCTGAATGAGGCAGCCTCTTTCGGCGGCGCCAGCATCGCGACGGGCGGCGTGCAGCCAGGCAACAACACCATTGCCGATACCCGTGTGGCGCCGTCGGGTAGCGCCTATCATCTGACTATCAATGTCGACGCCACCCCCGACCTGCAGATGTACCTGCCTCTCACCATGTCGGTGCTCGATGCCGACATCAAGACAACCGGTGCCGGCGCACTGCAGCTGCGCGTGGGGTCGGATGCTCCGTTCTCCATTCTGGGCGACTATGAGATGAACCGTGGCACCCTCATGCTCAACGTGCTGGGACTCACCAGCGCGGACTTCTCCATCGACGAGGGCAGCTCCATCACCTTCCCGGGCGCCATCAGCAGCGCCCTCTTCGACATCAAGGCTGTCCACTCGCAGCGCGTCAACTTGTCGTCGCTCACGGGTTCCCTGTCGTCTGAGTCGCAGAAGCAGATCAACGTGGAGAACGTCATCGCCATCAACGGCACCCTCCAAAATCCTAACCTCGACTTCGACTTGCGCCTGCCTAATGCTGATCAAAGCGTTGAGGAAGAGGTGTTTGCATATATCGACCGTAGCAATGAACGCGACATGCTCAACCAGACCGTCTCGCTGCTGCTCTTCAAGCGTTTCTACAGCACTTCGGGGCAGGTGGACCAGGGTCAGACCTCTGTGGCCAGCGAGGGCTACAGCTTCGTGGCCAACAACTTGGGCAGCGTGGTCAGCAGCATGGTTCAGGTGGTCGACGTCAACTTTGAATACAAGGCCGGCAACGCCCTTACCACCGACCAGTACGCGGTGGATATCAGCAAGGAGTGGAACAAATTCTACTTCGAAACTACCCTCGGCTTCGGTGGCGAGGCTCGCGAAATGAGCGATGTCAACGGCAACAACAATATGACCGGCGACATGCTGGTCGGCTACAAAATCAACCCGCGCCTGCACCTCTTCGTGTTTAACAGGAGCAACACCAACGACTACACGCGCTCCGACTTGCCCTACAAGCAGGGCGTCGGCGTGAAGTATACACGCGATTTCGACAATTTCCGCGATTTGTTCAGCCACAAAAAGAAGGAGAAACAATGAAGATACTGGTGATACGGCTGAGTTCGATAGGCGACGTGCTGCTGACCACGCCGGTGCTGCGAGCCCTCAAGCAGCAGCTGCCGTCGGCTACGGTGCACCTGCTGACCAAGAAAGGCTGTGCCGCCCTGATGCAGCACAACGTGCACCTCGATGCCGTGGTGCCGCTCGGCGACAGCGTGGATGCAACCGTCGACGCCTTGCGCAAGGAGGCGTACGACTGCGTGGTGGACCTCCACAACAACCACCGCTCGCGCCGCATACGTCGCGCCTTGGGTCTGAAACGCTATGTCTACCGCAAAGAGAACCTCCACAAGTTCCTCTTTGTGTGGACTAAACATAATCTGATGTCAGGCCGTCATGTGGTGGACCGCTATTATGATGCCGTGCGTCCCCTCGGGGTGACACCCGACGGCGAGGGGCTGGAATGCACCCTCGACGGTGCCTTGCAGGGCAACGACTGGCTATGGCACTCGGTGGGAGGATTCCCTGTCGCCGACCTCGTCGCCAAGCCCTATGTCGCCATCGCCTGCGGCGCACAACATGCCACCAAGCAGATTCCCCTCGAAGGCCTTGCCCGCCTTTGTGAAGCAATGGCGCATCCCGTAATCCTGCTCGGCGACGGCAAAGACCGTCTCAGGGTGGGCGACGAGGCACATCCCTGGGGTAACCATGTGGTCAACCTCTGCGGCACCACGAGCCTTGAGGAGTCGGCGGCATTGATACGCGACGCTGCGGTGGTGATCACGCCCGATTCGGCCATGCTCCATGTGGCTGCGGCCTTCCGCCGGCCTACGCTCGCGGTGTGGGGCGCCACCGACCCTGCGTTCGGATTCAGCAGCTTCCAATGCGAACACCACGACTACCTGGTCGCGCCGCTGCGCTGCCACCCCTGCAGCCGCATGGGCAGTGAACACTGCCGCCACGGCCACTTCAACTGCATGCGTCGCCACAACTGGACGGCCATAGCCCATAGCGCTGACGGCATCATTGAAGCCTCCACTGCTATGCATACGTAAAGCAGCTGAACAATCTTATACACTAACAATCTTTTTGCTATAAGCTTTTTGCTACAAAACCGAAACTGTCTCTAACGCTCTTTTAACCATCATGAAACACTGCAAACTTTTCATCGCCCTCTTGTTCCTGACAATAGTCAGCGTCAGCGCCTCGGGCCAAAAACGTGACTCGCTGGCCGTGGTGCGCGCTCCGTGGAGCACAGACACCATCGACGGCCTCGTCCTCAAGCGCTACCATTTCAACCATAAAGACTGTCTGGGCAGCAACCAGTATATCTGCGTATTAGAGGTGCCTGCTGAGAGCCGCTACCAGCTGGCTTTCTCCTACGAACCGCGCCGCACGCCCACCTCGGAACATGCCCGCAAGCACGGCGCCGTGGCCGCCATCAACGGCTCCTTCTTCGATATGGGTCAGCATTTCCCCATTTGCTATCTGCGCATCGACGGCAAAGAAATGGGCGAAAACACTCCCCAGCAGAGCGACAGCATTCACCGCAAGTATTACCAGTACGGCTCGGTGGCGCTGCGTGGCGGACGGCCCATCATCTTCATCCCCGACAGCGCCCGTAACGCGGAGCGCAGCCTGCCCGACCGCAATATCATGACGGCGGGTCCGCTGCTGGTCTACAAAGGCCGGCTGATGCCGATGCGCGACGACAAGACCTTCGTCACCCATCGCCACAATCGCACCGCCATCGGCGTGAAGCGCGACGGCACGGTGCTGCTGGTTACCATGGATGGCCGCATGAAGGAATCGGAAGGCATGTCGCTGCAGGACTTCCAGCGGCTGCTGCGCTACTTGGGCTGCTACGACGCCCTCAATATGGACGGCGGTGGCTCTACGACAATGTACGTCAAGAACTACCCCAACGGGGGACTCGTCTCGCACCCCACCGACAACGGCCGGTTCGACTTCAAGGGCGAGCGCGGCGTGTCCAATTGCATCCTCGTGCTGCCAAAAAAATAATCGGACATGGAACGCTTCAAGATCTACAAAGCCTCGGCCGGCTCGGGAAAGACTTATACCCTTGTGCGCCACTATATTGAGACGGCTATTGCCGTCGGTAGCGACGTGGAGACCCGCTTCAGCCATATCCTCGCCATCACCTTCACCAACAAGGCCGCCAACGGTATGAAGGAGCGCATCATGAAACGCCTTTACGATATCGTGACGGGCGACGAGGAGTCGATACCCTTTGTCGAAGAGATAGCTGACCACTTGTCGCTGACTGCCGACGAGGTGGTGGCGCGCTGCTCACGGCTGCAGACGGCCATACTCCACAACTACTCCAACTTTGCCGTCAGCACAATCGACAGTTTTGTGCTTCGGCTGGCGCGTACCTTCGCCTACGAGTTCCACCTCCCCCTCAACTTCGACGTGATGCTCGAGGACAAGGACTTGATGATCTCGTGCGTCGACGAGTTGCTCTCGCAGGCGGGTCACGAGGGCATGGAGGAACTGACCAAGGTGCTCTGCGCCTATATCGAGAACCGCATGGAGGATGGTAAGAGCTACAACGTGGAGCGCCAACTGGTGGAGCTGGCCAAGGAGATACTGAAAGAGGAGACCCCGAAATACCTGTCGCAACTCACGCGGCTGCACTTTAACGATTTCCTTACGCTGCACCGGCGTCTTGCCGACGAGAACCGGCAGGTGGAACGTCAGCTCACGGCACATGCCGTGGCCATCGTCGACGCCTGCAAAGAGGAGGGGCTCGGTGTCGACGACTTCCCTTACAAAGTTTCTGGCGCCTTCGGCTACTTCCTGCGTTTTGCGCACGGCGACATGCAGGGTATCAACAGCCCCTCGCGGCGCGCCGCCGATTGTGCCGCCAAAGGGGTGTTCTATGCCAAGTCGGCTCCGCAAAACACCCGCGAACGCATCGAGAAGGTGACACCACTGATAATCAGTCACTATGAGGCGATGCAGCAGATCATCGAGAAGGAGCGGCTCAGCTATAATGGTCGTATCCAGATCCTCGCCAACCTCTACGGGCTGGCGCTACTCAACCGAATAGGTGTTATCAAGAGTGACTATTATGCTGAAAACGAGAGCGTCCATATCTCTGAGTTCAACAAATGCATCTCCGACATGATTGCCGACGAGCCTGCCCCATTCATCTACGAACGTGTCGGCAGTCGCTATTTTTGTTACCTCATCGACGAGTTTCAGGACACGAGCCGCATGCAGTTCCACAATTTCTATCCCCTGATTGATGAGGCTGTGTCGCATGGCGGCGCCGCCGGCAAGGGCTACGTCTCTTTGGTGGTGGGCGACACCAAGCAGGCCATCTACCGTTTTCGGCAAGGCGATGTGCGCCAGTTTGTTCGCCTGCCACAAGTACAACTCGACGAAGAGCACACGGTGACCATCCCCGACGCCGTCGTGGAGCACCTCATGTGCAACTATCGCACGCGGGGCAACGTGGTGGAGTTCAACAACCGCTTTTTCGAATGGGCGGTGCGTAACCATTTCGCCGACAACCCGGAGTTGCAGCAGGTCTACCTGGGCAACGAGACCGGCAGGGTGGAGCTGGTGCAGCAGGCCGTCAAATCGGGAGGATGGGTGAGCATCCGCTTTGTAGCCCCAAAACAGTTTAATGAGCAGATACTGGCGGCCATCAGACATCAGGTCGACGACCTGCACTACAAGTATGGCGACATCCTGGTGCTGGCACGCGACAACGCTACGCTGGTGGAGATTAGCAACTATCTGAGCGACAATATAAAGGATCCTACGTTCCGTTTGGAGACATCTGAATCCTTCATCCTTTCCAACAGTAAAGTTGTGCTTCTGCTCAAGGAAGCGTTGACCTATCTCAACGACAACAAGGACCGTGTGGCGGCCCTGCAGGTGTTGCTGCTGCTCGATGAAATACGCGGCCATAACGGTTCGGATGCTGACCGGTTGTGGCGCTTGCGGCAGTGCCAATATGACCTGGAGGCCTTTTTCCGTGACGGGAATGCCGATAATGGAAGCACCGCCAATGGGAACGCCGCCAATGAAATCGATGCAAATGAATATGCCACTAAAGAGAACACCGCCAATGGCGTCTCGGAAACAGCGCCGTCAGAAGGCATCGCTTTCCCTGTCGGCAAGTTGCGGGCGCTGTCGCTCTATGACTGTTGCGAGGAGCTCCTGCGTGGCTTCGGACTGCAAGGCAGGGAGAACGGCTATGTGGCTGCCTTCCTCAACTTGACGGCCAACTACGTGCAGCATCATTCCTCCGACTTGGGTGCTTTCGTGTCGTATCTCGACGACCATCTGGCCAAGGTGTCGTGTGCCACCGCGCCCGACGAGAATGCCCTGCAGCTGATGACTATCCATAAAGCCAAGGGGTTGGAAGCCAAGATTGTGGTCTATGCATTGCCCGACCCCGGCGTGCATCAGTCCAAGCTGTGGGTGAATATTAGTGACGACGAGGCGCAACAACTGTTTCCCGCCCCTTGCGACAACGCTGCCGGCAAGAAAGAGTCAGACGCTTCCGATGGCGCCAAGATGGCATCCGGCAACAGCGATGACGGAAGCAAGCGGATAGCGTTGCCGGTGGCTTATGTCAATGTGCAAAAGAACGAGTCTACTTTCTCGTCGCGCTTCCATGAGGAGGCGCTGATGGAAGAGATGGACCGCATGAATGTTTTCTATGTGGCCATGACGCGACCCATGGAGAAACTGATTGTTGTGGCCGAGAATGTCAAGTCGACCGAAAAGGAGAATATTGCGCTGCTGCGTGCCTACGTCACGCGCTCGGACAGCGAATTTGCTGAACAGGAGGGCTCCTATGTCTTTGGCGAGGACACGGAAGCCAAGGAAGAACAGCAAGGCCAGGAGGAACAACAAGGCAAGGAGGAACCGCAAGCCAAGGATGAACAGCAAGGCAAGGAGAACGCCGGGCAGCAAGACGGTGCGACCGAGGAGCAGCCTGGCGTGATGGACAATGTGGTGTTTCCCCAATGGACTGACAGGGTGGCTATTGCATCCCAAAGCGACGACGTATTGTCACCATACGATATCGACAGTCGCCGTTACGGTGTGATTGTGCACGACTTGATGGCGCATATCATGACAGCTGCCGATGTGGAACCCGTGGTGAAACGCTATTGCAGCCAGTACCGCCTTGCGGATGACGTGGCGGAAGGCATGATGGCACGCATCAACAGTATGATGTCCGATGCCGACAACCGTCGCTTCTTCGACGGGCGCTGGAAGGTGCGCTGCGAGATACCGATGGGTGTGAGTGGCGAGGTGCGTCGCCCCGACCGCGTCATTTTTATGGACGGCGAGACCTGGGTGGTCGATTTCAAGACCGGCGCGTACGACAAGAAGTTGCACCAAAAATATGAGAAACAGGTGCAAGGCTACGTCGATGCCATTGCAGCAATGGGTTATCCCAATGTGCGCGGAAAGATTCTCTACCTTTAGCGTTTCTTGTATTCCTGACCGATGTCGCCCGGGTCGATGTCGGGTTCGTTGATTTCGACGCAGGTGCGATACTGGGCACCGCGGTTGTAGTCGAGCGAGGAGCAAGGAGTACCCTCTTGCACGTATTCTATTTGTTTGTAGGGGTCGTGGAGTCCGTCGTAGACATAGCAGCGGCACGACTTGGTGTCGCACGAAGCAAAGAGTGGCAGCAACGCCGCAAGGGCTATGGCCAGGATTGCCGGTTTGGATGATCTGTTTGTGTGTTTCATATAGCTATAGTTTATTTTTTCATTGTTTCCAAAACATGCGCACGATGTCCATCGTGTCGAGCAGCGGCGCATCGATGTCGGTGCAGAAGCGGAAGCTCGAATCGTCGGGGTTAGGGTAGTCATAGCCCAGGTCGGCGCAGGACTTGTGGTTGTCGATATAGGTCGACGTAATCCTGACGTTGCCCCAACGTTCCAGCTTGTAGCAGCGGCACTCTTTGGGGTTGCAGGCCGCAATGAGCAGCATTGCCGATGTCAGCGAGGCGAGGGCGACGGTGCGTTTCATCGTACTGTTATTTCGTCGACAAAGAGCCATGCCTGTTGACCGGCACTGACGTGCCATTTGGGCAGTTTGCCGTAGTTGGATGCCGTGATGCGAACGTAGCGTGCCGTCGTGGGCTCGGCAGTGACGGAGAATTCGTGCATGCCTTCTGTCTCCTGTCGTTCCAGCGTGGCAGGGAATTGTGTGTTGTCGGTCTTGCCGAAGGGACGGTAGGTGGTGCCGTCGTCCGACACTTCCACGTTGATGCTGGCGGGATAGAAAATCCAGGCGCGCATGCATTCCAGACATTCCACGCCGACATAGGATACGGTGGTGGGCTGGAGCATGTCGACGACGACGCGACAGTCCTGCTGCCAGCCTTGCCATCCGCCGATGCGGAAGTTGGAGGTGCCATGCAGGCGGTCGATGAGGCCTGTTGGGCCGTTCTCGGCATATTGCGGGTCGGGTTGGGTGAGGTATGTGAGCTTGCGGTCGTCCTGCGTGCGTGTGAGGCGGTGTACGACGACGGCGCTGTAGCCTGTCGTGTCGTTGTACGCCACGGCTTTGACGATGGCGTCGTTGTCGACGGTGAAGGGACCGGTGTAGCACAGCGAGGTGCGGTTGGGGGTGCTGCCGTCGAGGGTGTAATAGACGGAGTCGTCGGCAGCGATGCTGACGGTGGCATAACCTGAGAAGCTCTGCTGCCAATCGTCGAAGACAGGCGCTCTGGTGATGCTGACGGAGGGCTCTATCCAGCGGGGTAGGGGAGTGGGAGCAGTGCCCCACTGCTTGTTGGGAGTGGCGCCCATCTCGAAGTCGATGGTGCAGCCGTTGCGGAGCTCTTCGAAGGTGAGGAAGGCTTTGTCGGATGCGGTGCCGTTGATGCGCATCGACTGGATGTAGCAGTTCTTGTGACCCTGGTTGTGGGCATTGATGACGATGTCTTTGCCGTTGGACAGGTGGATGGTCACCTTGTCGAAGAGCGGTGAGCCAATGATGTACTGTCCGCTGGCGGGGCATACGGGATAGAAGCCCATGGCGCTCATGACGAACCAGGCGCTCATCTGGCCGCAGTCTTCGTTGCCGCAGAGGCCGTCAGGGGTGTCGTGGTAGAGGTCGGAGCAGATTTGGCGCACCATGCCGCCTACCTCTACGCCTACCTGAACCGCCAATGGAAAACGGCCGA
>CAMNKG010000025.1 GCA_946542135.1 uncultured Bacteroidales bacterium
GATTCATAGCCCAAGAGATGGGGCGCGAAATCAACACCACCGGATCCAAGGCCAACCATGTAGAAATACAGCGCCTGGTTGTGGCCATGAAAGACGAACTCGAGAAAATCAAAGAGCAATTGGGAAATATCCTTTAATAATACTTTTCCCCATATAAAACAGCAAAGCCCGCGGAAATCCGCGGGCTTTGTGTTTTATTGTCCTTTTCAGGACTATGGTATGTTCGGATTAGCGAACGATCAGCTTTTCAACTTTGCTGAACTTGTCGTTGGTGATGCGGACGAAGTAAGCGCCCTTGGCCAAGTTGGAGACATTGAGGTTGGTGCCATTCTCAGCGCTGAAGGTAGAGGTGGTGATGACACGGCCGCTCATGTCGATGAGGGACATGTTGACATTGCCACTGACGCCCTTGAGCGAGATGTTGACATTAGAGGTAGCGGGGTTGGGCTGGAGTTTCATAGAGACACCAGTTGCAACGGGGTCGATACCGACTTTGGGTCTGAAGGAGCAACGGAGGGTGTGGGCAGCCTGGATGTTTTCGATTTCCATGTAGCCGTAGCCTTCGACGTCATCAAATTCATAGTCGTTGTATTCAGCGCCATCGACGTAGATTTTGTCGATTTCGTAGCCCTCAGCAGGATAGATGTAGACGCCAACGGTGGAACCCTGAGCAGCGCTATCGGTAAGGTCGCAGAGAGACTCGTTACGGCCATTAGCGAAGTAACCTTCATCGGGGTTGTCGCATTCGAAGGAGATGGCGTAGTGAGGAACGTAGAAAGCAGGACCGACGACCATACGGATCATAGGCATTTCGTCGATGGGGAAGAAAGCGTAGCTTTGACGATAGGGGTCATAGGTGATAACGGTCCAGGAGTTGTCGATGCCGAGGGCATGGCCATAGGAGAGCATGCCATTGGTGTTCCAGAAGCGGGTGAGGGTGGTATCCTCATCGTAGAAATAGTTACGCGAGGAAGCGACAGCGAAGTTACCTTCTTCAGCCATACGGTAACCGATACGGTAGCTGGAGTTGGGGAGAAGGTCAGGCTGGTTGGGGAAGGGGATGAAGATGGTGGGGTAGTTGCCCTGGAGTTCGTAGGTGAGGTACTGGAAGTCTTCAGCGGGGAGGACATCGTTGGAAGTGACGGTGTAGGTGCTGGCGCCAGTGTTCATGTAATAGAGGGAGAGACCCTGATCGTCGACGCTATCGCGGATGAGGTAAGGAAGGATCTTAGCTCCGGGGGAGGTAGTACCGTTTTCGGTGGAGGCTACCATTTCAACGCCGAGGACTTTCCAACCTTGGGGGATCTGAGGACCGGTGATATAGGAAACGAGGTTACCGTAGCCGGGCTGGTCGAACTGAGTCGAGTTGTAGTCATCGCTCCAGATGTAGGGGTCGCCGTTCTGGCCGGAGCCGCTGATGGTACCAGGAGTGACATAGGAGAATTTGGTGAGGACACCGTTGTCACGTCCCCAGGTGCCGCGACCGTTGTGGTAGGTAGCGTCGTGGTTGACGGTGAAGCGGAGGGTGTCGAAAGTCATGGAGTCATAAATCATGTTGAAAGCATCGGTGCTGATGTTGGTGTACCAGTGGCCGGTGCCGGTGGTAGCAGTGGGGAGGTAGCTGGCGGTGCCGAGGCCGGTGCCGGTGTAGGCATAGCCGTGGCCGTGATCGCCAGCGTCGACGCTGTCATACCAGCCATAGGGGTCGATGACCATGGTTCTGGTAGCTTCGGGGTCGGAGACTACAGAGCCTATATTTCTGGAGGCAACGGTAATGACGTTGCTTTCAGCGCCGTCCATCCAATAGTTAATAGTACCGGTGACGTTGGACTGATCATTCTGACCGTCGTTGATGAAGTCGGCAGCCCAAACGAGAGGAACGTTGAGGCCCTGAGGATACTGATGGTAGAAGCCTTCGAACATCATGTTGCTCTTCATAGTGAGGACATCATCGGGGCTGGGGACAACCGTGAAGTCGTCGAGGAACCAGACATAGCCGTAAGCTCCGCCGGAGTTAGAGCTGCAGGTCCAACGGATACGGAGGTAGACGTTGCCCTGGTTGCCGACGGCGCGGGGGAGGGTGACCTGTTTCCAGCCGCGGGTAGCAGCGTTGCCGGCGATATCGACGTTACGGACGTTGATTTCCATCTTGTTCCAGGTAGAGCCGTCGGTGCTGTAGTCGATGTAGCAGCGGTCGTTGTTGAATTTACGATAGTACTGATAGAAGCGGACGCGGACGAGGCTTTCACCCACAGTAGAGAAAGCGGGGAAAGCGATGTAGGCGTCGAAAGCGCCGAGGGCGCCAGAGCCGCCCCAAGCAGAGATCTGGTCCTGCATAGTCATAGCCATGATACCTTCCATAGGAGTGAGGGAGTTGATGGCGCTGTTGTAGTGGACGTCGTAGGAAGCGGGGTAGAACTGGCTCATGCTTTCGCTGTAAGCAGCGGTAGAGTCGTTCCAACGGTGCCAAGTGGAGTGGTAAGCAGACTGAGCGTGAGCCACAGCGAGTTCGCCGCCGATCATTTCATTGTCACCGACAGTACCGGTGGTGAAAGAGGAGGCATCGCGGAAGCTGTTGTAGTAGAGCTCACCTTCCTTGGTGAAGATGGTGCCGGAGAAGCCAGCTTCCTTAGCATCAGCCTTGTCGACCTTGACGGCCTTGTCCAGGTTAGTAGAACGGACAAGACGGATGCCGTTGTTCGTCTGAGCGAATGCGAGAGAAGCGCACAGAGCGAAACTAAGAACCATTAATGTTTTTTTCATTGTAATTGAATTTTGATTAATAAAAAATTTTCATTCAACAAAAGCACACAAATCACTAAAACACAGAGTAGTTAACGCCATATTTTGGTAGATTTGCATGATTACATTTTGAATGCAAATATAGCACATTTTCATCTTCTGACAAAATAAATCGCGTATTTTTTGATTTTTTTAGGATTTTGAGTATTTTTTTTAACAGAGACATAATAAAGTTAAGAAAAAACAGTTTGATAAAATTGACAAGAGCATAAGAAGGAGCAACCAAGACAAGAAAAGAGGACCACAATATGAACACAAGCAACGACAAGAGCACGACAAGGAGAAGCCGGAGAGCGGCAAGGCGAGCGAAGGCGGGAGCGAAGGTGTGGCGTGGAGGCGTGGCCGCCATGGGCATAATATTTATAGTAGCCTGCAGTGGCGGGAAGCCGACGGTAAGCGTTGAGTCGAAGCGGTATGAGCGGGCGCCGATAGTGGAGACCACCGAGGAAGCCCTGAAGGCCGAGACGATGATGATAGACGCCAAGATGAAGCAAGAGACCGGCAGGGAGGGCGAAGCCATGGCGCTATACAGAAAGATAGTGTCGCAGGGAGTGCCCGGCGGAGCCGCCGACTATGAGCTGAGCCGTATGATGGCAGAGAGCGGCATGACAGACAGTGCGATATACTATGCCAACGAGGCCGTGAGTCGCGGCAAAGGCAACGTGTGGTACCTGCTGCATTTGGCCAGTCTGTACCAATACAGCGGGCAGATGGACAAATGCACAGCCACGTGGGAGACCATCGTGGCAGAGAACAGCGACGAGACCTCCTACTACATCCAGTTGTCGGACATGTATGTGCTCAACAAAGAGTTCAAGAAAGCCATAGAGGTGCTGAACCGCGTAGAGCGGAGGATTGGAGTGAGCGAGCCCGTCTCGCTGCAGAAATCGAAGTTGTGGCGAGCCCTGGGGCGGGAAGACAAAGCGATGGAGGAGATCAAGGCGCTGGCCGATGCGATGCCGCAGGAGGGGCGCTACAATGCCATCATAGCCGAGGCGTACATGTCCGAGAAGGCCTACGACAAGGCGAAGGTGTACTACGACCGTGCGCTGGCGAGCGACCCCGACGACGAGTACCTCCACATCTCGATAGCCGAATACTACAAAGCCAAAGGGATGCCGCGCAAGGCCTATGAAGAGCTGAAAGAAGGGTTCAAGAAGCCCGGGCTATCGACAGCCAACAAGATACAGATACTGACCACCTTCTACAGCAGCGAGGAGTTCTATGGGCCCTATTCGCAATACGCATACGACCTGCTCAACGACATCATGAGCCAGAGTGAGGACAGCACCAGCTATGCAGCCTTCTACGGCGACGTGCTGATGCGCCAGGAGCGTTATGCAGAAGCCCGCGATCAGTTTGCGCTGGCCTTGACGAGCGACAGCAGCAAATACGAGATTTGGGAAGCCCTGCTTGCCAGCGAGCTGCAGGGGCATGCCGACCCGATGGAGATGCAGCGCGACGCCGAGCGCGCCGCGGCGCTGTTTCCGCTGCACCCGATGCCCTACTACGTGCAGTCGGTGGCCGCCTATGACCGGAAAGACTATGGCGAAGCCCTCAAGTTGGCGCAGCGGTGCGAGCAGATTGGTTTCGACGAAGGCTATTTGGAAGCAGAGACCTACATGATGATCGCCGCCTGCTATATAGAGATGAAAGACCGGAAGAGCATAGACTATCTTGAGAAATATCTGCAGATACATCCCAACGACGTGGTGGCGCTGAACAGCTATGCGTACCAGCTGGCCTTAGCAGGGGAGCAGTTGGGCACGGCAGAGCGGATTTCGAAAACGACCCTGAAGGCCAAGCCCGACGACCCCCACTATATGGACACCTACGCCTGGATACTGCACCTGCAGGGGCGCGACAAAGAGGCGCTGCCCTACATAGAGAAAGCCCATGCGATGTTGCCCGACAACGAAGAGATAAGCATGCACTACGAAGCCATACGCCGAGGGCAGTGACTTCGCGTGGCGCAAGCGAGGAACACCAACGACAAGCAAAGAAAGACAAGATGAACACCCCGAGGAAGAAAAGCAGAAAAATAGCGATAGCGCTGCTGGCGGCCATGATGGTCATAGCCGTGGCCTCGTGCCGTAGCGCCAAGCAGATAGCCGACAGCGGGCGCGGCGGCGAGGAGACGGGCGCGACAGAGGAGCCCGCGGTGCGCCACGAGGAGCGCTTAGACACCATCCAGAACGCCGCGTACAGATATTACAGCAGCAACTTCAGCTGCGAAGTAGACGGCATCAGCGTCAACGGGCAGATACGCATCGTGCACGACAGCGCCATCTGGGTGAGTGTGAACAAAATCATAGAGGTAGGTCGCCTACTGCTCACCCCCACCCGGGTGCAGGGCTACGTGAAGCTGGCCAACAAATACATAGACTGCGACTACGCCACGCTGACGAAGCTGTGGGGTATAGACCTGGACTACGGGACGATAGAGGCGCTGCTTACCGGCAACTGTCCGCCCGGCTGCCGCAAGAGCGAGGAGCCCCAGCGAGAGGGCGACCGGGTGACCCTTTATTACCGTCAGGAAAGCAGCGGCAGCCAGAGCAGGCTGCTGACCATAGAAAAAGACTATAAAAGCAAGAAGATCAACAAAATCGACAGTCGACGCTTAGGTGACCGACAGCGTATAGGCTGCGAATACCGCGAGCGCAAGAACATCGGCGGGCAGCTGATGCCCAGCAGGGTGGCGCTGAGGGTGAAGAGCAGCGTGTATAGCGGTGTCACCGAGTTGCAGATGGAGAAGACCACTTTGAACATGCGTCAAGCCCTGCCCTTCAGCATCCCCAAGCGCTACAAGCCCTTCTGAGCGAGGCGCGGGTCATCATTTGCAGAAAAAGAAATCACCATAAAAGACCAACAGACCATGAAAAGAGCACTCATACTCATCCTGCTGACGGCCGTGGCCGTTGTAGCGCGAAGCCAGAACGAGGAGACCGACCGAAGCGACATCGACTCGGCGGCCATCGTCTTGGAGCGATACCTATCGATACTCAACTATGAAGCCATCAGGAGCGACAGCGTGCTCTACATCGAGAGCCATGCCTTCTCGCAGCGCAACCCGAGCGACACGATTGTGATGAAGCGCTGGTTTCTGCCCGAGAGCAACTACCGCACCGAGCTGTGGCACGGGGACACGTTAGAGATCGGGTTGTATTCCAACGGTTACGACACCTTTATGCGTTACGATGCCAAGAAGAAGCTGTGGTTCAAGGTCGACGTGTCGCAATACTACGACCACTTCAATGCGTACAATTTCCATGGGCCCTTCCATCAGTGGAAGAACAACAAGAAAAACATCCAGCTGCGCTACGACGGAGTGTGGAACTTCAACGGGAACCAGGCGTACCGCATTTTTGTGTCGCAGGCAGAGATGTTTGACCGGTACTATATGTTTGAGAAAGAGAGCGGTTTGTTGTTCATGTATGACCAGTTAGACTCCTACAAAGATTTTTCGCGCGATGAGACGACCCATGTAGAATGGCGGGCGTATCATGAGTACACGCCGTTAGGCGCGTCGCTGTTTCCCAGCTTAGAGAGCTACCAGTATGAAGACGACATCGTGGTGACCCACCACACGTACCGCTATATAGCCAAGGATATGAAATACTTCACGGAAGATTGTGACGCCGGGAAGGTCACAAAAAGTTCCAAAAAAAGAGGAGACCGCCATGAGCATATTCGACAACGAAGATGAGTTTTTTATGCAACAGGCGTTGCGAGAAGCCCGAGCGGCGCGCGACGAGGGAGAGATACCTATCGGTGCCGTCATCGTGTGCGACGGGCAGGTAGTGGCGCGAGCGCACAACAACACCGAGCGTTTGCATGACGTCACGGCCCACGCCGAGATGGTAGCCTTCACCGCCGCTTCGGAGAAGCTGGGCAGCAAGTATCTGCCCGACTGCACGCTGTATGTCACCGTAGAGCCGTGTCCGATGTGTGCCGGAGCGGCGGGATGGGTGCAGATAGGGCGGATTGTGTATGGGGCTGGCGATGCCAAGCGCGGCTTCGAGCGATTGGGGAGAGGGATGCTGCATCCGAAGACAGCGGTCACGACGGGAGTGATGGAGGAGGAATGTGCGGCGTTGATGAAAGAATTTTTCAAAGCGAAAAGGAAGTGACAGCGGGACAGACGGCTGAGGGAAGCATGCGCGGAGAAGCGGGGGCAGAGAGAAGCCATGCGCGGGGGAGCGGGGACAGAGAGACCGGTATGCGAGGAGAAGCGGGGACAGAGAGACCGGCATGCGCGGGGGGAGCAGAGACAGAGAGACAGGCAGAAAAATATTTAAGAATATACAATAAATAAAAACGAAAACAACGATTATGAAACCAACATTATTAGTACTTGCTGCAGGAATGGGCAGCCGCTACGGTGGACTGAAGCAGATGGACGGCGTCGGTCCTAACGGAGAAATCATCATGGACTATTCCATCATGGATGCCATCCGCGCCGGTTTCGGCAAGGTGGTGTTCGTCATCCGCCACAGCTTCGAGCAGGAATTCAAGGCCAAGATCAATGCCGAGCATTTCGGCAACAAGATTGAGGTGGAGTATGTGTTCCAGGAGCTCGACAATCTGCCTGCCGGTTTCAGCGTTCCCGAGGGGCGCGAGAAGCCCTGGGGCACGAACCATGCCATCCTGATGGCCAAGGACGCCATCAAGGAGCCCTTTGCCGTGATCAACGCCGACGACTTCTACGGTAGCGACGCCTTCCAGGTGATTGGCGACTACCTGCGCGGGTTGGAAGGCAAGAAAGGCGACTACTGCATGGTCGGCTACCGCTTAGAGAACACGCTGAGCGAGAACGGCACGGTGAGCCGCGGCGTCTGCGAGGTAGACGACAAAGGCTACCTGAAAGGCATGACCGAGCGCACGAGCATAGGCCGCAGCGCCAACGGCATCGAATACAAGGACGACGACGGCACGATGCATCCGTTGGCGGCCGACGCCACGGTGTCGATGAACCTGTTCGGATTCACGCCCGACTACTTCGTGGAGAGCGAGAAGCTGTTTGTGGAGTTTTTGAAGGCCCGCGGGACCGAGATGAAGTCCGAGTACTACATACCCTTCGCCGTCAACACCTTCCTGGCCAACGGCTATGCCACGATGCGCGTGCTGAAGACCACGGCGCAGTGGTTTGGCGTGACGTACAAGGAAGACCGTCCTATGGTGGTGGAGCGACTGAAGAAGCTTCATGAACAAGGAGTTTATTGATTTTGTCAAAGCACACGAGAGCGAGGATACCGCGCGGTTGCTACTCAGTGGCCGGCGGTATCCTTCTTTCGACATGGCGGCGGTGGTGCAGCAGATTGAAGGGCGACGGACAGCGAGGGAGAAATGGCCATCGCTGTTGAGTTGCGAAGGATTCCTCTACCCTCCCCGACTGAACCGGGAGCAGGCGTCGTCGGAGGTCACGGCCGTGCACAAAGCGGGGCTGTGTTTACAGCGTCTTGACGGTCAGGGGGGCAAGGGCGATGGGCTTTCCATGCCGATGCGCATTGCCGACCTGACGGGCGGGATGGGTATAGACACCTTCGCCCTGGCGGGATGGAAGGCGGAGGCGCCGTTGAGCGGGGACGCGCCGTTGAGGGCGGAAGCTCCGATTGAGGCGGAAGTAGACTATGTGGAGCAGAGCGAGGAGCTGTGCCGGATAGCGCGGAGCAATGCAGAGGCCTTGGGGCTGCGCAATGTCCACGTGCACTGCGGCGACAGCATGGAGTGGCTGCGGCGGCAGGACGGACGCTACGACCTGATATTTATAGACCCCGCGCGTCGCGACGAGCGTGGTCGGAAGGTAGCCGCCTTCGAGGAGTGCACGCCCGACATCCTGGCGCATCGGGAGCTGCTGATGTCCAAGAGCGAAGAGCTTCTGGTAAAGGCGTCGCCGATGATTGACATCACGCTTGGTGCCGCGCAGATGGGTGGCGTCAGCGACATCTATGTCGTCGCCGTACAGGGAGAGTGCAAGGAGGTGCTGTTCCGCGCCGGGAAAGGTGACGGTGAGCCCCTTATCCACTGTCACCACCTGCATCATGGCAGGACAGACGAGTTCGTCTTCACGCGCAAAGAAGAGGACGAGGCAGAGGCCAGCTACGCCAGCGAGGTGAAGGAATACCTTTATGAGCCCCATGCCGCACTGATGAAAGCCGGGCCTTTCAAGATGCTGAGTCAGAAGGAGGAAGTAGACAAGTTGGCGCGCAACACCCATTTGTACACGAGCGACCGGTTCATCGCTGACTTTCCCGGACGCATCTTCAAGGTGTTGACAGAGATCCGGCCCACGCGCAAGGAAGTGTTGAAATGGTTACCCGAGGGCCGAGCCCATGTCGTCACGCGCAACTATCCCGTAGCTGCCGCCGAGTTGCAGCGACAGATGGGTTTGCGAGAAGGCGGGGAGCACTATGTGTTAGCCACCAGCGTTGGGAGGCGCAGGAGCGTATACCTATGCCACCTTGCGTAAAATTATCAACATTTTTTTGGAAGAAATGAACAGATAAATTTGGTCAGTTTCAAAATAGTATGTAATTTTGCACGCTCTTAAAATGGTGCGAGGAGTGATGATTACCCGTTCAATAACTTCTGCATCAGATAGATAATGGTATTCATAGGTTATCCGTCAGCTTAGGGATAGCATTAGAAATCAAGGGTAAAAAAAGGAATCGGGCAGACCCCGAGAGGGGTACTGACGAAAAAAATTAAGAACATCATCGTAAAAAAAAATGAGTACATTAAGTTACAAGACAATTTCGGCTAACAAGAACACCGTTCAGAAAGAATGGGTATTGGTAGACGCAGAGGGACAGACGGTAGGACGTTTGGCCACGCGCGTAGCCAACATTCTGAGAGGCAAGACGAAGCCCAATTTCACCCCGCATGTTGATTGCGGCGACAACGTTATCATTATCAATGCAGAGAAGATCGTCTTCACTGGCAAAAAGATGACTGACAAGATTTACCAGCGTTACACGGGATATCCCGGAGGACAGCGCGAGACCACCCCGGCCAAGTTGCTGAAGACCCATCCGGAGCGCATACTGGAGCACGCCATACGCGGCATGCTGCCCAAGAACAGATTGGGAGATGCGCTGTACCGCAACCTGTACGTCTATGCCGGCAGCGAGCATCCGCACCAGGCGCAGAGTCCTAAAGTTATCAATATTAACGATATAAGATAAAAGCAATGGAGCAAGTAATCAACACCATAGGTAGAAGAAAGACCGCAGTAGCCCGCATCTATATGAAGCCGGGTAGCGGAAAGATCACCGTCAACAACAGAGACTATAAGGAATATTTTCCGACAGGTCCGCTGCAGTTCATCGTGAACCAGGCATTTCAGATTGTCGATGCAGAAGGCAAATGGGATGTGAAAGCCAACCTTGACGGAGGTGGAATCACAGGACAGGCCGAGGCCCTGCGTATGGCCATTGCCCGCGCGCTGTGCGAGAACAATGCAGAGGATCGTCCCGCATTGAAGAGCAAGAGCCTGCTGATGCGCGACCCGCGTATGGTAGAGCGTAAGAAACCGGGGCAGCCGAAAGCCCGCAAACGCTTCCAGTTCAGCAAACGTTAACGGAGAGAACCGGCGTGCCGTGAGCCGAGCCCGGAAAGCGGGCATAGGCGACGGTGCGCAGCAAGAGAAAACAACAACAAGTTTAGAATCCAAATTGCCAAGACTCTTGTCCGGTTGCCAGTTCGGCAGCAAGAGACTGTTGAAAAACCGGGCCTGAAAAGACTACTTGGTGATTGGTAAAAAAGGAAAGTAAACAAACATGACAGAATTAAAATTTGAAGACCTGCTCGAAGCAGGCTGCCACTTTGGCCACCTTAAAAGAAAATGGAATCCTAAAATGGCTCCCTATATTTTCAAGGAGCACAACGGAATCCACGTTATCGACTTACAGAAGACCATAGCCAAGGCCGACGAGGCCGCAGCAGCGTTGAAACAGATAGCCAAGAGCGGCAAGAAAGTCCTTTTTGTTGCCACGAAGAAGCAAGCCAAGGACGTTGTTGCCGAGATGGTGAAGACGGTAGACATGCCGTTCGTCACCGAGCGTTGGCCTGGTGGCATGCTGACCAACTTCACCACGATACGCAAAGCCGTGAAGAAGATGAATTCGTTGGATCAGATGATGCACGACAAAGACTTCAACAATATCTCGAAGAGAGAGCGTCTGCAGGTGCAGCGTGAGCGTGCCAAGCTGGACAAGAACCTTGGCAGCATTGCCGACCTGACACGACTGCCGAGTGCTTTGTTTGTGATTGACATCAACAAGGAGCACATAGCCGTGGCCGAGGCAAGAAGACTGAACATTCCTACCTTTGCACTGGTAGACACGAACTGCAACCCCGACCTGATAGATTTCCCGATTCCCGCAAACGATGATGCTTCGAAATCGATTTCCGCCATCGTCAAATACATGGTGGAGGCCATCCAGGAAGGTTTGAACGAGCGCATGCTTGACAAGGAGAACAACACCGAGGAAGAGCATGCAGAAGAAGTTGCAGAGGGCAATGAGGAGAACAAAGGCGAGCAGGCCGAAGAAGGCCGTGCCCGTCGTCCGAGAAGAAAAGCGAATACCACAACCCCTAAAGAATAAGGAGAGAAGACAATGGCAAATATCACTGCAAAACAGGTTAACGAGCTGCGCCAGCTGACAGGCGTAGGAATGATGGACTGCAAGAAAGCCCTCGTGGAATGCGACGGTGACGTGCAGAAAGCCATTGAATTGCTTCGTCAGAAGGGACAGAAGATGGCCGCCAAGCGTGCCGACCGCGACGCCAACGAAGGCTGCGTTCTTGCTAAGAGCAACGGCAAATACGGTGCCATCATCATGCTGAGTTGCGAGACCGACTTCGTAGCCACCAATGCCGACTTCGTGGCGTTCACCAACAGCATCATCGATGCTGCCATGGCCCAGCACCTTACGAGCAAGGAAGAGGTTCTGAACATGGACCTCAACGGCCGCAAAGTGAGCGACTGCATCACCGACCAGATCGCCAAGATCGGCGAGAAGATCGAGCTGGCCCATTTCGAAGCCATCGACGCCGAAGCCGTGTATGCCTACATACATCCCGGCAACCGCATGGCCAGCATCGTAGGAATGAACAAGGCCGGCTATGACGAGGTAGGACACAATGTAGCCATGCAGGTTGTGGCCATGCGTCCTGTGGCCCTCGACGAGCAGAGCGTGCCTCAGAGCGTCATCGACAGCGAGCTGAACGTGTACCGCGAGAAGACCAAGGAAGAGCTGATCGGCAAAGCCGTTGACGCAGCCTTGAAGAAAGCCGGTATCAACCCCGCCCACGTGGACAGCGAGGAGCACATCAACTCCAACATGGCCAAAGGCTGGATTACCGAAGAGCAGGGCAAGATGGCCCGCGAGATCAAGGAGAAAGTTGCCGCCGAGCAGGCCAACAGCCTTCCCGAGGCCAAGATTGAAGGCATTGCCAAGGGTCGTCTGAACAAATATTTCCAGGAGAACACCCTGATGAACCAGGAGTACATCATGGAGAGCAAGGTGAGCGTGAAGGACTTCATCGCCCGCACAGACAAAGACCTGAAGTGCACTGGTTTCAAGCGTCTTGAGCTTGGTGCATAAATTCAATTTTGAAATTTGAATTTTGAATATCGAAATTTAGATTTTGAAATCACTGATAACAAAGCGGTTGTGTAAGAGATTGCACAACCGCTTTTTTTGAGAGGATAAGCAATGGCAAAGAAGCAGAAATATTATGTAGTGTGGCAAGGCAAAGAGCCTGGGGTTTATGACAGCTGGGCGGAATGCGAGAAGCGCATCAAGGGAGTGGCCGGGGCGCGGTTCAAATCGTACGAGAGCAAGACGCTGGCGGAGCAGGCCTATCGGATAGGGCCGGAGCTGGCGGCCTCGGTGAGTGAACGGCAGAGCCACGGCGAGTCGATACTTACGGTGGACAGTGAGGGGATGACGGTAGTTCGAAGCGATGTGGAGGGGCCGAAGCCCATACTTGATGCCATCGCCGTCGATGCAGCGTGCAGTGGAAACCCCGGGGTGATGGAGTATCAGGGGGTGTACGTAGCCAGCAGGACGCAGCTATTCCACTTCAAGGCGCCGGTAGGGACGAACAACATCGGGGAGTTTCTGGCCATAGTGCATGGCTTGGCGTATCTGAAGAAGAACAATATGAGGCAGGTGCTGTATTCCGACTCGGTGAATGCCATCAACTGGGTGCAAGCGAAGGCATGCCGTACAAAGCTGGCGCTGACGCCAGAGACGGAGAAACTGTATGAGATCATACGGAGGGCTGAGGCGTGGCTGCACAACAATACGTATACCACAGAGATACGGAAGTGGGACACGGACCATTGGGGTGAGATACCTGCAGATTTTGGGAGGAAGTGATTTTATTATTCTTTGTACATGTATTTCTTTTGAAATGAATACTACAGAAATGCGGATGGCGTCGAACAGGGTGCGGGACATAGAACGATACTTTCACCAGGAACTTGATGCGATGTACGGTGTCGGTGAGGTGGATGCCATGTTGCGGATGCTTTTTGAGGCCTATATGGGTTGGGACCCGACGGCGCAGCTGCTTCACCGTGACGACACAGTGAACCAGAGCGACCTGCTGCGGTTTCACTGGGCTGCGGAGGACCTGAAGCGGTGGCGGCCGATACAACATATCATCGGATGGACGGAGTTTTGCGGGTGCAGGATAGCCGTCGATGAGCACACGCTGATACCGCGGCCGGAGACAGAGGAGATGGTGGAGCGCATCGTGGCGGCGTACGGAGAGCGGGATCCGAGGCATGTGATAGACCTGTGCACGGGCAGCGGCTGCATAGCCATAGCGTTGGCGAAGCGGTGGCCTGGGGCGGAGGTGATAGGCGTGGACGTTTCCGGCGAGGCGTTGGCCGTGGCCGAGCGGAACGCTGCGGACAACGGTGTGACGGTGCGGTTCGTGCAGGCCGACATACTTGACGATGGATGGGAAGAGGTCCTTCCCCCCTACCCTTTCGACCTTATAGTGAGCAACCCGCCATATGTGCGAGAGAGCGAGCGGAAGGAGATGAGCGCTAACGTCAAAGATTTTGAACCCGGCATGGCATTATTTGTTCCGGACGAGACGCCGCTGGTGTTCTACGAAGCGCTGGCGCGATTTGCGCAGCGGCGACTTGCGGGTGAAGGGCAATGTCACGTAGAAATCAACGAAGCACTGGGAGGCGCCACGGCAGCGGCGTTTGAAGCAGTGGGGATGGACTGTGAGATACGCAGGGATTTCCGCGGGAAAGAGCGAGTGGTGAGCATGGCGCGAAGCGAGCAGAGACAATAACCCTCCGGTTGGGAGGGACAGAAAAACGGACAAAAAAAAATTACGACAGTGAACGCAATATATACAAATCTGAATTTCAAACCTGTAGACATTGATGACAGGTTGGCTGTGCAGGCTATAGGTCTGCACAGCGGGAGGCGAAACTGCAACAATACCTTTGCCAACCTGGTGGGATGGCAGCGCGTGCTGAGCACGGAGATCTGCATCCTGCCGGAGATGATTATCACACGGTACCTGTTTGGGCGGCGGCAGCCAGCCTACATCATCAACGCAGTGACGGTGCCCGACGACGGCATCATCGGGGCCTTGCGGGAGCGCTCGCGAGGCGAGGGCGGCGTGTTGCGGCTGAATGCGGTAGAAGACAGCTGGGCCGAGGAGCTGAAAGGGCGCTACGGTGACGACGTGAGCGTGGAGCCGCTGCGCGACAGCTATGACTACATCTACCAGAGGGAGGCGTTGGAACGATTGCACGGCAAAGAGCTTAAAGCCAAGCGCAACCACGTGAACAAGTTTCTGAGCGAGCATCCCGACTACGTCTATAGGCCGCTGACGCGCGGTGACTTTGACGAATGCCGGAAGTTGGCGCAGCTGTGGCGCGAGGAGGTGCACCACGACAATCCGTGGTACGGGAACACGATAGCGTCGGAGCAAGAGATGATAGAATGCATCTTCCAAAATTGGGAGTCGCTGGACATGTATGGCGGCTTGATAGCCGTTGAGGGGCGCATCGTGGCCTTCAGTTGCGGCGGTGCCGTGACGGAGGATACTTTCGACACGATGATAGAGAAAGCCGACCGCAACATTGACGGGGCCTTCAACATCATCAACCAAGAGATGGCAAAACACCTGCCCGCGCAGTTCCGCTACATCAACCGCGAGGAAGACATGGGGCTGGAAGGACTGCGGAAGTCGAAGCTGTCGTACCATCCTGATGAACTATTGAGTTACAATATTTTAACATTTGAGGCGCTATGAGTATCCGTTTACGACGCATGACCACAGCCGACAGCGAGGAGACGATAGCGTGGATTACGCGACAGTACGGTTTCGACGGCGCGGAGGTGAGGTGGTGGGTGGAGCATCTACACTTCAACTGGGCGATGAGCGTCAAAGCCATCGACGGCGACGGGGGCACTGTGGGGTTGCTGAATATGAGTGACTACAGGATTGAGGAAGAGAGCGAGAGCATAGCGGTGGAGCGGCCGGAGCTGCTGGCACGGCTGAATGCGATGCGGTATATTGCGGTGTTTTCTTTTATCGTTGCCGAAGGGTACCGTCATGTGACGCCGCTGAGTCATGAGATGCTGAAGGAGATATGGGGGGAGTTGGAGGAGGGGTATGATTTTGTTTTTGTGCCGGTGATGCACCGGCTGACGACGCATGATTTCTGGAAGCGGCGGGGGGCGGTGGAATTTTATCGGGACGAGATGACGGTGTATTATATGATACCGCTTAGCGGGAGGGCTCGGGGAATTGGGGAGAGTTTTTAGTTTTTTCTCTTCTTCTTTTTTCTTTCTCTTGCTCTTCTTTCTTTTTCGTTCGCTTTCTTTATCTTACTCTTTTTCTCTTCTATCTCTTATTTTTTTCTCTTCTTTCGCTTACTCTTTTTCATTCTCTTTTCTCTTACTCTTCATTCTTTTTCGTTCGCTTTCTTTATTTTACTCTTTTTCTCTTCTTTCGCTTACTCTTTTTCATTCTCTTACTCTTCATTCTTTTTCGTTCGTGCGAAAAAGAACGAAGCAAGAAAAAGCACGTCGGCGGAGGAAAATGGCTAAAATTTAAGCCGGAACGGCTAGAGCAACTAAACTCGCAGTTCTGTCGGAACTTTTTTACTTTCGGGAAGGAGAACGGGGCTTTCTTCGATGTCTTTTTCCTTTGGACGGTGGCCTGCTCAGACAAAGTTGCTCCTTCACGCCGTTCCGACTCAAATTTCTTTACGCCATTTTCCTAAGCCGGGAATAATACGGACCAGCAACTTTTCTTTATGACGTTTTTCTCTGATGGGGGACTTTATGAAACGGCGACTTTCGGCGGGGTTTGGTTTTTCGGAGGGGTGGTTTTCGAGGTTTGTTTTTTTTCGAGGTTTGGTTTTTCGGAGGGTGGTTTTCGGGATAACGGGATTTCGGGATAACGGGATTTCGAGGTTTGGGATTTTTCGGGGTTTGGTTTTTCGGAGGGGTGGTTTTTTCGGGGGGTGGTTTTCGGGATAACGGGATTTCGAGGTTTGGCTTTTTTCGAGGTTTGGCTTTTCGGAGGGTGGTTTTCGGGATAACGGGATTTCGAGGTTTGTTTTTTTTCGGGGTTTGGTTTTTCGGAGGGGTGGTTTTTTCGGAGGGGTGATTTTTTCGGAGGGGTGGTTTTCGGGATAACGGGATTTCGGGGTTTGGTTTTTTTCGAGGTTTGGTTTTTCGGAGGGGTGGGTTTTCCGGGGGGTGGGGCTATTTTATGGAGGTGAGGGGTATTGTGAGGGCTATTGAGAGGGCTGAGGCTGCGAGGCCGTAGTACATTGCATCGGGAGGGAGGTGGAGTATGCCGGCAGCCAACATAACCAGGGAGCCGACGATCATCGACAGGGTGACGGACTTGGCATTCAAACGGTCGGGAAACCACAGGGCGAAACTGAGTGGGATTAGGAGGACGACGGCACGCAGGCCCAAGGAGAGGAAGCCCAAGTCGTTGATGAAAGAGCCTTTGACAAAGAGGGCGGCTATAACACCGAGGACAAGAATGAGGATGATGCTTAGACGTGTTTGTGCTAACAGGGAGAGGGATTTGGTTGGGGATGGGGTTTGGGTTGGGGTTTGCGGGTTGGTTGGGGATGGGGGGTTGGTTGGGGATGGGGGATTTGATGGGGATTGGAATTGGGATTTGGATTGGTGGAGGAGTGATTGTAGGTTGGCGATGAGGTCGCGGGAGAGGATGGTGGCGGCGCCGAGGACGAGGCCGGAGCCGGAGCCGAGGATGTTGATGAGGAGGGTGCCGAGGGCGATGCCGCCGAGCCATGCGGGGAGGTGGGCGAGGATGAAGGTGGGGAAGGCTTGGAGGGAGTTTTCGAGGATGCCTATGCCTTGCGGTATGGTGTCGCCGGCGGCGGTTATGGCGGCGGCCTCGGCGGCGGTGATGTAGTGTCCGCGCATGTAGATGCCCACTAAGGTGCAGGCAGCGCCGATGAGGGGGATGAAAGCGGCACAGAGTACGGCGCCGCGGCGGGCTGTCTTGGTGCTTTTGGCGGACCAGATGGCCTGGGCGTAGGTTTGTGTGCAGACGACACCGAGCATGAGAGAGAGGCAGCCGCCGAGGTCCTTGAGGGGGCCGCGAGCGAGGAGGGAGGCGTAGCGGTGGTGAATCGCGTTGGCGATGGCGGTGGGGGCGGTGGCTCCGTGGCGGACGGGGACGTGACTGGGCTGGG
>CAMNKG010000026.1 GCA_946542135.1 uncultured Bacteroidales bacterium
CCGGCAGCCTCCCCATACTCTACTATCTCGGCTTCATCATCGTCGGCTCCTTGGTGCTGCAGATACTCTTCGCCAAGCTGCTGAAAATCGACGGCGACTCCGTCATGGTCTGCAGCGTAGCCCTCGTCAATTCGCCCCCCTTTGTCCCCTTGGCCGCAGCCCTGCTCAACAACAAGAACATCGTCATCCTCGGCATCACCATCGGCCTCCTGGGCTACATGCTGGGCAACTACCTCGGCATAGGCATCTACCACCTCTTGCTATCCATAGCATAGCCCCAACCACCCGCTTCCCTGGTACGCAGGCGCGACGCCTGCGTACCATAGTGATTCGGGGTGGGATGATGAGGGTGTTGATGTTGATCGCAGGCGAGGCGCCTGCGTACCATAGTGATTCGGGGTGGGATGATGGGGGTGTTGATGTTGATCACAGGCGAGGCGCCTGCGATAATCGTTTCAATCCACACCCCGTGTAATGGACGTTTTTTTGCCCGTAATCGTATTTTTAGTACAGTAGTCTTCGCCCAAGAACGTGCCATTCTCCATGCGCTTCTTGCCGAGCACATAGCCCCGAATGGCATACTGCCGCAACACGCCCGTAGCCCACTGTCGGAACTGCGAGGCACGGATGCTGTTCACACGGTAGACAACAGCGATGATAGCGTCGAGAATATAGAACTGTGTCAGATAATTTTTCCCGTCAGAAGCAGTTACCGAGATTTCCTCGGTAACTGCTTCTTTTTTCAGTTCTCCAGGTGCAAATATGTTCTTAAGATGCAACCCAAATTACAGTACCCCGTCCCCCCACCCCGCTCAACATTAGCCATCCCACCCCAAATCACCATGGTACGCAGGCGCCCCGCCTGCGATAAACATCAACACCCCCATCATCCCACCCCAAATCACTTTGGTACGCAGGCGCCCCGCCTGCGATCAACATCAACACCCCCATCATCCCACCCCGAATCACTATGGTACGCAGGCGCCCCGCCTGCGATCAACATCGTATGCTTCTACAATAGGGCTACATCGGCATTTCGGCAAAGCATATCAACATAAGTCATGACATCCGTCATATTCACTACTGGTAGTGATACCTCTTTTCTTAAAAAAATGCTATTTTTGCATTTCAAACCATCGTTATCATGAGTACTATAATCATCGGAATACTAATACCTTTTGCCGGAACGATACTCGGTTCGGCTTTCGTTTTCTTCATGCGCAACGAGATACCGCACCGCCTCCAAAAGGCGATGCTGGGCTTCGCCAGCGGCGTGATGGTGGCGGCGAGCGTGTGGTCGCTGCTGTTACCTTCCATCTCGATGAGCGGCGAGCGCATTGGTCCTGCCGCCATCGGCTTCATAGTAGGCATGGGTTTCTTGCTGCTTATCGATGAGCTGACGCCTCACCTGCACCTGAGCGCCACTCGCGCCGAGGGTCCGCGCAGCCGCCTGTCGCGGACGGCGATGCTGGCGCTGGCTGTCACCATCCACAACCTGCCCGAGGGCATGGCGGTAGGCGTAGTTTTTGCCGGCGAAGGCGAAGGCCTTACGCTTACAGCGGCATTGGCGGTGTCGATAGGCATAGCCATACAGAACATCCCCGAGGGTGCCATCATCTCCATGCCGATGCATGCCGAGGGCAACTCGCGCTGGCGCTCCTTCCTGATAGGGTCGCTCAGCGGCGCCGTGGAGCCTATTGGCTCGGTGGCCATTCTGCTCCTGGCGTCGGCAATCGGGGTCGCCCTGCCTTACATGCTGGCCTTTGCCGCAGGAGCCATGATGTACGTGGTGGTGGAAGAGCTCATACCCGAGACAGCGCAGGGCGACCACACCAACCTCTCCACCATCGGCTTCGCGATAGGCTTCGTGCTGATGATGGCCATGGACGTGCTGCTGGGCTGAGCTTAGTGTGAAACGAAAAGGACTCTTTAGGCTTCGTGCGCCATATCGAAGCGGATTACCCTTTGTTTAACTTCTTCGGGGATAGGTGCGCTGGTGGCGGCATTGCGTGAATAGCCCGACATGACGGTGCGGCAAGTAGCGCACGGCTTGCCCGTTTCGGTGTTGACGATCTGTTGGGTCAACTGAAAACTTTTATTGCCCCAATGGGTTACACAGGAGGTGACAGCGATGGTGTCGTGCCAATGGATCTGGCTGTGGAAATCAACTTCATAATGGACTATCATAACACAGAAGTCTCCTTCTTCGGGCGTGACAGGGACGCCGGCATCGGAGAAATAGTGAGACTTGCCGAGGTCGAAGAATTCCATGATGACGGCATTGTTGACATGACCCATCATGTCGACGTCGTTGAAACGGAGCTGTAGGGGGAGGGTATGCATAGTTGTAATTATGGATTTGCTTTATCGTTAACTTTATCGCTAACCTTAACTTTGACGCTGAATGTGGTTTCTGTCAGGGAGTTAGTTCGTTGAGTTTATGGTTGATTTTTAGAGTTGCTGTCACGAAACGGGAGAAACGCCGCTGAGGTCGTGGTCATAAGGCCGACTTGAACGATGACAATGAACTGAGACAATAACGCTTACTATGGGAGATTTATTATTTTTTTAGCGAGAAAAAGAATTCCAGCCCGCCGCCGTCGCGGTTGCGCACGTAGATGTCGCCCCCGTGGAACAGCACGGCGTGCTTGACGATGGAAAGCCCCAGTCCGGTGCCACCACTCTTGCGGCTGCGCCCTTCGTCGATGCGGAGAAAGCGGTCGAAAAGGCGCGGCAGATAGCTGCTGGCAACGCCCATTCCCGTGTCGTAGAAATGGATATACCACCGCTTGCTGTCTTCTTTGTAGCTCTCGATGCCTACGGTGGCTCCGTCGCCGGCATACGAGATGGCATTCTCGAGCAGGTTGCGGAAGATGCAGTAGACGAGGTTGCGGTTGCCGTTGATAAGCATGGGGTCGGGAAGGTCGTTGCGCACGGCGATGGCATGGCTGTGCGCCATCTCGTCGAGCTCCAGGACGGCCTCGTCGGCAATTTGGCGCAGCGACACGGATTCCTTGGGGAAAAGGTCGGACGACTCCTCGAGCTTGTTGATGAGCGACACATCGTGGATAAGGTCGGAGAGTCGCAGTATCTGCGAATAGCAGCGCTGCAGGAAGAACTGCCGCTTGGCGTCGTCGACGGGCTTGTCGCCCAACAGGATCTCTAAGTAGCCGCGGATGCTGCTGACGGGGGTTTTCAGCTCGTGGGCTATATTGTTGGTCATCTCCTGCTTCAGCTGACGGTTGTGCTCCTGCTCCTGGATGATCTGCTGCTTCGACTCCTCGAGGGAGCGCGCCAGCTCCTGCAGCTGACGGATGAGCTTGCGCTGCCGCAGATGGTTCCACACCAGGAAGACCAACAGGATAAGGATGAGGCCCGGGACAATGTATGTGAGGGGTGAATGCATCATGTTTTGTTCTGGAAGGTGTAGCCGAAGCCGCTATGGTTGACAATCTGGTTGCCGACGGCGCCGAGTTTCTTGCGCAGCCGGGCGATATGGACATCCACGGAACGGTCGCCGATGAAGGTGTCGTCGTCCCACACCTGACGGATAATCTGTTCGCGTGTGAAATGGCTGTCTTTGTGCTGCAGCAGCAGCGTGAGGATGAGAAACTCTTTCTTGGTCAGCGCCACGGGCTTGCCGTGGCAGCTCACGCTCTTGCTGTCCATGTCGACTTGCAGGGAACCCCACCGCAGCACGTTTTCGTTGCCGGCACCGTGCGCCGCTGCGCTGCGCTTCAGGACGGCCTGGATGCGCGCCAGCACCGTGGGAAACGAGAAGGGCTTGGTGATATAGTCGTCGCCGCCGGCCGAGAAACCCTGCAGCAGGTCGGCTTCGGAGTCGCGCGCCGTCAAAAAGATGATAGGCACGTCGTTGCCCTCGCTGCGCAGTCGGCGTGCCAGGTCATAGCCCGACATGCGCTCCATCATCACGTCGAGCAGGAGGAGGTCGTAATGGTGGCCTTGTGCCATCATGTCGATGGCTGCTTCGGCCGACGAGGCGCTATCGGTCTGGAAGCCTTCGCTTTCAAGGTTGAAGCAAAGGATTTCGCAAAGGTCGGGTTCGTCGTCGACAACGAGGATGCGCATCAGTTCTGGAGCAAAGATTTGACGATTTCGGACACCACGCGGTTGTCGGCCTTGCCGGCAAAATGCTTGCTGGCCTGTCCCATCACGCGACCCATCTCCTTGGGCGACGTGGCACCGACCTCGGCGATGATGGCTTTGACCTGCTGCTCTATCTCTTCGCGGCTGAGCTGTTTGGGCAGGTAGCGCTCGATGATGGAGGCCTGGAAGAGCTCTTCGTCGGCAAGGTCGCTACGGTTTTGCTGCGTATAGATGTCGGCGGCTTCGCGGCGCTGCTTCACGAGTTTCTGCAGCATGGCTATTTCGGCGGCTTCCGACACCTCGCCGTTCACGGCATCCTTGCCCGTTTTGAGCAGCAGGATGGCTGACTTGATGGCGCGCAGCGATTCGAGGACCTCTTTTTCCTTATTAAGCATGGCTTGCTTAATGTCGTTGTTGATTTGTATTTCGAGACTCATGGTAAGAATGATTTGAATATAAATGAAAAGGGAAGCACCTGTGTACTTCCCTTTTTTTGTGGCATTGACTGGAATTGAACCAGTGACACACGGATTTTCAGTCCGCTGCTCTACCAACTGAGCTACAACGCCATCAATTCTTCTGAATTCGGTTGCAAAAGTACAACAAATTTCAAAACTGACAAAATATTTTTTTCAAAGTCCGAATGTTTTTATTCAAAAAAATATAGTTTTCAATCAATTGGCACTCTCTTTTTTTTCTTCTTCTCCGTCAGCGGACATGGGGTCCGCTACCGTTTGGGGTTCTTTTTGTTCGGAATTTTGGATGGAATTGCCATCATTTTCGGTGGCTTCGCTTTTGGCAAAGAAGCATTGGTCGATGATGAGCAGGAAGACGCCCACGCAGATGGAGGCATCGGCGACATTGAAGATGGCATTGAAGAACTCGGCATGGTGGCCGCCGACAAGGGGCACCCAATCGGGCCACGTCCACTCACAGAGAGGGAAATAGAACATGTCGACGACCTTGCCGAAAAGGAATCGGCCGTAGCCGGCGCCGTCGGGGAAAAGGGTGGCTACCTGTCCGAAAGAGCTCTCGGAGAAGCAGAGGCCATAGAAGCAACAGTCGATGAGATTGCCCACGGCGCCGACGAAAATCATCGAGAGGCTGACGAGGAACAGGGTGCGCGTGTCTTTCCGGATCTGACGGATCAGATAGTACATGATGATGGCCGACGCCACAAGGCGCACCAACGAGAGGATCAGCTTGCCGGCAGCGCCGCCAAAAGAGAAGCCGAAGGCCATGCCTTCGTTCTCGACGAAGTGGAGCTTGCACCAGTCGCCAATCAACCGGATTTCGTCGCCGATGGCCATATGGGTCTTGATCCAGATTTTCAAAGCCTGGTCAGCAATGAGTATGACGCCGATGACAAGAAAGCAAATCCAATATTTTTTTCGAACGGAATTATTCATACAATATTAAGAATATGTTATTTATCTATGCGGAGCCTAAAATTTCCGCAATGCAAAAATACGTTTTTTTTCATAGTGGCGACAACATGGTCCGGATTAATTGCGCTGGGCCTCACATTGCGCCACGAGCTCGTCGTACCAATCCTGCCCGAAACGCCGTATCAGGGGTTCGCGCAAATACTGATAGAGCGGACGTCCCTCTTCCCTACCCTTTCGGAGTGCGCAGCGACAGATGTCCCACTCATGGTAGTTGACGGCCTTGAACTCGCCAAAATCCTCGATGCGGACGGGATAGAGGTGGCACGATATGGGTTTCGGAAAGTCGACCTTGCCGGCGCGCCAGGCTTTCTCGATGGCGCAAAGGGTGATGCCGTCTTCGCGCACGGCGTAGGCACACTCGCGGTTGTCGACCAGCGGGGTACACGGCAGCTTGTCGACATCGAGCGCCGAAACGCCCTGCTCCTCGACGGCGGCGACGCCTTGTGGGGTCATGTAGGCTTTGACGTCGGGATAGATGCGCTCGAGGATGGGGATCTCGTCGGCGTCGAGCGGGGCGCCACAATCGCCCTCGACGCAGCATGCGCCTTTGCATTGGGCCAAATCGCAGCAGAAGCGGAGGTCTGCCAGATGGTCGGATATGATACAGTCGTCAACTATCAGCATGATGATTGGTTAAGTGATTGCTATATTTTAGTTTACATGCAAGTGCCATCTGATTGGCCATTTATCAATGGATAATTGATGGCTATTCATGAAAAAAAATGCACATTAATTTGGGTTGTTTACTTGTTGTTTGTTCAATACGTCGATGATTTTGTCGGCCAACACGGCGGCCAGTTTGTATTTCGATTCGACGGTCCAGCCTGCCACGTGCGGCGTCAGCACCGTGCGGGGCGACGTGAGGAGGTAGCGGAAATCGTCGGGCAAGGTCGCGACATCGAGGCCATCCTTGCTCATATCTTCATATTCAACGACATCGAGAGCTGCCCCCATCACCCGTTCGGTACGCATGGCGTCGACGAGGGCGGGGGTATGCACCACGGCGCCGCGCGAGGTATTGATGAGGCAGATGGGCTTGGCGAAGGCGGCCAGAAAATGGCGGTCGACCATGTAGTGGGTCTCGTCGGTCAGCGGCACATGAAGACTGACGATGTCGGCCTGCTGCTGCAGCTGCGGCAGCGTCAGCTCCTCGACATAGGCAGGGGCATAGCCCGCGGCTTTGTACTTGTCGTAGGCCACAACGCGGCATTCGAAGCCCTGTAGGCGCTGCGCAAAGGCGGCGCCCATATTGCCGAAACCGATGATGCCGACGGTGCGGCCCTTGACTTCGAAACCTCTGTTGGCTTCGCGTCGCCAAAGACCTCGACGGACCTCGCCGTCGGCTGCAGCAATCTTGTCGGCAAGGGCCAGCAGCAGCCCTACGGCATGCTCGCCCACGGCGTCGCGGTTGCCTTCGGGCGAATTGAGGCAGCGGATGCCTACGCTTTCGGCATAGTCAACATCAATGGTTTCCATGCCGGCGCCCACGCGGCCGATGCAGCGCAGATGGCGCGCATGGTCGATGAAATTGCGGTCGATGCCGATTTTGCTGCGGACGACGAGGGCGTCGTAGTGCTGCACCTCCTGCAGCAGGGTGTCGTAGGTGCAGTCGGTCGACACGCGGCACTTGTGGCCGGCAGCCTCGAGCCGCTCTACGAGGACGGGATGTGTGCTATCGGTAATCAGTATATTCATAGCTTTAAAAGGGACAGAAAACGTTATTTGAAATAGTAGCCATCATTGTGTGAGAATGTGGCATAGCGAGGCATCGGCATGGCGAACCGTTTGCGCGACGAGCCGCCGAAGATGCCGATGCCGCCATCGATGTTGCAGAACACCTGGATCGGCTCGCCGAAAAGCTCGTCGAAGTCCGACACTTCGGTTTCGGTGGTTTTGATGTAGCGATACAGCTCGGGCGAAAGGCTTCGCACCTCCAAACGAACCGGCACCTGGCTGTAGTTTTCAATCAAATCGGTAGGCACAAGGCTGAAAATCAAGATGAACTCATGCTCTCCTTTCCTGAACGTCTCGTTGCTGAAAAGCATTTCGTCGCCATAGAAACTGCCGTCGTAGCCATCGATTACATCCACTATGTCCTGCGTGTTGACGATGGGGTCGTTGACAGAGAAATAGGCATCCTCGTAACGGGATGTATCCCAGACATACTGATCGGTAGTCTCCCTTCTGATGTCGCCATAGAGGACACGTATGGCATAATAGGCGTCGTCCTGTGGACTTTTCACCTTGAAGCGCACCTTGAAGTAGAAGTTGTCGTTATAGTAGTAGCTTCCCTCTCTGTCATAATTGTTGACCCCACGTCCGGTGTCCACAACATAGTCGAGCACCTCAATATCGGGCAAGCCGGGGATATGGGTAGAGGCGCTGACCTCATGGTCGTAGCCAGGGATGGTGGCGCTGACATGCAAGGAGTCGCCCGGCTGGGGACTGACGGGGAACACGTAGCCCCCACGCATGTTGTATGCCGCCTCGGAGTAGGTCCCCACCGTCGCTATACCGTTCACGCTGAGCACCACATTGGCATCGCTGACAGGCTTCGTGGGTCTGTTGTCGAGAAAGAAGCGGCTGTAGCTCAGGTGCACGCACACCGTCGAGTCGTTCATGGGTCGCGACACGAGGACGGCGTAGGGGTCGTCTTGGTCGGAAGGGAAGTCGATGGGTTCTGTACAGGCCGCCATAAAAGCAACCATCAAGATCAGAAAGATATATTTTGTTGTTTTCATTTTCAGAAGGATATATTTTGTTTTTTTACAGAAACATCTAATACTTATTTTCAAACGGCGAATTGCTCGGATTGAGCTATTTATATCTATGAGTATTTATTTTTAACGGCGAATTGCTCGGATTGAGCTATTTATATTTATGAGTATTTATTTTTAACGGCGAATTAAACGAATTCACACAGGCGGCTATTACCATTTGAAGTTGTACGATATGGATGGGATAATGGGAAAGAGGGAGAGTTTGACGAGCGAAGCGTTATAGTGCGTGCCGTCAACGACGGAATGCATGTTGTTCCTTTCAAACACCATAAAGGGGTTCTTGCGGTTGTAGAGGTTGTATACGCTGAAGCTCCACGTGCGGATGCCATGTTTCTTCTGTTTGTGCCAGTTGAGCCCCACATCGAGACGATGGTATGGCGGCAGCCGGTAATTGTTGCGACTCTCGATGTACGACACCGTCTGCCCCGTTTCGGGGTCGACGTATTCGTGCATGGCCAAGGTGCCGGTATTGCCCGACGAGAAAACCCACGTGGCGCTGCAGTCGAAGTTGTCGTTGCGTTTGTAGCTGACCATGATGGAGATGTCGTGACGGCGGTCGTATTTGGCGGGGAATGGTTTTCCGTCGTTGATGGTCTGCCCAGGACGGTCGAACTGGCGCATGGTGCGGCTCCAGGTGTAGCCTATCCACCCCGTGATGTCGCCGATGGTGCGCTGCGCCAAAAGCTCGACGCCGTAGGACCAGCCATCGCCCATCAGCACCTTCTCCTCCCATCCCGAAGAAACCCCCAGAAAACTGGCGCCGTCTTTGTATTCCAGCATGTTGTGCATCTTCTTATAGTAAGCCTCCACCGAAAGGTCGGCGATGCCCGACCAGTTGTAAAAAAGGCCTGCGGCCACCTGGTGGGCATACATGGGCTCGATGCGTTTGGTGACAGGCACCCACAGGTCGGTGGGGAGGCTGATGGAACTGTTCGACAGCTGGTGCATATACTGCGTCATGTAGCTGTAGCCGGCCTTGACCGAAAGGTCGTCGCTGATCATGAAACGGCCGCTCAGCCTTGGCTGTACCGATGGGTAGAAGGTGCCCTGCACGCCAAACCCCGACAGGTTGATGCCGCCGTTGATTTTGAGCGTCTCGGTGATGGTCCAGTCATCCTCGATGTATGCCGTCAACTCGTCGGCATGGGTGATGCTGTCGCCGAATTCGGTGTTGACCCTTTCGGTTTCGCCGTCCTCGTTGTACTCCATCTTGCTGCCGGTAACGTCGGGCTGAAAAATATGGTGTATCCACGAGGCGCCGAACTTCACCGAATGTTCGGGGTTGGGCTGGAAGTCGAAATCGGCACGCGCCGTGATGTCGCGAATACCTGATTTATAGTACATTTCAGCGCTCTCGACGGAGTAGGAGTCACCGTAATAATCTTCCTCCTCGAACAGGATATTGATATCGTTGCGATAACGCGTATAGGCTCCCGTGAGGTTCATGAAGAGGCGTGGGTTCAGTTCGTAGTTCCACCGCAAAGAGCCCACCATGTTGCCCCAGTTGTAACCCAAGCGGAGCTTCTCGTAGGTGTCGTCGTAGCGTTCCGTAAAACGGACATATATCTTGTCGTCGCCGGAATACCAGCTGGCAATCAGCCTACTGCGTTCGCTGAAGCGGTGGGTCACCTTGGCGTTGAGGTCGTAGAAATAGTAGCCTGCGTTGGTGCGACCCAAATCCTCCATTGCTGCCGCCGACATGATGAAGGGCTGCATGAGCAGGTCGAAATAGGTGCGGCGCAGGCTGACGTTGAAGGTCGTCTTGTCCTTGTAGAGGGGTCCTTCAAGGTTGACTTTGGCAGCGACGACGCCCACCGACACGTTGCCGTGCAGACGCTTGTCGTTGCCGTCGTTGGTGGTGATGTCGAGCACGCTGGAGAGGCGCCCGCTGAAATGCGCCGGGAAGCTGCCCTTATAGAGCGTCACCCCCTTAATGGCATCGGCGTTGAAGGCCGAAAAGAAACCGCCCAGGTGGTTGACGTTGTAGAGCGGCACGCCGTCGAGGAGGAAGAGGTTCTGGTCGGGACCGCCGCCGCGCACGTAAAGGCCCGACATGCCCTCGGTGCCACTCTGCACGCCGGGCAAAAGCTGCAGGGCTTTCAGCACGTCGGTCTCGCCAAAAAGGACCGGCACGGCCTTGATGTTCTCGACGGGGATGTCGATGGCGCTCATCTGCGAGGAGCGGTGCGAGCTGATACGGTCGGCCGTTACTGTGACGGTTTGCAACTGGTGGCTGGGATTCAGCCAGATGTTGAGTTCGCGGTTGGCCGACAGCTGGAAGGTGTCGTAATAAGCCTGGTAGCCTACATAAGAGATGCGCAGCCGCACCATGCCTTGCGGCAGCGAGAGCGAGTAGCGCCCCTGTGCATTGGTCAGCGTACCCTTGCCTGAGAGGGCGTCGTAGACGGTGGCGCTGATGAGCGTTTCGCCTGTGGCGTTGTCACGTATGGTGCCGCTGATGGTATGAGTCTGCGCCGACAGCGGTTGTAGCAAAGCAAGCAGCGAAAAAAGGAGCAACAGCGGGAGTTTTATCGGTTTCATTTTACTCGAATTCAACGAATTATTTTTATGAATATTTATTTCCAAACGCCAAATTACACCCTTTATTCCTCGCCCGAGAAAAAGTCGTTGATCCAACCGCTGGGCTGACTCTTGGAGAGCAGCGTGCCACAATAGCGGCAGTAGCGCGCCTCGCTATCCGGTTCGGTGTGGCCACAATGGGGACAGAAGCGCGTCAGCGCCGTCTGCGTGTCGACGTTCCCGTCCTGCGCGTCGACGTTTCCGTCCTGCGCGTCGTCGCCGATAGGACGGTCTTCGTATTCATTGAATTCTTCGGGCACGGGTTCGTTGTTGTCCTGATTGGTATCGGTCTTGTATTCCTGTATGGTTTCGCCCACCACGATACCCGTAGGGACGGCGATGACGGCGTAACCGAGCAACATGACGAGCGTAGAGATAAACTGTCCCATAGGCGTCACGGGGGTAATGTCGCCGTAGCCCACCGTGGTGATGGTCACCACAGCCCAATAGATGGCTTTGGGAATACTGGAGAGGCCCGGGTTCTTGCTGCTTTCGAACATGTAGATGATGGCGCCGAGGATGATAGCCGTAATAAACACGAAGAGCATGAAAATCACAATCTTGGCAGCACTACGCCGCAAGGCGTTCAGCAGATGGAAACTCTCGTGAAGGAAGCGCTGCATGTTGAAGATGCGGAAGATGCGCAGCGTGCGGAGCACACGGAGAACGGTAAGCGTCTGTGTGGCAGGTATCAGGAGGCTGAGGTAGGCCGGAAAGATGGAGAGGAAATCGATGATGCCATAGAACGAGAAGACGTACTTCCACGGGCGCTGCAGACAGTAGATACGCAGGTAGTATTCCAGCGTGAAAATAATGGTAAAGATCCATTCCAAGCCTTTGAGAATCCACCTCATATTGGTGTGGACAGCCTCGAAGCTGTCGAGTATGATGACCACAAGGTTGAGCCCGATGAGGACCAGCAGCCATATATCGAAGCGTTTGCCGGCAGGGGTGTCGGCCTTGAAGATGATACGGTAAATTTGCTTTTTGGTGATGCTCCTATAGCGTTTGGGGAGCAAGACGCTGAAAATGAGCCAATGCAGGAAGTCGCCCACAGCATGGACCACCTTGCTGCCGATGCGGTGATAGTTGAGTCCGCCGAAGAAAGCGATGAGCTTCTTGCCTATCCAGATAAGAGGATGACTGACGGCATACCACAGAAGCATCAGTATCTTGACAATCAGATTAGGATTTTTCTCTTTCGACATTTTGGTCTGCTATTTGTTGAGGTAAATGTTAACGGCCGTAATAGATTGACGATTGTCGCTGCGGAGCAAAAAGCGAGCGGGCCACCCGCGCGATGTCGTCGGCTGTAACCTGGCGGTAGCGCTCGGGTTCGTCGTTGATCCACTCCGGATGGCCCAGCCGCTGATAGTAGCAGAGCGCCATAGCGCAATCCAACGCCTTGTATTGCGAGTATACAAAAGTGGACTCGTAGCGGTTAATCACCTTTTCCAGTTCATCGTCGGCGACGGTTTCGTCGGCGAAGCGCTGCAGATGCTGTTCCACAGCTTTCTTGGCGGCATCGAACGACACGCCGTCCTTCAGCTTGCCGTCGACCACAAAAAGGCCTGCGTCGTTGTCGCCGGTGATGTAGGCGTCTATCTCTGTGAACAGCTCACGGTCTTTGACCAGGTCGTTATACAGCCGCGACGAGGTGCCGCTGCTGAGCATGTCGCTGATAAGGTCGGTGGCACAGAAATCGCGATGCAGGCGGTCGCTCATGAGGTAGCCTAAATAGAGCGCGTTAGAGGGCACCTCGCGTTCCACATCGAGATGACGCGGCGACGTCTGTTCCGGCTCTTGGGGATAGTGGCGCTCCACGTCGTCGCCCGCGGGGATATCGCCGAACCATTTCTCCACCAGTTTGGCGACCTCGTCGGCCACCACGGGACCCACCACGGCGACGATGGCGTTGTTGGGTCGATAGTAGCGGTAGAAGAAATGCTCTACATCGTCAAGCGTGGCCTCCTGAACATGGCGTATGTCGCTACCTATGGTACACCAGCGATAAGGATGCACCTTATAGCATAGCGGCCTCAGCAGGAGCCACTTGTCGCCGTAGGGTTGGTTCAGGTAGCGATAATGGTATTCCTCGGTGACCACCGACTGCTGCACCGCAAGGCTGCGCTCCGAGAAATCGAGCTGACGCATGCGGTCCGACTCAAGCCACAGCGCCGTCTCTAAAAAGCGTGCCGGTACGGTGAGATAATAGTTGGTGAAGTCATTGTTGGTGGCCGCATTGGAGTCGCCCCCCACCTTGCTGACGACGGCATCGAAATCCGGCACTTGGCGCGTGCCGCCGAACATGAGATGCTCGAAAAGGTGTGCAAAACCAGTACGTGAGGGGTCCTCGTCGCGAGCTCCGACATTATAGAGCGTGCTGACCGACACCAACGGGGTGGAAGCATCCTCCATAACCATCAAAGTCAAGCCATTGGACAGAATATATGTTTTGTAGGATATCATGTAATACGAATCGCATAAAGATACTTCTTTTTAAAACGTTCAGCGAAAAAAAATATTTTACGGAAAGGAAAATAAAACGCTCCTAAGCGAAACTAAATAGTAACCGGCTACCGGGACAAAAGAGACGGCAGCGTTTTTTGGGCCGTGTAGTACACTAAAACAGAAGAAAAAGAGTTATAAATATATTTCATTCACCGTTATACTAACGCTATGGTAAGTCACAAGCCCCTACGAGTGGCCACCCTGCTGGCCTTTATTTTTCTTTCGCTAACCCTCAACGCCCAGCCTGGCGGCCCCGGAGGTTTTCCAGGTGGCGGTCCCGGCGGCCCCGGTGGCCCCGGCGGTCCAGGAGGTCCGGGAGGCAGACCGCGCAGCGACAGGCAGATGCAACAAACCCAACAAAAGAGCAGTACCGTCAAACAAAAGAAAAACGTCAAGTCAGGAACGACATTCAAAGTGGTCGGCTCGCTGCTCGACAGCGCCAAGAACGAGCCGCTGATGTACGTCAACGTCACCCTGCTCGAGCAGAGCGACAGCAGCTTCGTCAAAGGTGCCACCACCGACCTGAACGGCTACTTCGAGCTCCGCGAAGTCCCCGCAGGCGAATACTTTCTGCGTATCAGCTACATAGGTTACTCCACACGCTTCATTCCCGTGTCGGTGACCAACAACACCGCCATGGGCGTCATCAACATGAAACAAGGTGCCGCACAACTGAAGACGGTAACTATCAGCGCCGCACGGCCGCTCTATGCACAAGATGGAGAAAAGATGGTATATAACGTTGCCGACGACCCCACCATCCAAGCCGGAACGACCGAAGACGCCCTGCAGAACGCCCCCGGCGTCGAGGTCGACGTGGAAGGCAACATCACCCTGCGTGGTGTCAGCAGCGTGGAGATATGGGTCAACGACAAGCCGTCGAAACTCACCTCCGAGAACCTGAAGACCTACCTGCAGACCCTGCCCGCCAACGCGCTGGACCGCATCGAGACCATCACCAACCCCTCGGCCAAATACGCCACCGAGGCCGAAGCCGTCATCAACATCATCACCTCGGCGCACATCAAGAAAAACCACTTCATCAGCTTTGGTGCCAACGCAGCCACTCAGCCCAACGTAAGCCCCTGGCTCAGCTACACTTGGGCCAACGAGCGTCTGAGCATCAACCTCTTCACCAACCTTCGCTACAGCACTTCCAAGAACGACTCCTGGAGCCATAGCCAGACCCGCGTCGAGAACCCCCTCTACCCCGGAAATCTGGACTCCCTGCTCACCGCCATCGACGAACGCGACAGCTCCTGGAGCAACTCGCACACCTTAGGCGGCAGCATCGGCCTGAATATCGACTACGAGATTGACAGCACCAGCGACATTGGAATCTGGAGCAACTTCAACATCAACGGCAGCCAATCGAAAAGCGACCGTTGGCATAGCCGCGAGAACATCCTGCCCTCCTATACGCTCTACCAGTACGACATGAACAACGACGCATCCACGACCAGCTTCTTCGGCATGTTCGGCGGCAACTACACCAAAAAATTCGACAATAAAGGACACAACCTCCGCCTGTTCCTGTTCGGATCGACCAACAACAACAACTCCGAAACCAGCTACAGCCGCTTATACAACATTACCGACACCAACGACTACAACCAGAACACCTTCAAGTACTACGACAACCAGACTCGCGGTCTTGACGTCAACCTGCGCGCACGCTACAACAGACCCTACAGCAAGAACGGCGAGATGAGCTACGGCCTCAGCTTCGGCACCGACAACTCGTGGAAAGACTACCGCCCCTACCTTCTCGACACCACCTACGACGAGGACGTCACCATTCTCGACGCAAGCCTTTACGACGCCCTGCGCCGCTACAAATTCGAAGACCATGAAAACGAGGCCGACGTCGACGTCGAATGGACCCACCGCTGGGAAGGCTTCACCCTTCAGCTCGGCATGGGCGCTCGCCTCACCAACGACCACTTCACCTTCACCGAGACAGGCCTGCAGGCCGGCGACGACTACACCACCAACCACATCACCTACAACCCCTCTATCCACCTGAGCTACCGCACAGAACAGATGCACAACTTCAAGCTCAACTATTCGCTCCGCATGCGCAACCCCTCGGCTGAAAGACTCACCACCTACCGCACCTACACCGAAGACAGCTACAGCACCGGCAACCGCGACCTGACACAAAGCTACACCCACAACGCCGAAGCCGGATGGACCAAATTCTTCAACTGGGGCAGCCTCGGCATAGAAGGCTACGGACGCCTTTCGACGGGCGAGATTGACAACCTGACCGACGTCACCGATGCCGTCGACCCCTATATCGGACGCATCATACAATACACCACACCCTACAACATCGGCTCATCGTGGCGCTACGGAACGTCGGTCAACGCCACCTACCGCCCCTCGGGATTCTTCAACATGCGCCTTTATGCCAACCTCTACGACTACGGCTACTCGATACAAAAGGACAGATTCGGACAAGATGCCTACACCGACAGCAAGTGGACCTACAGCATCCGCCTCAACATGTGGACCAAGGTCTGGAACCGTTACCAGATCCACGCTTCGGCCAACTATACCTCTCGCACCCTCGGCCTCATGTCGGAACGCAGCGCACGCTATTGGGTCAACATGGGCGTCCGCGCCGACTTCTTTAACCGCAAACTCAGCGCCTTCATCAACATCCAAGACATCTTCAACTGGGGCAAGAATATAGGACAGGAGTCAAAGAACACCAACCCCTACTACCTCAGCGAAAGCAAGAGCCGCACACTCAACAGCCGCTACATCACCGCCGGCATCACGCTGCGCTTCGGCAAAATGGAGCTGGAACGCAACAGCCAGAGCGGCAGCGAAAGCGAAGGCACCGACACCAGCAGCAGCTCTACCACCGAATAGCAGCCCCCTCAAAGAAAGGCAGCCGCTTTCAACGAGTAGCTGCCCCTCAAAGAAAGGTAGCCACTTTCAACGAGTAGCTGCCCCTCAAAGAAAGGTGTCCACTTTCAACAAGTAGCTGCCCCTCAAAGAAAGGCAGCCACTTTCAACGAATAGCTGCCTCTCAAAGAATAGCAACCCCCTCTAAAGGAAGGCCGCCACTCTAAAGAAAGGCAGCCCTTAAAGAAGCCCTGCAAGTAACTACAAACGGACGCTCCAACAATTATCATTGGAGCGTCCGTTATTTTATCCCCCGCGAAGAGAACTTGAAGAAAAAAGTAGCGATTTAACGAAGAAATGTTTTAAAAAGATAACGTTATAACAAAGTACCATTATAACGTTATAACAAAGTACCGTTATACCGTTAAAACGAAATTCCGTTAAAAACGAAATACCGTTATATCGTTAAAACGAAATACCGTTAAAAACGAAATATCGAATTAACAGAAAAAACAAGTGTTTTGCAAACAAAATGCGATTGATAGAATTATCAGAGCTAACCCTGAAAAAAAAAGCGACGATTTCGTTGATTTCAAGTCATCCTGTAAGGCAGAAAACAAAGCAGACAGATTAACATCGAGACAATATCAGACACACTTACAGACAAATAAGAAAAACATTAAAAAAAATTTTGTCAGTATCAAAAAACTTAGTACTTTTGCAGCCGATTTCGAGAGAACGAAACGACATTGTCCTATGGTGTAACGGTAGCACATCTGACTCTGGATCAGCTTGTCTAGGTTCGAATCCTGGTAGGACAACAAA
>CAMNKG010000027.1 GCA_946542135.1 uncultured Bacteroidales bacterium
GTCAGCCTCTATCAGGCCGGGGTAGGTGTATAGGTGGTCCACCAACTTGCCGTCTTTCTGCTCCTTGAAGTCGGGCGGCAACGTCTCCTTGCTGTCGCCTATCAGCTCGTCGATGATGGCTTCGAACACCACGTAGAAGTTCTTCACCAGCAGGTATTCCTTCAGCTCCGTGCTGGCGGTTATCTCGGTGCGGTGGGCGAAGAACGCGTAGCAGAGGTTCCACAGCTCCAGCATCTTGTCCGAGAAGTATTTGTACTTGATCTGCCGCAGGCGCGTCACCCCCCGTCCTTTTAGGTAGCTGTCGAACTGCTTGCCCAAGATGAGCGGGAACCCCACCTGTATGTCCACGTGGAATCCGTAGGTGTCGCTGATGTGGGTCAGGATGCTGTAGTATATTACCAGCAGCTCCTCATCGAAGTTCACCTGCCGCTTGCGGTTCTCCATCTGCAGGTACACCGCCTCGTCGTCCTGTATGATGGCCGCCTGCCGGTTGATGGTCTTTGTCCAGTTGATTTTGTTGTATCCGCTGTGGAGGTTCTTCAGCACGAAGGTGACGTACTGGCGGTTGTCCTTGTTCCATTGCAGGAGCGACAGCACGATGTCCAGCAGCGTGTTGGTGCGCCGTTTCAATCCGCGTCCCACCTGCGAAATGTGGCGGTGATACACGATGTCGCTCTCTTTGTGCGACCGGTGGTAGACGTCTACCGCACGGTAGATCCACACGGCAAACTCGTACAAGAACTTCCGCTCGTCGTCGCTCAGCTGGCTGTGGTCGACGTGGATGATGTCCGCTGGCGCATATTTCGAGAACACGCGCCCCCGCTCGTCCATCAGCACCTTGGGCAAGATGAACACCGTGTCGTTGAGCCGTGCGTTGAAGAAATAGCCCACGTAGCTCAGCGACACCAGCCCCTCCACATTCTGTAGGGCATCGATGCCGTGCAGCACGTCGCGCACTAAGACGGCGTCATACTGATATTCCTCTACCAGAACCCTCATTCAGACGTTGTGTTCTCGGGTGCGAGTCCCAGATTGATGAGCACCTGCTCAGCCATTGCCTCGTCTACTCCGCCGTGGGTGAAGAAGTCCTTGAAGGCTATTGTCTCGTTGCCGCCAGCCTTTTTGAAGGCCTTTTGGTTCTCGTAGTCGTAGTCTTTGAACACGTCCGTCCACAGGTAGAAGTACACCTTGTTCACCAGCGTTTGGGCGTCAATGCGGTTGTCCTTCGCTTTGGCGAAGAAGTATCCCAACTGCTTGTCCTCGCTGTGGGTCAGCTCGAGCACCTCCTTGTTTATGGCCTCCAGAAAGCGGTACCAGTCGTATTCATTGCCGTTCACTGCTGTCTTCCAGCCCTTGGCGGCATCCTCGATGGGCATATAACGCCAGTCCCAACGGCGTTTGAAGGCGCTGTCAATGGGGAATAGGCTCTGGTCGCTGGTGTTCATCGTGGCCCAGATGTAGAGGTTCTTGGGCAGCACCAGGCGTGTGCCTTCCTTTACCCCTGCGGGAAAGTCCTCGCGCGTACTTGTGGCAAGGGATTTGCCGATGTGGTTGGCCAGGTCGGTGTCGGCATCCACGGGGTATTCCGACGTGCCGTCCGCACCGCGGTCGAGCAGTTGGAAGAGGTCACCGAATATCTGGGCGCAGTTGCCGCGGTTGATTTCTTCGATCACTAGAAATACCGGTTCCTCGGTGCTCCACGCCTTCACGTAGGCGTTAGTGAAGGTCTGCGGGGTGAAGCGATAGGTGATTTTCTCTTCGGGTGCTCCGTTCTCCACTTCCACCACCTTTGTACCGATAAGTGTTGTCTTGGGAACCACTGTCATCGTGGGCTTGTAGCACCCAACGAATGTGGAGTAGTCGCTGTCTGGATGGAATGTTGTGCGGAACACACGTCCCTCCTTCTCTGCCGCCTCTGTGTATTTCTTCACCTCGTGCGACTTACCGGTACCAGGTGCACCGTAGAAGATTTGCTGGAGAGGGGCATAAGTTATTGTGTACTCATTGAAAATTGTGTCCTCTTTATCATCTACGCCAGCAATAATCATATTAACGAGATCTTGCTTGTCGGCTAAAAAAGCACACAGGTCTGCTATGTATGACTGTGTTACGTTAACCAACCTGGCGCTGCTGAGGATAGGCGACACATAAAAGTCGCCACGATCTATTGTCTTTGCACCATACCACCAGTCGTAATCTGTAATAAACCTCGAAAGATTGGATTTGGATTCGTTACTAAGGGGAAGGTTATTCAATAATACGTCTTCAACATTTGACAATTGTCCCCCCTTTAATTCTTTTAATCTATCTCTAGAGATGACTTTCAGAGCGTATTCCTTATATTTCAACAGCTCATTGTATAAGTCAGTAAAGTATGAAGCTATGTAAAACCATTGATTTGGCAGAAAGATATTCTGACCTGTGCTTGTTACTATTATTGCAGAATAATCATTGAACGTAATTTTGCTGCTGTAGATTTCTTTAACCTGATCCTTAAAGGCTTGTGGCAAAACAAAATCCTTGCCGTCATAATCGTTGAAACGAATTGCGGCCGCATTGTAAATTTGTTGTAAGTTTCTTAATTCATCCATATTACATCAACTGTTTTACAATTTCTTCTGATAATCTTCTGATAACAGGAATAGCAACACTATTGCCAAACTGATGGTATGCTTCCTTTTTCGAAACAACAATTTTAAATTCAGGATTAGAACTATTGTAGTTTTGATTGTTGGCACATTCAGGATGTTCCCATCCATTACCGATAATCCTGTATCCTTGTAATCTTCCTGCCTCAACAGGTGTAAGGGTACGAGGGTTCAAGCCTTTTTCAGATTGATCAATTAGGATTTCACTCCCATCTTTCCAATAGCGGGCAGATATGGTACTTGTATATATACTATCAGCTTTAAATAAAGAATAGCCAAACCCTTTCCCGTTTAGCCTATTTCGTTCTTTTCGAGCTTTATGACCTTCCCACATTTTGTCGCTTATAGTAAATGGCTCTGTGAATTCTGACGGTTCAAAAATGTCTGAAACTTTGGTTGGGAATGTTCCATTCTTTAGTTTGGCCTTTTCATATATAGTGGAACCATCAATATTTATCCCGTAGGGGAAATTGAAGGAATCTACATCAACAAGATTCTTATACCATGCAATAATAAACAATCGTTCCCGATTTTGCGGAACACCAAAATATTTGGCATTCAGCACCTCGTAGGAATATTTGTATCCTAACTCTTCAAGTGTTGCCAAAATAACCTTTAGGGTGTTTCCTTTGTCGTGATTTTTTAACCCTCGGACATTTTCAAGAAACAAAACCCGAGGGGGAACACCTGCTTTTATTTTCTCTCTTACAAGGTTGGCGATGTTAAAGAACAACGTACCTCTTGTATCATCAAACCCTCTTTTCAATCCTGCGACAGAAAATGGTTGACATGGGAATCCTCCACAGCAAATATCGAAATCTGGAACAGCGGAAGGTACAACATCGTTAATATCTTCGTTGAAATAAAGGTATTTACCTTCCTTGTTTTTTTTGAAAAGTTTTGGCTCTATGTCTTTGTAATTCGCCTCATACGATATTCTGGCGTTAGAATCCCACTCGCTGGCAAAAACGCAACGCCCTCCTACACTATGCATAGCAGTATGAAAACCGCCTATTCCGGCGAACAAATCTATGAATGTAAACCGTTTCTTTGACATGAAAAAGCCCTCTTTTTTCGAAAAAAGGGGGCGCGGAAGAGAGCTGTGTTTAACCAAGGCTTAGCACTTGCCCGTATCAGACTACAATCCTTCTGTCCACGCCCTTTTGAGCGCAAACATCCAGTTGCTTGTCTGACTGATACAATCTGTCGAAGTGCTAATTCTGGTTAATCAGTCAATCTAGGATGTCAAAGACTCGTTATTCCTTTTATCTGTTTCTTTATTATTGTTTTAGTTTTTCATTCAATATGTTGTACGCAGTCTCATACACCGCATCTTCGTCATCGAAAACATCAAACGCTTCGTCCATCAGCCGGTTGTAGAGGTCGGCTTGGTCATCGTCCATCACCCGCTTTCCGCTTTCGCAATTGACGTAGGTGCGGAAATCGTCGTCAGGATGGAAGTTGATGTCCAGGTCGAACACGACGTGATGGAAGAAGGCTTTGGCCTCTTCGACGGTCGCAATGTGTGAATCCTGTGTGTACATCACATTCATTCTCGTTTCGTCCGTAAGTCTCCAACGGGGGTTATACAAAAAGAAAGGCATGAGACTTATGTGCTCATGTCCGTCAAATCTAGGTATCGCCAAACACCTTCGTGGGAACGGGGTCTAGGAGCTCTCGTCTCACGCCTGATGGTATGCCGATATGGGTATAGCATACACAACCAAGCGAAAGCATAAATGCTCCGTCCTCCCACTGTAAATTTGGCGATTTCAGATTTGGGACAGTATCGCAATGCTTTTCTTGCATTTAAAGCTTACATCAACTCGCGTAAGCGGGTGCAAATATACGAATTTTTGTCGATATAATGACAAAAGAGTTTATCGACAATATAATCAACTGAAAATTAAAATGATGTTTGGCGAATATTTCGTACAACCCGCGAAAATCCGTAATGTTTTGGATTTGTTTGTCTGTAATTTTTTGCCGTTTTTTGCACAGCGATCATCCTATGCCACGAACACATGGTCGCGATGGTAGGCCAGGAAGTCGCGGTCGGGTTGGTGCTCGATGGGCATCGTGATTTTGCGACCACTGAGGCTGCCAAAATGGCAGTTGTAATACTCCTGCGACTCGTATTCACGCAAGGCACCAGAAAGACGGATGGTGTAGTCGTCGGGCGAAATGGTGATGAGGCCACGGTCGAAGGCTTTGTCGTAGAGGGCGGAGAGGCAGATGCCGTTTTCAGGGCAGAGCCGCTGCTGTGGGGTGCTGTCTGCCCACGGGATGATATGTCCGGCCACAAGCAATTCGGGGATATTGATGCCTGTTATGGCGCAACGATCCTCGTAGTTGGAAAGCACCATTGTGCGGAACACCGACTGGTTGACACGCTGCCGGATAACCGTCTCGCGCTCCTTGCCTACGAGTTCCTGTGGTGTGAGCTGCAGGCTTTCCTCGAGGGTTTGGTGCAACAGGGAGGCTTTGATGCGCTGCGCCTCGTTGAAAAGGCGTTCCCTGTCGCCAGCAAATTCTTCCCACACAGGCAGACAGACGCTCATGCCCGCCACCATCCCTTTGCGTCCAGAGTTGATGATGTAAGGGTCGCAGGCAGCAAAGTTGACTAAGCGCAAGGCCGCGGAGCTGTCCGTGCGGCCAAGTAGCTCCGCCAACTCTTTCACCTCGGGTGTTGTGCGGTTCAGCCGTCCGAACGGCAGCTGGAAATAGACGCTCAGCGTCAAAATCAGCTCCTCTCGTGTCCAAAGTCTGCGTTCAGATGGCATTATATCTTGTTGTCTTTTTGTTAATTAATAATCGTTCCACCCGCCGCCTGCGGCGGCGGTAACATCATGCAAAGATACAAATAAGCGAGCAAAGCGCCAAAAAAATATTTTTGAGCACTTTTGAGCGAGAGTATCTTCGACGGAGTCAAATGTACGAAAATTTTCCGACACGTGGACAAGCATACTGCAGAAACTCTGCAACGGGCTGATTATTATCAAAATATCCAACCGGTAAAACACCTTATGGACAGTTTCCCCACAGGGTATCGGGACATCCTGCATGAGAAAACTTGTGGTAGGCAGAACGTCCACGGGGTATTGCGGCAGGATGCCTGTCGTCGTTTTAGTCTTTGCCTTGCTGCAGGCGGAAGAATTCCTTCTGCTGCTCTATCTCGCGACGCAGTTCCTCGCTCGTGGGCATGTAGGTCAGGTACTTGGCGGCGAAGAGTTGGTCGTTGCCGTTCAGCACGGAGTAATGCGCCACGTCGGCGTCGGTGTCGGCACAGAGCAGCAGGCCTATGGTGGGGTTGTGGCCTTGCGGCAGCATCAGTTCGTCGTACATGCGGACATACATATCCATCTGTCCCACGTCCTGGTGGCGCAGCTTGGTGGTTTTCAAGTCGATGAGCACGAAGCATCGCAGGTTGTAGTTGTAGAACACCAGGTCGATGTAATAGTCCTCCTTCTCGGTATGGATATGCTTCTGGCGGTCCACCAGGGCAAAGCCCTTGCCCATTTCCATCAGGAAGGGGATGAGGTGGTCGATGATGCTCTGCTCAAGGTCACTCTCCGTATAGGATGTGTTGTTTTTGAAACCGAGGAATTCTGCTATGACGGGGTTCTTCAGATATTCCAGCTTATCCTGCGTCGGGGCGGTGAGTGCATGCATTTCGTCGTGAACGGCTGCTTTATCCTGCGACTGCAGCAGGCGGTGATAGTATTGGCTGCTCACGTTGCGTTGCAGCGTGCGAGTGCTCCACATCTCGCGTGCCGCCTCCTCCTCGTACCAGTCGCGCGCTTCCTTGCTGCTCTCCTGCAGGATGATGCGATAGTGAGTCCATGAAAGGCGAATTGGTGATTTGGCAATCAGCAATTGCATAATGTTTTCAGATTTTCCAATCACCGCTTGGAAAATGTTTTCAGATGCTATTGATAATTGTGAACTCGCTGCGTTCACAATCTCAGAATTTCCCGTCAGCGATGAGACAACTTTAGATTTTCTACTCGCTGCGTAGAAAATGTTCTGTTCTGTATCACCAGATTCTCTACTCACTGCGTAGAAAATGTCAGGATGATAGTTGTAAAAGGCTATAAAGTGATATATATTAGCTGTTCGAAATCCATTACCATACCTTTCTGTCAGCTGTTTGGCCAAATTCATGAGCACTTGTTCACCATATTCAGCCCTTTCGTCTTTCAGCACCTCGGTTTGGATGCGCATTCCCAGAAGCCAATTGCGTTTGATAAGCACCTCGTTGACCGACCGGTAGGCCACCACTTGAGCCTGTTCGATAATCTGGCAGGTGTCCTGTTACAGACGACCTTCGTCTGTGCCGGATTGCTGCGTAGTAGCGATAGCATCAAGCGTCGGCAAAGGTCTTGCCGTCTTCGAGCGTCACCTGCAGCTTGGTGTATTCGCTGTGGAAGTCGTTGCGCAGACGCTCCATGTAGCGGCGGCTCTCCCACTGGCACATGGGCAGGTCGTGAAGCAGATAGTTGCCGCAGGTCTGTGGCTCAGTGGCAGGCACGCGCTGCTGCGTCAGTATCCATTCAAGGCATTCGATGGTCAGCTGGCGCATGTCTTCGCAGCTGTATGAACCTGTCATGATGACGTACATGCCTGTCAGACAGCCCATAGGACCGACATACACCACGTCGTCCTTGGCTCGCGAATTGCGGAACCAGGTGGCCATCAGATGCTCCAGGCTGTGCATGGCCGACGGCGCTACGGCTGGCTCGCGGTTGGGCTCTGTGATGCGTAAATCAAAGGTTGTAAAGCCTTTATCTTGACGAGACACATAGATGCCGGGCTTGAGGCACGTATGGTCTATCGTAAAACTCTGTATTGCTTCCATCGTATGATATATATTTATTGATTCAATAGTTTGTTGTTGTTCTCAGCCGCCAGCGGATAAGCCCGCACCGGCCCGACAGGGGCCGTAACCATGCAACGCCCTGCCTGTCACACGTCTAACACATATAAAAAAAGGCATCCTATGATGCCTCTTCACTGATTGGTGGTCCCTCTTGGGCTCGAACCAAGGACCCGCTGATTATGAGTCAGCTGCTCTAACCGACTGAGCTAAGGGACCGAAACGGACTGCAGTGTCATCTGCCTTTTTGCCGACTTCCTGCGTCAAATTTCGAGGTGCAAAAATATAAACTTTTCACGACATGGACAAAAAAAATTGCCTCTTCGCCCACCTTTATTCCTTAACTGCTTTATTTTCAAAATCAACTTTAACCGCCAAAATCGCATTTTTTTCTCCCCAAAAATGCTTTGTTTGCGAATTATTTTGTAATTTTGCATTTTGAAAAGTGAATTTTTTCTATGGCACGAATCATGGCAATTGACTATGGCAGAAAGCGTACGGGCTTGGCGGTAACCGACGAGTTGCAGCTCATTGCTACTCCTTTGTCCACCGTCGACACGCCAAAACTCGCCCAATACCTCGCCGACTACTGCCGCCGCGAACCGGTGGAACGCTTCGTCGTGGGCCTCGCCAAGCACATGGACAACACCCCCTCCGAATCGGCTCAATACATCGAACCTTTCGTGCAACAGCTCGCCCTCCAGTTCCCCGACATCCCCATCTCGCGCATCGACGAACGCTTCACCTCCAAAATAGCCTTCCAATCCATGATCGACGGCGGCCTCCGAAAAAAACAACGCCAAAACAAGGCCCTCATCGACACCCTCAGCGCCGTCCTCATCCTGCAAAACTTCATGCAGCTGCAGGACAACACCCGCCGCTCCGCACCCTGAAAACCTTCGGCAGCCCCCATCCGGACTGCCTTATTATATACATTATTATTAAACATCAAATCTAACAACAACCCCATATGACCCTCCCCATTGTTGGCTACGGCGACCCCATTCTTCGCAAGGAGTCCCAACCCATCTCTAAAGACTACCCCGAGCTCAAACAGCTCATCGCCGACATGTTCGAAACCATGTATGCCGCCGACGGCGTCGGCCTCGCAGCACCCCAAATCGACCGCGCCATTCAGCTCGTCGTCATCGGCTTCCGCCCCTACGACGAAAAAACCGACTCCTACGGCGAAGAAGAAGAACGCCACGTACTCATCAACCCCGAAATACTCGAAGAACGCGGCCAGAAAAAATACTTCAACGAAGGCTGCCTCAGCATCCCCGAAATCCACGAAGACGTGCTCCGCCCCGACACCATCCTGCTGCACTGGTTCGACGAAGACTTCGTGGAACACACCGAAGAAATCAACGGCATGTTCGCCCGCGTGGCCCAACATGAAATAGACCACCTCCACGGCAAGGTCTTCACCGACCGCCTCAGCCCCCTGCGCAAAACCATGATCAAACGCCGCCTCAACGACGTCGCCGCCGGCAAAGTGGCCACCCGCTACCGCATGAAACGCAACAAATCCAAATAATTACAACAAAGCGACAAGAAATCAACCGCCAATAAACAAACAGCAAAATACATCATGAGAAAATTATCCTCTCTGCTCTGCGCCTGCGCCATCCTCATGGCCGTAAGCTGCAAACAAGCCCCTAAAGAATTGAACCGCGACGAACTCTTCGCCGCCATCGACTCCATCGAGTCGCCCCTTATGCAGGAAGCACAGTTCCAAGCCGTCGACACCACCAAAGGCCGCCAGCTCGTCGAACTCTACGCCAAGTTCGCCGACGCCTTCCCCAACGACACCCTCGCCCCGCTCTACCTGCACCGCGCCGCCCAGGTCTGCAACGGCATGGGCCTGATCGACGAGATGACCAACTACTACGACCGCGTCATCGACAACTACGGCGACTACGCCCACCTCGACGAATGCTACTACGAGAAAGGCATAGCCCTCGACAACGCCGGCCGCAAGGAAGCCGCCCGCGACGCCTACCAGCAGTTCCTCGACAACTACCCCGACCACTTCCTCAGCGAGGACATCAGCCGCGCCCTGTCGCTCCTCGACTACTCCGACGCCCTCCTCATCGAACACCTCACCCAACAGAACAACCAATAGAACTGACCAGAAAAACTGACAAATAGAACTGACCAGAAGAACTGCCCCGAAGAACTAACAAGTAGATATACAAACGCAAAAAAGGTACGGCCGCTCACACCAGCCGTACCTTTTTTATTTCCAAGCTTTCCCTGATTTCACGCAGCGGAAAATTACCTCATCATCTCACCCCCGCAAAAAAACATTCCCTGATTTCGCGCAGCGGACCTATTCAGGATAATACTCTGAAAACGAATGGTCGTCATAGAGCACAACGACCTTCACAATCCTCTTCTTCACGAGATTTTGATTTTCAGAGCCACCCACCGACGACACCCCGCCCATGCGATTCTCGTTGAGTTGTGGTGTCGTAGCCATCGCGACCGCTTCAGCAGCAGGAGCACCCACCGGCGTCGCAGGTGTCGCAGGTGTCGCAGGTGTCACAGGTGTCGCTGCCGCCGTAGCCACCCCAGCATGCACCGAAGGATGCGACGCCTCGACCGGAGCCATAGGAGTGGATGGAGCCATAGGAGCAGATGGAGCCACTGGAGCCATAGGAGCAGCAGGAGCCACATGAGCCACAGGAGCCACAGGAGCCACAGGAGCCACAGGAGCAGCATACGACGTCCTCGGTTCGTTGACCGATTCCACCGTCATCGGTTCTGGCGTGTCGAACAACGTCCCCTCCATGCCGCTGAACAAATCCGGTTCTTGTTGTCGGTCCACAGGACGAACCTTCTCTGCCGCACGCTGACGCAACACCTCAGCAGGCGCCACCGCCGGTGCTGAAGCCGGAGCCACCGGCGCTGCCACTGGAGCAGAAAACAACGCTGCCGGATCAGGTGCCGTCGTCGATGCAGGAGCCGCAGGTGCTGTCATCGGAGCAGGTGCCGCCGGTGCCGGAGTAGAATACGCTGCCGCCGCCGGAGCGGTATAACCCGCCGGTGCCGGAGCCGGTGCCGGTCCCGCTACTGCCGCACGCCCCGCCGGAGCCGCCGAGGCCGGTGCGACCACTGGCGCATACATCTCGCCCTCGCCAAGGGTCAGCCATTTGATGTCTATCTCCGGATACCGGTTGATAACCTTCATCACAAAATCCAGACTCGGTCGATTTCTGCCAGACAAAATATGCGACATCCCCGAAGGCTGTATGCCGATCTCTTCTGCAAACTGTCTTGCCGTGATATTTTTGGCCTTTAAAATAAGATTTATCCTGTCAACCATATTGTTATAATGATAAATGTAAATTCGTTTCGATTTACAAAATTACACATTTATTTTGTAACATTTGTAAATATTACGATTATTACATCTGTAATCACAGGCACTGTTAATTCAACACTCCAAGTTATCAATTATAATTATCTTTATTATAATTATATAAAGAGTTATTAACAACATCTTATGTTGATAACTTGTTAATATTAGTATTGGTTTAACCAACACTTTAATAAAAACATTTTATATGTATTCAATCAACTATTTAAATTATTATAAACATTAATTATTAAAAAACAGCCACTGTTTACAAATATTCTCTCGAAACATTTGTAAATATTACAAATGTTTCGTCAAACACGGGTGTTTAATTCTGTAAACACAATCGCACTATTACAAATGTTAATTTACAAATTTCAACGATATTGCGCTATCTCTCCCCGACCCTAACATCGTCCCGTCGCACGGCAAAATAATCGATTTTAGACCCCTTTAAACGCTTCCCCTTCTCCGCTCTTTCTTCGTTATTTTTTTTGCTTCACGTATACATTAATTGAAAAAACTGCGTTATCCGATAAATTAAAAATCTTCACGATTAAATAATCCACATCATGAAAAAAGGAATTGCAGCACTACTTATTGTTATGGTCTTCGCCATGGTCGGCGCTTCCTGCTCGCACAAGACCTGCCCCGCCTATCGTGGCTCCGTGGCCGAGAACGTGGTGAACGAATAACACCGTCTCCCCCACTCTGCCCTCAAGAGACAATAGCAAAAAAAGAGAGACATGCCTTTCGACATGTCTCTCTTTTTTCGTTTCCCTTTTCGCGACCGTTTCAGGGCCGGAAAAGGTCATCTCACGAGAATCGCGTATTTCGTTCCGCCCCGATGTCCGGGTCGAACCATTCAATTCTCAGAGACCAATCTTTTCGTTGACGATTTTCAGAATCTCGGCCTCTTCCTTGATGGCAGCAGCCTCGAGGGCGGCAGCCTTGGCAAGGATGTCGTTCTTGAAGGCTTCGTCCTTCAGGCTGCTGGCGTTGATCTTCACGTTGAGGTGGGCTCCCATAACGGCGCTGCGGGCAGCCAGAGCTCCCACGCCACCGTCGGTCACGCTGGCAGGGTTGCCCCATTCCACCATGGCGCGGCACACCTCGAAGGCCTCCATCGACTTCTGCATGGTGTGGAACGGCACCTCGGTAGCAAACTTCGTGGCTTCCTGGATGGCGGCGCTGCGGGCGGCCTTCTCTTCGTCGGTCTTCTTGGGCAGGCCAAAGGCGTTCATGATCTTGTTGAAGGCATTGGTGTCTTCGTCAACCAGGTGCAGCAGCTCGTTCTTGATCTGCTGGCCGTGGACGGCGACGTCGCTGAATTTTTCCCACTCGTCGTCGTAGGCAGCCTTGCCGCCCGTCAGGTTGGCGACCATGGTGCCCAGCGATGCTGCCAGCGCACCCATGTATGCACTCACCGATCCGCCACCGGGGGCAGGACTTTCGGAGGCCGTCTCCTCGCAGAATCCCGTGCAGGTCAGGTCGACAAGCTTCTTGCTGTTCTGGTCCTCGATAAGGAACTCGATCACTTTCTCCTTGGGATTGAAAGGCTTCAGGTCGTCAAGACCCATCGACTTGATGGCGATCTTCATGATCTCGTCTTCGCTGACGCCCAGCGAACGGTGCTGTTTGGCCAGGTAGTACTTGCCGGCATCTATCAGCACGCTCTTGGGGATGAGACCCACAATCTCGCATCCCGTCACGCGCACGCCACGGTTGGCAGCGCAACGGCACACTTCGTCGAAGCACAGATGCACCGGAGCCACCTTGATGGAAGTGATGTTCATCGACACCTGGGCGATGCCGTAATCTTCTATATACCAGCCGATGGCCTTGGTGCCTTTCAGCGTGCCGGGTATCATGATGGTCTTGCCGTTCTCGTCTTTCATGGGTTTGCCTGACGGCTTGCCGCCTTCACGCTGCGGACGGCCTTTCTCGCGGACGTCGAAAGCGATGGCGTTGGCACGGCGCGTCGAGGTGGTGTTGAGGTTGTAGTTGATGGCCACCAGAAAGTCGCGGGCACCCACCTGCGTGGCACCGGTCTGCGCCACATGGTCATTCCAGGCGTTGGGGCCGTAGTCGGGTTTCCACTGCTCGCTGCCCAGTCGCGTCGAGAGCGACTCGTATTCGCCGGTGCGGCAGTAGGCCAGGTTGCGGCGCTCGGGCAGCTTGGCGGCGTTCTCGTAGCAATAGATGGGTATCTGCAACTCCGTGCCGATGCGCTCGGCCAGCTTGTGGGCATAGACCACGGTCTCTTCCATCGTGATGTTGCTCACCGGTATCAGCGGGCACACATCGGTGGCACCCTGGCGCGGATGGGCTCCGTGGTGCTGGCGCATGTCTATCAGTTCGGCAGCTTTTTTCACCACCCGGTAGGCGGCTTCGCAGGCCTGCTCGGGCTCGCCAACAAAGGTGATGACCGTGCGGTTGGTTGTGGCACCCGGATCAACGTCCAACAGTTTCACACCTTCCACTTTTTCAATCTCGGCAGTAACCTGATTGATGATATTCATGTCGCGTCCTTCTGAGATATTGGGAACGCATTCTATCAGCTGTTTCATCTTTATTTTATTTATTGTTAATGTTCTACAAAGAATATGCAGTTTGTTAAGGAATCACAAAGATAATCGTTTTTTTTAAATATGTACAAATTATTATTATCCTCCAGCACCCTTCCGATGCTCATGGCTCCTTTTCCTTCCCCGAAACCCCACAGACATCGCCATACTACACCTGACAAAAAAAGTTGATAACTTTTTAACATTTTATGCCGCTTTTTCCTTTTTTATTTGTATTTTTGCAATGTTTTTCAATTCACCATAACCTTCAATCACTTCAATATTCCATTGATTATTCGCGAAGTAAAGGAAAAGCTGCCCGCTTGTGGCTGCAGTGGCGTAATGTTTTGCCTATGACATTCGAAGATATTAACGATAAGGACCTGGAGCCCGACAGCATCAAAGAATCGCTGCAACAGCTCGAAGCCATGGAGTCTGACGACGACCATCGCATGGCTGCCGACTCCGTAGTACCCCTTACCGCCAAAAGCTCCGACGACTACCGCGAACTGCTCACCATCATGGCGAATATGATGAACAAGAAGGACAAGGAGAATGCCACGCTCTACAATATCAACGCCGAACGATCACGGGTGATCGACGAGCTGCTGCTCAAAAACGCACAATGCAAACACGAGCTGACTACCTCCAAACAGGAAAACGCCAACCTGAAGCAGGACAACCAACAGTTGCAGCAGCTCAACCAACAGCTGCTGCAAGCCAACAGGCAGCTGCAGGAAGCCTACAACGACATGAAGCAGGCTTACAACGACCTGAAGCAGCAGCACGAGAAGCTTCAGGCCGCTCACGCGCTGCCTCCCTGCCAGCGGCCCCCCTCCCACCCCTTCGCCGACGCCCCCGCGGCGGCAGCAGCCCCCTCCTACGCACAGGCCTCGCTCGAGGTGGTCCACGAAGCCTACACCAACCCCCAGTCGCTGTCGTCGCACTTGGCGGCGCAGGCCACCCAGCTGCCTCCGCAGGCTCGCGCCTCGTCGGCAGCGCCTCGCCATCGCCAGAAGGACAAACCCCTCGACTGGGATCTGTTCGACGCCATCGTGCAGGAAAACAACAAGATGACCGAACTCAACAACGACCGCGCCAAAGTGTTCCTCGAAGCCCTCCACCTACAGCACATCATCGACGAACGCTTCCACATGCGCCGCAACATCACCAACAACGTGGTCTGCTTCATCGAAAAAGAGCTCCACAACCGCATCCCCACCACCATCAAGTGGGAAATCTTCGACCACCTCTTCAAACGCAGCGCCGTGCGCACCTACGACAACAAAATGATGAAAATCAGCGACCGGCATCTCTGCAACGACATCGCCCGTCTCTTCGACGACGTGGAACGCGAACTGGCCAAACAGTAGCCCGTCCCGCAGCCCCACACCACGTTTCGCCACCCCCTCCGAACAACTCCTTTCAATCTTTGTTTTTGTTATCATATTGGATAACACACACTTGCAGCGATTCTCAGAAAAACGCGCAAAAAAAGGCTTCATTTTCAAACTTTCCGCCTTGAGCCGCATTTTACTTGCTGTTGCTTTGCTGTAGTGTGGCGTGCTACACCTCAAGAAAGTGACTACATTTCATCGTTTTATGCATCCTTCGCTGCCTCAGCCCCCACAGCCGCCCTGCGGCGGCTTTCCGCCATGTAGTATTTTTGTAGTATTGAAGAAAAAACCGATGTAGCATTCATCGCATATTACAATCAATATCAATATATTGAACAAACATTACAACATTTTCAACAGCGAATTACATGCTTTGAAAATTCGATTTTTTTATGCTATCTTCGTGGCGTCAAACAAAGGGAAAGTGGCGACGGCTCGACGGCTAAGCAGGAAACAAAGGTACTGCCCGACGAGATGCGTACGGCTCGACGACGACAACCGGAAACAGGTCTTCACCCCACAGCCCCACCACCCGACCCGCGTACGACAAAAGTCTTTTATCATTATTATTAATAAATAACATTTACAATTATGGCAACACACAAACAAGGAGTCCTCGGAGGATTCTCAGGCAAAGTCGGTCCCGTCATCGGATCGTCATGGAAAGGTAAAGCAGTCATCAAAGCTCGTGCGCTCAGCTACAACGACGCCAACACCGAAACGCAGCAGCAGATCCGCACCAAGTTCAAGATGCTCATTCAGTTCGCTTCGGCCAACTACGGCTTCATCGACATCGGCTTCAAGAAGCAGGCCACGGACATCACCCAGGCCAACGCGTTCATCCGCCAGAACTTCGACGACGGCATCACCGGCACCTGGCCCAGCTTCGAGCTCAACTACCCCAAGCTCGTCCTCTCGAAGGGCAACGTCGACAACCCCTACAACCCCGCCGCCCAGGTGCAGGGTTCCGACATCAACATCACCTGGACCGACAACTCCGGCATCGGCAACGCCCGCGACAGCGACAAGGTAATGTTCCTCGTCTACAACACCGCCAAGAAGCAGACCATCGTCGACAGCGAGGCCGCCGACCGCTCCACCCGTCAGGCTTCCTACTCCCTGCCCTCCTCCTGGACCGGCGACACCATCGAGGTCTACTTCGCTATGCAGCGCGTAGCCTCCGGCGAAACCAGCAACTCCATCTTCCTGGGTACCTTCACCCTGTAGCCCTTCCTGATCACTCTTGAAATGGTGGCCCCGCGCCACCATTTTTTTTTGCTTCATCCTCAACGTCTAACATCAAAAAAAATCACAACCTCATGATTCCATCAATGAATTTCGCAGCCCTGGTGATGGCCTACAAAAGCACCACCCCTCCTGCCAACAGCGTGGAGGAATACCGCCAGCAAATACGGCAACTCTTCGACGAGGCTGCACCCCTCCTGCAGGCCGTCGACGTGTGGGTCTGCTCCTGCCGGCGGCAACTCGACAAACCGCAGTATGCCTTCGACGCCTTGCTCAGCATCGCGCTCGACATCGGCATCGACGGCATCGCCGACTCGCCCCTGCCCGGCCTGCTCCGCACCACCACCTCCAAGCGCTCCCTCGCCAATGCAATCCTTGCTCTCCCTGTGCGGTTGGGCTCCCTGCGTCCTGAGTTGGAGACGCAGCTGCGCCACTACGGCATCGTCAAAAAAAGGCGGTCCCGTCCCCTCGCGTCGCTACTTCGAGTCTCGGCTCTTCGACGGCATCAGCTATTTCACTATTGGCCGCACCCTCGCGCCCGACGGCAACATCGTCTATGCACCAATGGTGCTGCACCCCATCTTCCTGATGCGATAACCTGCGGCCAACCCGACAAGCCCACGCCATTCTTTTGTCTTGATAATTCACGGATATTCACGTTCTATAACAATATTCTTGGTTAAATCCTGGCCAATTTATGGTAATTCCTGTTTAAAGTGATGAGGGCGGCGACGCAGCGCGGATTGCCCAGCGGATGAAGGTAAAGCGTGGCTTAGCCTAAATTCCAGTTACAAGTGCAACACTAAGTAGAAAAAAAGAGTACCAAAAT
>CAMNKG010000028.1 GCA_946542135.1 uncultured Bacteroidales bacterium
AATCGCCCGTTTTATTGTATCCGTACAACGGCAGCGAAGCTTAGGCGTATAGGTCAAAACTTATTTGCCTCGGCCCTGGAAAATGATGATGACGGTGTAGAGAAGAATCTTGATGTCGGTGGCCAGTGACATGTTTTCGAGGTAAAGCAGGTCGTAGCGTAGACGTTCAATCATCTCGTCGACATTTTCCGCGTAGCCATATTTCACCTGGCCCCATGATGTGATGCCCGGCTTCACTTTCTGAAGGAGAAGGTATTCGGGAGCACGTTGCACAATCTGGTCGATGAAGTATTGCCGCTCGGGGCGGGGACCCACGATAGACATGGTGCCCTTGAGGACATTGTAGAACTGGGGTATTTCGTCGAGGCGGTATTTGCGCATGATGCGCCCGAAAGGCGTAATGCGTGGGTCGTCGTCTTTAGACAGCGCGGGACCAGCGGCTTCGGCATCCACATACATGGAGCGGAACTTGTGCATCTTGAACGGTTTGCCGCGATAGCCTATGCGCTCTTGGGCATAGAAGACAGGACCCGATGAGGTGAACTTCACGATAGCTGCCGTAACAAGGAACACCGGCGAGAGGAGGATGAGCGCGATGAGCGAAATGAGAATGTCGAGGAGGCGCTTGACAGCATATTGCCATTCCTCCATAGGACGAGGATTGATGGTGATAAGTGGAGAATGGAAGATGGAGTTGTTTTTGACGGAGCCATAGATGATGTCGCGGAGGTCGGGGGTTATCTTGATAAGCACATCATCGCGACGGTCGAGGAGCAGGATGGTTTGGTTGATTTTGTCGTTCTGGCAGTCTTCGACGGCGAAGATAACTTCCTCGATATGGTATTGTTCGATGATGGTATTGATGTCGGCGAGCGTACCGAGATGAGGCATGACATTAGGCAGCCGCGGGTCGACATGACCGTTGACTTGGATAAAGCCTTTGAAGAGGTTGCCGGAATAGACAGCCTGGTTTTCAAGGTCCAGATAGGTCTGGAAGGCCTTGGGACCGCTGCCTACCAGCAAAGTGGGGAAGCCAATCTGGCGGTTGTGGACCCGTTTGGCGGTGTGGGAAGTGATGGCAAGTCGTCCAAGGTAGGTGATACCGAAATGGAAGACGAACAGCATGAGGAAACTGAGGTAGTAGTTGTGGTAGGAGGCAATGTGGTCGTCGAGGAGCAAGGCGAAGAAGATGACGATGACGCCGAGGAACGAGGCCGTTAGCGTCATCTCCAATTCTTTGAGACGGGATTTGCGGTAGACGTTCTTGTAGGTGCCCTGGATGGCGTAGAGGCAACACCACGCCACAGGCAGAAAGATGATGCCCCGCCAGAAATTGGAATCCTGAAACACCTGGTTGACATCGTGAAAACGGTCGTTGTCGATGGCCACTTTGCGGAACAGAAAGAAGGCAGCCCAGGCAATGAGGGCGGCGAAGATGTCCCACAATACGTATTTTAAAGTTTGACGGGTTTTGTTCACTGCTCACCTCCCCTATTCATATCCAATGGCCAGCAACTTGATATTGTCGATGAAAAGGTTTCCGGTCTTGCCCGTTGGGTTAAAGACGGAGAAATAGAAGCGGATGTAAGGGTAATGGCTGTAGGTCCTGCCCCAAAGCCGCCCCACATTGATGTATATTTTCTGCCATCCCTTTTCAGGCTTGCCATAGATTGTCATCATAGACTGAATGACGTTGCTGCCGCCTTGATAGGTTGGGTTGTTGAAGCCGACGCTGAAATCGAAGTCGCTCCAGTAGTCCATTTCGAGATAGAGGATGGTGCTGGAGTTGGGGACATAAAAGGTGGTGTCGGACCAGAAGTTGATAACCCTCATAGAGTCGGGAACCCTGACCACGCCACATCCGTAGCCGGAGCAGACGGTGTCGGGACGGTACGAGAGGATGTGGATTGCCGTGTCGAGCGAGATGCCGGAAGGACCCGGCTCGAAGAATTCCTGCCACAGCACCTTCATGTAAGCCTTGTCGATATAGTAGGTCGTCAAGGTGTCGAGCATGGTTGTGGAGTCGGCGGCAAGCGGTACATCGTTGAGGGTCACGGACTTGAAATAAGGATAGGGAATACGGCTGCCGGCGATGCCGTTTTGTTTGATGACGGGTATGAGTTCCATGCGGTCAATGTTGCCGTTTTTCAGTACGGGGATGCGGCAAGGGAGGGTGAAAGTGCCCAGATTGGTCTCAGCCGCGTCGCCTTCCTGCCAGATGATGATGTTGACGGCATCGATGTTATAGGTGAAAAAGCCATCCTCCTGGCTCCAAGAGTCGGAAGGGTTGTTTTGGAGACGGAAAGCCTTGACTTCGAGGTATGAGGGAACTTCGATATCGCCATCGAAACGGTCGCACGAAGATGCGCAAAGGCTGATGGCAAAAAGGAGGAAAAGACAGTTTTTAAATGTTTTCATGACAAGAGGAATGAGCAGTTCTTTAAGAAAAAAGCATCACATAAACGCAGGAATCATGAGAATATTGTGTCGGGGTGTATAAGAATCACAAAAGAAGACGACGGTTAATGACTTATGGAGGGTTTCTGTCGGGGGGAGCGTTGCGCAACGGTAAGGCCGACGAGCACCACCACCATGCCCAGCACTTTCAACCAGCTGAGGCTCTCCTGCCCCAGGATAAGTGCAAGGGCGAGAGAGAACAGGGGGATAATGTTGTTGTAGACCGACGCCGACGTGGCACCCAGCGAACGCATGCCGTAGTTGTAGCACATATAGGCCACCGTGGAGCAGAAGATGCCGAGGAAGGCGAGATAAAGGAGCATCTGCGGTGAGTAGGAAAGCAGCGGCAGCTTGTCGTGATCCAGTATCAGCATCAGCGGCAAGAAATAAAGGAGCCCGATGAGGTTCTGATAGCTGGTGATGGTGACAGGATGGTAATGGTGAAGCACTTTGACAAGAATCAGGGTGTAGACGACAGCGATGAATACGGCAGCGGCAAGAAACAGCAGCCCTTTGGGACTTGCCGAGAAAGAGAAATCGTCGTTGAGCGACATGATGATGATGCCCAGTAGGGAGAGGGCCACGCCGATGACGGACGAGGCCTTAAGGCGCTCCTTGTAGACCATGGCCATTGCGAAGGGTACGAACAGCGGTATGGTGGCAACGATGATGGACGCCAGGCTGCCCGAGACGAGCTGTACGCCCGAGGTTTCACAAATGCTGTAGAGGAAAGGCTCGGTGAAGGCCAGAAGGAAAAAATAGCCCAGATGCTCTTTGCGTATGGGCTCCAGACGGTGGGTCAGTGCCAGCAGCGGTATGGTGAACACCGAGGCTATGAGCATGCGGAAGGTGATAATGATGTATGGTGTGATGGCTGTTTCTGAAAGGAACAGCCCTTTGGTGAAGATGAACGAGGCACCCCAGAAAGCCGAGGAGACAATCATAAGCAGTTGGGGAAGGAATTTTTTCATTGGGTCGTGAAAATTATAGATGTATTATACCTTACTAATATTGGTGAAAGAATGGAATTCGGTGAGGCAGCAAAGGCCTTTGATCCGATGTGCCAAGGTTGTTGAGAAGTGTAAACCAGTGCGTTCGTCAGTTGTTATATGCAATTTGCGAAAAAACATGTATATTTGCAAAAATTTTGCAAAAGTACAAAGAATAGACCATATTGCAGCAGAAAAAATGAAAAGGATTGGAATTTTGTCAGATACGCACGGAAAGATACCCCAACAGGTGTATACATTCTTCAAGGATTGCGATGAGTTGTGGCATGCCGGCGACATGGGTGGCGGTGTGATGGAGACGCTACAGGAGTTCAAACCTTTGGTGGCGGTGTATGGCAATTGCGACAGCTGGGATGTGCGCCATGTGGCACCCGAGACGCAGCTTTTTGTCCGAGAAGGAATGAAGATTGTGATGACCCATATCGGGGGGTACCCCGGACATTACGAGCGGCGGCTGCTGCCCATTTTCGAAAGCGAGAAGCCTGCCATCTTCGTGTCGGGACATTCGCACATCCTGCGTGTGATGTATGACAAGGGGTACGAGATGCTCCACATCAACCCTGGCGCCGCCGGCCAGCAAGGCTTCCACCAGAAAGCCACCTTGGTGCGACTGACGCTGGACGGCACTCCAAAGAATCTGGAAATCTGTGAATTTGACAAATTTCAACAATAATTTTTCTTAACGAAACAATACCTCAATAAAAACTATCACGATATGAAAGAACTGGCGATGCACGTTTATGACTTGATGGAAAACTCCACCGCGGCCAACTCCACAGAAGTGCGGCTCACCATCAAAGACAGCCTGAAGGACAACGTATATGATTTCACCATCGAAGACAACGGCAAGGGCATGACGCCGGAATTTCTGGCCAAGGTCACAGACCCCTACACCACTTCGCGCACTACGCGAAAGGTGGGTTTGGGGCTGCCGCTGATCAAGATGAATACCGAGAACTGTGGCGGAGGCATGGAGATCACAAGTCAAGTGGGCGTAGGCACTAAGCTGCATTTCTGGTTTCAACACAATCATTGGGACCGTCCGCCGATGGGCGACCTGTCGGGCACCATCGTGATGCTCTGCGCCGCACACCAGGACATCCATATCATCTACACCCATATCACCGACGACGGCGAGTTTGTCTTCGACACCGACGAAATCAAGGAAGCCTTAGACGGTATGGACATGAACGACGTGAAAGTCTACAACTGGCTGAAAGATATGGTGCAGGAAAACCTGGAAGAAATACACTACAACGAATGACAGCGGCATCATCATTGGCTGTCCAGCATCTATCGTTCCCATAATCTCTATTTTCCACAAAACTGCGTCGAAAACCGATTTTGGAAAATAAAAAGAAAGCCGCACAGCTGACCTGATGTATTAGTGGGCTTCGAGCCAGTTCTGGCCCACGTCGATGCCTACCTCGATGGGGATGGTGAGGGGAAGCGCGGAGGTCATCTCGGCGGCGACAATCTCCTTTACTTTTTCGATCTCGGGGTTGTAGACGTCGAAGACCAACTCGTCGTGCACCTGTAGTATCATCTTGGAACGCAGACCTTCCTCGCGGAATCGGCGCCATATGCGTATCATGGCGATTTTGATCATGTCGGCTGAGGTACCCTGCACGGGCATGTTGACAGCGTTGCGTTCGGCAAACTGGCGCTGGCCAGCATTGCGGCTGTTGATGTCGTAGAGATAGCGGCGGCGGCCCAGAAGGGTCTGTGCGTAGCCGTGCTCGCGGGCGAAGGCGATGTTGTCGTCGATGTATTTCTTGATGGCGGGGTACTGCTGGAAATATTCTTCGATGAGGGCGGCGGCTTCCTTGCGGGGTATGTTGAGCTGTTCGGAGAGTCCGAAGGCGCTGATGCCGTATATGATGCCGAAGTTGACAGACTTGGCGTTGCGGCGCTGCTCTTTGCTGACGTCGGCGATGTCAAGGTGATAAATCTTGGCAGCCGTGGCGGCATGGATGTCGTAATGGTTGGTGAAAGCCTCTATCATGTGCTCGTCGCGAGCCAGGGAAGCGATGATGCGGAGCTCGATCTGCGAATAGTCGGCGGCAAGGATACTGTATTCGTAGTTGCGCGGCACAAAGGCTTTGCGTATTTCGCGGCCCCGTTCGGTGCGGATGGGTATATTCTGCAGGTTGGGGTTGGAGGAGCTGAGTCGTCCGGTGGCGGTAACGGTCTGGTTATATACAGTATGAAGCCTTCCCGTCGAAGGATCGATGAGTTTTGGGAACGTGTCGAGATAGGTGGACACCAGTTTCTGCAGGGACCGGTATTCCAGAATCAGCGGGATGATGGGATGACGATCTTGAAGCTTGACGAGGACATCTTCGGCGGTGGAATATTGCTTGGTGGCAGTCAGCGGCGGCTTGTCGGTGATCTGCAGCTGGTCGAAAAGCACTTCGCCGAGCTGTTTGGGTGAGCTGATGTTGAATTCTTTGCCCGCCAAGCGATAGATTTGGCTTTCAATGTCGTCGCGTTGGCGCGAGAGGTCGGCCGAGTATTGCTTCAAGGCGTCGACATCGATGCGGACACCTTCATGTTCCATGTCGACGAGGACGTCGACAAGAGGTATCTCGATGTCGTTGTAGAGGGCAATCATATCGTTCTCAACGAGCTGCTGGTGCATGGGCTTGTAGAGGGCGAAGAGCGCCTGGGCGGCACGGCAGGCATAGTCGGCGGCGTTTTCGTCGAGTTGCCAACCGAGGAAGGTGGAAGCGATAAAGTCAAGATAATGACGCGCTTCGGGGTCGAGAAGATAATGAGCCAGCTGAACGTCAAAGACTTCGCCGTCGACCGTCACGCCATGTTGCAGCAAGAGATGCTTGAGCTGCTTGAGGTCGTAGCATACCTTGCGCGTGTTGGGGTTGGCGAGAGAGGCTTGGAAGAAAGAGAAATACTCGTTGCCATCGAAAGGCAGATAGAACGATTGGTCGGCAGCTATGGCGAAGGCAATGCCCCTCACCTCGCCTCCTTTGGCGGGCTGGTCGATGAAGAGGGCATAGTTGCGCTTTTCGAGGTCGGCAAGCATCTCTATGGTGGCCAGGGGATGTTGCTGTGCTGTCTCTGGGTTGGCGTTGTCGGTGGCGGCATCGGCGATGGGTGTGGCGTCGGCAAAGAGCGACACCTGACCGGGTACGTCGGCCGGTGCTTTCGTGCGTGCCGACTTTGTTTTCGATGCAGTCTGGGCATAGGTCTCGGGCGAGACGCTGCCTTTGCCTGTCTTGATGCGCAGATTGAGTTTCATGGCCAAGTCGGGGTCGCTGACGCTGAGGTCGGTGTAGAGCCGTTTGGCAAAGCTGCGGAACTCCAGCTCCGAGAAGATGGCGGCAAGCCGTTCGTAGTCGGGGGTGCCGGACTTAAGGACCGTTTCGTCGAATGGGATGGGTGCCTCTATGCATATGGTGGCCAGCTCTTTGGAAAGCAACGCCTGCTGGCTGTATTCCTTGACCAAGTTGCGTAGCTTTTCGTTGCGCACCTCGTCGGGATGGCTGACAAGGTTTTCGACGCTGTCGAACTGCTCAATCAGCTGCTTGGCTTTCTTTTCGCCAACGCCCGGAATGCCGGGTATGTTGTCGATGGAATCGCCCCAAAGGCCGAGGATGTCGGCCACCTGCGACGGGCGTTTCACGCCGAAATGTTCGCACACCTCTTTCGGAGTGAAGATGGTGTCGGGCTTGCCCATGCGGCCGAAGCGGTAGAGGTGGACATGGTCGGTGACCAGCTGGGCAAAATCCTTGTCGGGAGTCACCATAATGACCTGGTCGAAGTGGGCCGCTTCGGCTTGATGTGCGAGAGTGCCTATGAGGTCGTCGGCCTCGTAGCCGGCCAGCGAGACCACGGGGATGGAGAAGCCGTCGATGACCTGCATGATGTAGGGCAGCGCGGTGGCGATATCCTCGGGCATGGCGTCGCGGTTGGCCTTATAGAGCTCGTAGCGTTCGTGGCGGAAAGTGGGTTGCTGTGTGTCGAAGCATACGGCACAGTGTGAGGGCTTCTGCTGGCGCAGCAAGTCGTAGAGTGTGGTGGTGAAACCCAGTACGGCAGAGGTGTTCATACCCCTGCTGTTCATTCTAGGGTTGTGGTTTAAGGCATAGTAGGCCCTATAGACCATGGCCATACCATCGAGCAGCAACAGTTTCTTCATGACGTATGATCTGGAGGATTATGAAAGGGGGTTGGCGGTGAGTTCGTCGTATTCGTGGCGGTGGCGCAGAATGTCGCAAGCCAGATGGACGGCACGGCGGAACGACTGTTCGCTGGCTTTGCCTTTGCCGGCAATGTCGTAGGCGGTGCCGTGGGCCGGCGAGGTACGGATAATGTTCAGTCCGGCAGTGTAGTTGACACCTTCGGTGAAGGACATGAGTTTGAAGGGGATAAGACCCTGGTCGTGGTATAGTGCGAGGACACCGTCGAACTTGTTGAATTCGCTTGAGCCGAAGAAACCGTCGGAGGGATAAGGGCCATAGACCAGCATGCCCTGTTCGTAGGCGCTGTCGATGGCAGGCTTGACGACCTCCATGTCTTGCGTGCCGATGACGCCGTTGTCGCCAGCATGAGGATCGAGGGCCAGGACGGCGATTTTGGGCATGGGAATGCCGAAGTCGCGCTTGAGGGAGTGGTGCATGATGCTGATTTTCTCTATCAGGAGTTCTTGGGTGATGGCTTCAGGCACTTGTTTGAGCGACAGGTGGTTGGTGACGATTCCGATACGGATACGGTCGCACACCATCATCATCAGCGATTTGCCGTTGAATTTGCTGGAGAGGTATTCCGTATGACCAGGAAAATCGAAATCGGGCGACTGGATGTTTTTCTTGTTGATAGGAGCCGTGACGAGGACGTCGACCAAGCCGTTTTGAAGGTCGTCGCAGGCGCGTTCAAGAGCCATTCGGCTGAGTTTGCCGCCAATCTCTGTCGACTTGCCGATGTCTATTTTGACTTCTTCGGGCACCAGATTGATGACGTTGAATTTTTTGTCGACAGCCTGGCTGGGGTCGTGGATGGCCGTGAAGGCGAGGTCCTGATGCTGCTGGGAAAGGAGTTTTTTGTGATAGGAGGCCACCTTTGTCGAACCATAGAGGATGGGGGTGCAGTGTTCGAACATGCGACTGTCAGAGAAGGTTTTGAGGATGACTTCGTAGCTGATACCGTTGATGTCGCCCTGCGTGATGGCGAGTTTTATTTTGTGTGATTCGTTTTTGGTCATAAAAAAGCAAGTTTATGTGTGTTAATACTCTTGGAGGTGTGATGGAACGGCGCGTCATTCTTTCACTTCGCCATACATTTGGAAGAAGGCGTAGAGCAGACGGATGGCGAAACCGGAAGCGCCGACGCCGTAGAAGGTTTCGCGTTTGCCGTAGTAGGCAACGCCGGCAATGTCCAAGTGGATGTAAGGATGGTGGGCGAAATGGGCAAGGAAACGGCCTGCGGTGATGGTGCCGGCCTGAGCTCCGAGGTTGCAGTTGATCAAATCGGCATTTTCGGATTTCAGCATCTCGTCATATTCTTTCCAGAAGGGGAACTCGACGAGACGTTCGTAGACCTGGTTTCCCATGATGGTCAGGAGGTGGAAAGGCGCGGCGGCATCTTGCTGCATGGCGGCGATGGCATGGGTGCCCAAGGCGCGGACGGCAGCGCCGGTGAGGGTGGCAGCATCGATGATAAGTTCGGGGTCGTGCTCGTCGGCATAGGCAATGGCGTCGGCCAGAATGAGACGGCCTTCGGCATCGGTGTTGGTGATTTCCACGGTGGTGCCGTCATACATGCGGAGTATGTCGTCGGCAGCATAGGCGTTGCGGCCGGGGCGGTTGTCGGTGAGCGGCAGGAAAGCCATCATGTAGACGGGCAGCTTGTTTTCGGCAGCGGCGAAGAGGACCGAGGCCATGGTGGCTGCACCGGCCATGTCGGACTTCATTTCAAGCATGTAGTCGTTAGGCTTTATGTTGAGGCCGCCGGTGTCGTACATCACGCCTTTTCCCACCAGGGCAACGGGTTTCTTGTTGCGACGGTTGGCAGGCTTATATTCAAGCACCACAAAGCGGGCTTCGTCCTCGCTGCCGCGGTTCACTGCGAGAAGGCCACCCATCTTGAGCGATTCTATCTGTTTCTGCGACAAGACGGTACATTTGACATTACCTAAGGCTTTGGCTTCATTTTTCAAGCTTTCGGCGAAAGAGGGAGCGTTGAGGTACATCACCGGCTCGTTGACCCAGTCGCGGCAACGGTCGATGCGGCGCCATAGGACGATGTTCTCGTTGAGGGTGTCGGCATCGATAAAATGGCTGTCGACGACGACCTCTTCGAGCAGTGTGTCTTTCTTGGCACGGTATTTGTCGAAACGATAGTTGGCCATGTGCAGGCCTTCGAGGAAAGCCACCAGCTCTTCGGGAATGATGCCTTCGCCCGAGAGGGCGATGCGCGTCACCTTCTCGTCGGCCAGTGTGAGCTGTATCTGGGCAGCGGCGCGGCGCAGTTTTTCGAGGGCTTCTGCAGTGGGAAGCTCGCTGTCGAAATTGACCACATAAATCTTGTGAGGCAGTCTGTTGAGCACCACCACGGCGGCGGGGTCGGCGGCACGGCGCTGTTCGAGATAGGCGATTTCATCGCGTTTAAAAGGCAAGGAACGAGCTGCCACCTCACTGCCGTAAAGGTAGACCACGGAAGTCTGGAGCTCGGTGAAGGCTATTTTTGATAGTGTGATGTTCATGATATAATACTATTATTTTAATTTGCAAAATTACACTTTTTCCGCCACGTGGCACAGGGTTTTCAGGAATAGTTATCAACTTTTTACTATCTTTGCAAAAACAAACAAAACCAAAAGAATCATGGAACTTGTTAAAAAAGTGTATATTACCATAGTTCTGAACTATCTTTAAAAGATAGGGTTTCCTGTTTTTTTCTTTTTTTTTGATACTCGGTCGCCTGCCGGACGAGTCTTTATGTTCAATATTTTAGTCATAATTTTTTATTGAAGAAACCCTTTTTGCTTTTTTCAATCGCCACTTTACAAACACTGAAATGAAAGACAACAGAGATAGCATAGATTTTGCTAACAGCGACATCAAGAAACTTTTCAAGAGCTACTTCTTCCCCACCCTTTTAGGCATGCTTTTCAGCATGGCGTTCATATTCACCGACGGCATTTTTGTCGGTCATGGCATCGGTCCTCAAGGGCTTGCCGCCATCAACCTCGTAGGACCTATCATGATGCTAATCAGCGGCACAGGCATGATGCTGGGCATGGGTGCCAGCGTTGTTGGCGCCATCCATATGTCGAAAAACAACCTGAAAGCGGCCCGCATCAATGTGACGCAGGCCTTCATAGCTGGAACGACAATCTCGCTGCTGCTGGGCGTCATCTTCTATTGCTTCCCTCGGCCGGTGCTGACGCTGCTGGGTGCCAAAGGAGCTCTCTATGAACCTGCCTACGAGTACTATATCTGGTTTCTGCCCACTTGTCTGCTCATGATGATTGAGTCGATAGGTCTCTTCGTCATACGCTTAGACGGGTCGCCACGCTATGCGATGCTTTCCAACATGATACCCGCCATTGTCAACATTGTGCTCGACTATGTGTTTATTTTTCCTTGCCATTGGGGTCTGATGGGAGCTTCGTTGGCTACCGACATTGGTGGCTTGACAGGTCTGCTTATGGTGGCTTACTATATGTTGTGCCGACCGAAACAGTTGCATCTGTATCGGTTGAAACGCACTCGAAAAAGCCTCCTGCTGACGCTACGCAATGTGGGTTACATGGTCCGGATGGGCGCTTCTGGACTTGTGGGCGAAGTGGCCGTAGCCGTCATGATGCTTACCGGCAACCTAATGTTCAAACACTATCTTGGCGACAACGGCGTGGCGGCATACAGCGTGGCATGCTACCTGTTTCCGCTGGTCTATATGGTTTACAATGCTGTAGCCCAGTCGGCGCAGCCTATCATCAGTTTCAACCATGGCGCCAAAGCGCCTGAACGCATCCATCAGACTATGCGGTTCAGCATCACAATCAGTGTCACCTTGGGACTCTTTTTTACCCTTCTGTTTATCTTTTTTGCTCCACAAATAGTGCATATCTTCATCGAAGATGGACTGACCTCGGGGACATTGGCCAGCAAGGGACTTCCCTATTATGGCACCGGCTTTATCTTTATGGCCATAAACATCTGTATGGTAGGTTATTATCAGAGTGTTGAACGAGCTTCTCTGGCGGTCGTCATCACAGTGCTGCGCGGCATTGTGCTGCTGATCCTGGCATTCGTGGTGATGCCTATGTTTTTAGGCGAACGCGGCCTGTGGTTAGCCATCCCGGTGGCGGAAATGCTGACGACGGTGGCTGTCGTCTTTATACAAAGCCGTTTGAAGAGCTCCCATAACGGGTGACGCCTCCCGGCAACGCAATCTGGTGTGGCGTCTTCCCTCCTCTACTGGGGGTCAACGTCAAAAACAATCGACACCCGTGACAGCGCTTTGTCCTGCAGCAGTTCTTCCGACATCTGCACCATGAGGCGTTTGCCTTCGGCTATAGCTTCACCCCTTTCAAAACGGACCATTATCTTCTTGATATATTGGTTGCGAATGCGTGCCACACTTGGAAATTCGGGTCCCATCACCCTGTTGCCAAAACGGGAACGCAGCAAGGCGGCATAGCGTGCGGCGGCATCGTCAACCACATCTTCTTTCAGATGTTTGACCAGTATGTTCACCATGCGGTAATAAGGAGGATATTTGAACACCCTACGTTCGGTTATCTGGCTGCGATACATGGAGATATAGTCGTTGTTCATGGCGTCGCGGATAGCCTGATGGTATGGTTGGTAGGTCTGAATGACCACTGTGCCTTGACCGTTGCGGCGTCCGGCGCGACCGCTGACCTGGGTCATCTGCTGGAAACTGCGTTCGTAGGAACGGAAGTCGGGAAAAGAAATCAGGTTGTCGGCAGAGAGGATGCCTACCACGCTGACATTGCTGAAATCGAGACCTTTGGTGACCATCTGAGTGCCGACGAGGATGTCGATTTTGTGGTCTTCGAAGTCGTTGAGTATCTCTATGTATCGGTTTTTTTGCGAGGTGGAGTCCAGGTCCATGCGTGCTATGCGGGCGTCAGGGAACAGGATGGCCAGGTCGTCCTCGATACGTTCCGTTCCAAAACCGCGCATTTTCAGCGTTGTGGAGTGACAGGCAGGGCATTCCGACGGCACCGGTATGGAATAGCCACAGTAGTGGCATCGAAGGCTGTTGGTCGATTTGTGATAGACAAGCGACACGTCGCAGTGGATGCATTGCGGAATCCAGTGGCAGACATCACACTCCACACGAAGCGAGAAGCCGCGGCGGTTCTGAAAAAGGATAACCTGCTCATGGTTTTCCAATGCTTTCTTGACCCGCTCGATGAGGAAGTCGGAGAAATTCATCCGCACCTCGCGTTTGCGCTGAGCCTCCTTCATGTCGACGCACAGCACCTCGGGCATTTTCAGACCTCCGTAGCGATGTGTCATCTGTGCAAATCCGTATCTGCCACTTTCGGCGTGGAAGAACGACTCGACCGATGGCGTCGCCGAACCCAGCACGGTGCGGGCTTTCCAAAGCGACGCCAGATAAAGGGCGCTGTCGCGACCGTTGTAGCGTGGCGCCGGATCGGTCTGCTTGTAGCTGGCGTCATGCTCTTCGTCGACGATGACCATCCCCAGGTTGTGGAACGGCAGAAAGAGCGCCGAGCGAGCACCCAGCAGCAAACGGTAGCCGTTGGGCGAGACATCTTGGGTGCGACGCCAAACCTCGGCGCGCTCTTGAGTGTTGAAGCGCGAATGGTAGACACCCACAACGTTGCCAAAATAACGTCGCAGACGGTTGATAATCTGCGATGTCAATGCTATCTCCGGAAGCAGAAAGAGCACTTGTTTGCCCTGGCGGATGACGTCGTCAATCAGGCGGATATACACCTCGGTCTTGCCGCTCGACGTGACGCCATGCAGAAGACTGACAGCCTTATCGGTAGTTGAAAGTATGCGATAAGCCTCTTGCTGTTCGTCGCTGAGGGTAATGCTCTCAACATCAGCCGACGCCTCCGCTTCCTGCAGTCGACTTTCTTCTTTCTGGCTGACAAGGAGCACCTTTTTGCGGACCAAGGTGTCGAGCGCCGAGACGGAGAGTTCCTTGTTCTCCATCAGCTGCCTCTTCTTGACAGGCGTCTTGCCAAAATCCGACAGTTGCAGAAAACGCAGCATCACCATCAGCTGTTTGTGGTTGCTGGCCTTTTTTTCCAAACCGTCAAGAAGTTCCTTGAGTTTGCCCTCGTCGTGATATGGTTCGTTGATTTCCACCCATGAGGATCGTTTGGGTGTGTAGCGCTGCTTCAACTCCTCCTCCATCAGCACGATACCTTTTTCAATCATGGTCTTTACCAAGGGCATGATTTTTTTATAGCCTGTAGCGACCTCCACCTCGTCAAGCGAGAGTCGTCCTTTGTGCGAGAGGGCGTCAAGCACTTTGATTTCGTCTTCCGACAGATCGCCGTATTCCCCGGCGAAATCGGGATGTACCACGATAAAAGACTCACTGGATAGCCGCAAGGCCGATGGCAGCGCCACGGCCATCACATCGCCAGGATAGCACATGTAGTAGGACGCCATCCATTCCCAGAAACGGAACTGCAGTTCAGAGACTACCGGTTCGAGGTCAAGGATGGAGAGAATGTATTTTGTCTTATAGGCAGGCACCGTCTCAGTGATGTTTCTTACAAGCGCCGAATAGAGCCGCTTGCTGCCGAACTGCACCATGACACGCTGTCCTATACGTATACTGTCGTTGTATTCGAAGGGGACACGATAGGTGTACGTGCCCGGTAAATGCAGCGGCAAAAGCACATCGGCAAAGAGCGTTCGGCGTTCCATGACTGGTGAGAAGTATTAGGGATGGATGACAATGGGGTTGGTAGTATCGTGAAACGGCTTGAGGCGGAAAGACTATTGTCGGGAGGGGTTCTCAATGGCCTTCTCAAAAGTAAGCAACACTTTGTCGCCTTGCAGCAGCTCAAGCGTATAGGCATCCAGCCGATAGCCATCGCAGCGGTGTATTACTTGCATATATGTCTTCTCCAACTTGCTGAAACTCTCGGGGCAAGCTCTTTTTGTACCATTGAAGCTGCCGAGTGCCATTTTGCCGTTTCCGAGGTCCTTGAAACTGCCGAAATACTGATTGCAACCGTTGCTGCCGCCAAAGGTGCCGGCCTCGGGATTGAAATGTATGGTGGCTTTATGCTGTCCCTCTTGATAGACAACATCTTTGCCTATGATGCTCACCAGCTCCCATTCTTCGTCAGTGACAAACTGTGGCGTCGGTGTGACGGTGGTGGCTTTGTGCGATTTGCAGCTGAAGGCTGTTAGGACCAAGATAGTGATCACGGCCCCAAGTAGGCAAATGTTCTTAACTTTCTTCATTGTAGTATACTTTATAGTATTTACCTTTTTCGTCTTCGCCCTGTTCGATGAGCTTACGGTCACCGTGGACGTAGATATGGAAGTTTTTGTCGAGCTTGATGACACTCTTGTAGGATCGAGCCTGTTTTTTCACCGCGCCGTCGCTGATATCGAAGGTGTCGGGAATATGGATGTCGTTGTCTTTCTCGTAGTTGTCGCGATATTGTTGAAAACTTTCTATGACCTCGGGCTGACCTATGACATCGCGGGCAAAATCGCCCATGTCAAAATTGTCGTTCTGTTTGAAGAAATTGACGCTTTTGTTAAGCAGGTCGGCCTGGTCCGCGCGGCTGATTTCAAATTGTTGGGGCAGCTCGTCGGTGACAAATTTCTTGTAGGCCTGCATCACTTGATGGGTGTTGTAGTAGTCGTCCTGACGCTGGCAGATGGACAGAAAAGTGTCTTTCCAGTAGACGGCGTCCATACCGCGGTTTGTGCTGTCGACCACGCTGACCACGAACCCGTTTTCGCGGCCAGTGTTGAAAATCAGCGCTCCTTTGTCAAGCTTGTTGATGTCGATACCTTTGTCTATGTCCATCCTGAACTTGGCCGAAGCACTGTTGTTGCCTTGCTCACGACTCCACTCCTCATCTTCATGCATCACTTTAAGAAACTGTTCTTTATTCTCTGATTTAAAAAGGCCTATGGCATCGACGGCATTGCCTTCGAAAAGACATTCCTTAAAATAGACCACAAAGAAATCGCCCCCTTTGATGTTGGGGTGCATGGAGGCATCGTAGAGGGTGCTGGCCAAGCGCCGCGACACGTCGAGCAACGATTCCGGGTCATCAAAGATATCGCATGCCGACTGGTATACCGGATTGAGTCTCAGGTCGTCGTCGGCTCTAAAACAGTAATAATCCTCGCCCTTAAAGGGCGACAGGAAATAGCGTATCAGCAGATCCTGAAGGGCATCGTTGAGCGACTGCAGCTTTTCGGAGAGCACATAGCCTTCGTCGGTAGCCTTGTTGCCTACTCGGTGCAGGGCTACAGCCGCGATGGCAGAAGATTCGAAGATGGGCATAATGTCATTATTCTATTTGTATTCGTAACGGTCCTTCCGGACTACGGTATACGAGACCTCTTCAAAGGTCTGATGGTGTGGAGCCAGGTAGGAATAGGCGAGGGTGCATTGCGACGGGTAGTCGCCATCGTAGGAATAGGTATAGGTGAACAGCTGGTCGTTGCTGTTTTCGTATGGGCGTGTCAGCGTCAACACATTGTGCTCAGACATCATCATGAATCCCCAAACGGCTTCGTGGCCCAGATGGTAACCGAAGAGCTGGCTGTAGGGGTTGTTCTTGTTGTCGTACGTCAGCGTGGCATGCCATGTTTCGGAAGCCGCTATGGCATCGACGGCCACCACATCTTCGTCTTTCCACGTGAATTCGTAGCGTATGTCTTGTTCGGCATTGTTGGTGGCTTTGCGTTGTCGCGACAACCGGCAGGCGTCGTCAGCAACCATATGGGCTATAGCATCGCCCGTCAGCAGACGAAGAGGATGCATCGTCGGCATCATTTCCAGTCCGTAGCCTTTGTCGGAAAGGTTTTGCTCGTAGTGTATATCTATGGCCGTCAATTTTTTACCATCATGAGAGACCTTGACGGTATATATCAGCGTATCGGCACGGTAAGTATGGATACTGCTGAGACGACGTCCGTCGTATGCGAAGTCGTTGCGCAGCTTATAGGCCGGAATGGTGGTACGGATGATTTGATCGCCATCGTAGAAAAAATTTTCAGAGTATGGCGCGTTTTCATGGTAGTCGATGCGATAGAGCTCGTCGTCGTCCCAAAACCATTGCTGCGACAGGTGTTCCTGGTTCTCAAACAGCACCACGTCGCCCATCGTGTAGCGTTCACTGCTGTAGATGTTGTTTATCCTGCTGCGTGTGTCGGGGGCGCCTTCTTTCTTGCCGCAGGAAAAGGCAGTGGACAGGAGTATAGTTGCGATTATCGTTTT
>CAMNKG010000029.1 GCA_946542135.1 uncultured Bacteroidales bacterium
GAAAGAAGGATTAGGTTCCCTGATGCCCAGCGCCGTCGGCTACAGCCTCGCTGCCGTCGTCACGGTGGCGCTGGCCGTCATCTTCTTTGCCCGCCGAGGCAAAAGAGAACAACGCCTCAATGCCTCAGAACAGCAATAACAACCTATAGAACAGTTATTTTATAGCATCCGCAAAGACCCTGAACTCTAAGAACAACCTGCCGAGCCTCGACCTCGAAAGCGGCATCGGCAGGAAATAAAAAAGGGCACAGATGCAATAAAAAAACAAAAAATAGGTTTTATGTCCTGAAAAAGTTGTATTTTTGCATTTTAAAAACATCCCAAAGAAATGAAGAAAATCATTTTGACCGCACTTGCCACCGTGCTGTTTTCCAGCCTTTTCGCTGCCAACGGTGGTCCCCGCAAAAATTCGCGTACCGAGATGGGTATCAACGGTAATGCACTCTATGTGATAGAGTATACCTACAACCTCTATGGCGGCAAGAACGGAGGTCGCCAGCTGGTGTGCATCGACAGCATCACCTTCGACAAAAGAGGCAATTTTCAGGACAAAATCCGTCGCACCAATGGTGACTATATCTATTATTCCTATTATTTCGATGTCAACGGTTACGCCTTGGGCTGGAACGAATACAACCGCGCCAACCAGCTGACCGGACGCACGGCTTACCTCAACGACAAGAACGGCAACCGCATAGCCCGCACCGTATACATGAAGGAGCGCATGTCGAAGAAGGAGACCAGCAAGTATGAAAACAACCGCCTCGTCGAGGAGCAGAGCTATGGCGCTGACGGCCAAATGACAGAACGCCGCGTATACAAATACGACAACATGGGCAACAACACCGAGCTGGAGTTCTACAACCCCGACGGCGACCTCATGCAGCGCTACCTCTATAAATACGACAACCGCGGCAACCGTATCGAATGGCGCTTCTACGACAGCGACGAATTCTTAGTGGCGCTGACGACTTACTACTATGACGACCACGACAACGTGGTGGAAGTATCCTCGTTCAACTACGACGAGCACCTGAATTGGAAACACAGCTACGTCTACGAATATGACGAAGACGACAACTGGGTGCGCCAGACCATCTACCGCAACAACAACCCCTATCAGGTGATAGAACGCGAGATTGCTTTCCCCGCCGACTGACAGTCACCATCAGCCCTCTCCCCCACCCTCCCGACAACACATGCTTCGGCAGGAGCGCAGAGGCACTTCAAAACGGCTGTACAAACAAACTGATTGGACAATATCAAGATATTTAAATGAAACAAAAGGACACATCCCGTCGGGGTGTGTCCTTTGATTTTGTCGTATGCGGAGCCGCCGCTGCTACGGCACCAGCACCAAGCGGAAGCCCAAATTGACGGTGCTGGAATTGTCCGATTCGACGAAAGAGCGATAGGTGATGCGACAGAAGTCGGCATCGACGCCCCAAGCGCCGCCACGAACCACATGCTCGTTGCCCTGGTCAGGACCTTGCGGATTCTCGGAGGGAGAATAGGTGTAATACTCCGAATCGTACCAATCCTGGCACCATTCCCGGAATGTGCCACCTTCTACGAAGACCATGGTGAAACGCAGGTTGCCCACTTTGACAACCTTGTTGGATTTGCTTTGCGCCAAACCGCCAATAGTCGATGACACAAACAACAGCAGTGCGGCAACTTTGAAAATAATTGCTCTCATATCAACGCTTTATGATTTTTGTGGTTGTTATTTCTTTGTCGGTGATGACACTCAGGAAGTAGACACCCGAAGGTAGCGCCGACAAGTCGATGGGAAGGCTGCGAACTGAGACGGTCTGCCCCTTGGCGTCATGAATAATGATTTCTTTGATGTTGCAGCCATTGGCATCTATATTCACGATGCCGTCGGTCGGGTTAGGGAAGACGACAGGCAGCGGACCCAGACCCGAGGGTGCGTCGTCGATGGCAAGCGCATGGCAAGGGTTTTCAATGGTGACGTCGTCACCGTTATAATAGGCGTTTTCCACCGCTATCAGCGTGTCGCCCGCGGGGTCGATAACCCAATAGTTGTAGTAGCGGTCCTGAGGGCCACCGCGATGATAGCGGACGATGAGCGTACCCGGAGCCACACGTACCGTCGCCGTCGAAGTGCGGTCGGTGGAGGTGTGGGCCGCGGTGCCGTAGACGAGGCCCGATGGCGACTCGAACGAGAGGTGCGCATCGTTGGCCCACGACGAGCCGCTACGTGTGCATTCCATCACCACGGTCAGCGTGCAGTAGTCGCTCTCGCTATAGGCATTCTGCGTGACAGAGAGTACCGCCGACCGACCGAGCTGAGAGAATACGATGGTCGCCGTACGGTCGGCGCCTGTGATGTTCTCGTCGGCGATGACGCTCAGCAGACCGAAGTGGAGAAAACCCGTATCGGCGATATGCAGCCAAGAGGCCGAGCATGACGCCGTCCAGGGCGCATCGCTGGTGTCGCAAGTGGCAAGCGCCACCTGCTTCGTGCCTCCCGTGCGGTCGAAACTGAGCGACGGGTCGCTAAGGTAGATGCCATAGTCAGGATGGATACCCATGACGCAGTTGTTCTCCATATTGAAATTGTACATGCCGTAGCTGATAGCGCCCACGGCGTAGAAGCCATCGCCTTCGCCGTCCTCGCCGAGGTTGAAGTGCAGGTAGCGGCGGCTGTCGTATCCGTCGCAAATAAAGGCGTGGCCGCCGGCGCCACCGCGGCCGTTGTAGAGTATGGGACGCCGCTGTTGCAGCTCGGCGATGATGAGGTCCGTCCATTCGTCGTTGCTCATGGAGCCTTTTTCGCGGTAGCTGATATCCTGACGGTTGTAGCGGAAAAAGCGCCACAGCGCATTCTGGGAGCAGTAGGCATTGGTGTCGCCATCGTGGTCGCCGGCTACGGCGCCGCTCTGAATGGTGTTATAGCTCATATGGACGCTGACGCCGATATGGTACATCAGCGTTGCCACCGCCTGCCGCTCGGCTGCCGACGACATGGCCGTCAGGCGCAGGGGCATGTTGGGCCAGTCGTAATAGGTGTGGGCGAAGTCGGCCGTAAGGACGCCATAGCCAGCATCGCTGGTGTAGCTGTGGCTGCCGACGCCGAAGGCCGGGAAGTTCCAGTAGCGCATCAGCTGAGCCGCCGCCGTGGCCACACAGCCCGTCGGACAGCCGCCAGGGCAGAGCATATTGTAGGGCGAGAGCTGGTACCATTGCGTCTGAACCAGAGGACCCAGAGAATCAGGCTCGTCATCTTTAGCAGCCCGTTCCAGGGCGCCACCTTGCAGCATCCGTTTCCAGTCGGGGTCGGCAGAGGCGCCGTCTCTTTGCGCCGCAGCGATTTCATCGTTGTATTGCTGCAGCAGCGGCACCAGGGCCGCCGGAGGATTATCGGGGTTGAGGGTGGCGGTAGTGCTATAAGCCAAAATGGGACGCGCTGCATCGTCGTTGGCCATCAACACAAAGCCCCCGTGTTGACATGTGTAGAGCCGCAGATGGCCGTATTGCCAACGACCGCTGCAGTCGGTCAGGAGGACATCGGCTTTGGCGTTCGACACGCGCTGGAAGAAACCTGCAGCCAACCGAGCCGACGTGAGGCTGTCGACCGTATGAGCAAAAGCGGCCACGGAGAGGACCGTAGCCGCAAGGAATGAGATGAACGATTTCATTTGTTCTGATTGTAGTCAGTCATGCGGAAAGATTCGACTTCGATGCGAATGTTCTCATAGCGGGGGCCGGTGCCGTTGGCTTCGGCCGTCATGTCGAGCACACGTCCGTTGACCACACAGTCAATGCTGTTGGTGGCGGCATCGTAGCGCGTCACGTTGATGGTGAGGTTGTCAACAGACATGTAGTGCGGGAACTGATTGCCGCCGACGTTGACCAGATCGTCGTTGTTGTTCATCACGTAGCAAATCTGGAACTCATAGTCATCCTGGCTCATAGTGCCCACTTCGCCGTCCCAAAGCCACTGCACGAGGAAGCCCGTACCGTCGGGATGGCTGGTGGCGGTAAGCATGTACATGAACGAGCCGCCGCCCGTAGACACCTGGGAGCGGAGCAGGACATCGATATCAAAAGTGTCGTTGGCAAAGACCACCGTCAGTTTGGCGTTGGTGTCGAGGATGATCTCGCCACCCTGACCGGTGGTATCCTGGACGGGTTCGCCAAAGATAGCCGTGTAGGTAGCGTCGCCTTTGACAGCCACGACGCGGGGATTCTCCGTGTTGCCGTCATCCCATTGGTGGAAGGCGTAGCCCACATTGGGGCGCGCCGCTATCTCGCAGGCCATGCCCTCTTCGTATTCGCCGCCGCCCAGAGCCATGCCCCAGGCATCGTTGTTGCTCTTCACGGTGATGGTGTACTTTTCTTCGCTGCAGCTGACCAGAGCCATGACAGCCAGCAGCGCGATGGTGAGGTTTCTGAATAAATGTTTCATGATAAAGGGTTTAATGGGTTAAATGGGGTTTAATGGGTTAAATGGATTATCTGATTCGGTAAAGGTCGGTCGTTCCGCCGACGAGGATGGCGCCAGCGCCGATATCGATAGGCATCTGGAGATCCATGGTGATTTTGTTGTTGCTCCAGTCGATGGCGAAAGAGTCCTCCTGACCGTCGACCGAGAAATGGCCTGTGCTGCCTTCAACGCTGTAAGTGAAGTCGATATCCTGATACTGAGGTTCACTATAAGCGCTGGAGATCTCACACATGAGGCTGCCGCTGTCGGCCGTCACGAAGTCCATGGTCCACGTGAGGGTAAAGGTGACGGTGCTGCCGTCAGGAGCTTCGACAGGCGAATTGTAGGAACCCTGCCAAGAGGTGTTCACCATGTCGTAGTCGTTGTGATTGACGGGGGTATTGTCGTCGTCGCCACATGCCACCAAGGACATGCAGCAAAGCAAGAAAGTGATGACGCGGAAAGTTTTCACGATACAAATATTTTAGTTTCAAACGATTTCATTTGTTTTAGCGGGTCTGTGTCAAGGTGGTGCGACCGCCGAAATAGGTCTTGTTGCCCGTGTCGTCGAGTTCAAGACCCAGACGGAGCGAGTCGACCTCCATGCGGCGGTTGAGGCCGTCGATGGTGAAGGTGATGTGGTAGGTGTTATAGTCGAAAGTGCCTGTATTGTCACCGTTATAGACATAGTTGGTCATAACCATCTCCTCGTCGATGTCGCTGATGGCGGGACTCTCGATGTGGAGGTAGACGAGGCCACGGCTATTGCCGTTGAAGTCGACGGTCCAATCCATCACGAGGGGATAACTGCCGCCATAGGGAGAGTTGATATAGGTGTTGTAGACACCCTGCCACGACGTGTTGTCGATAGTCTGGTAAGTGAAATCCATATCAGTGGAAGGATTAGTGTTGTCGTCCTCACAAGCCGTCATGACGAAAGCCGAGAGCAACAGAAAGGCTGAAAAACGAATTATTTTTTTCATTATAAATTAATTAAGATTTAATATTACGATTGCTATAGGAATACGTAGTCCTGTCGGTTATCGGCTGATGACGACTTTTTGGGTTGAGGTACCCTTATCGCCCGACACGGTAACCAAGTAAAGGCCCGGCGCGAAGGAGCGCGTGTCGAGGAGGTATTCGTTGCTGTTGTCCGGCACCGGGTATGCCGCCACCTGGCGGCCCACCATATCAGAGACGACGATACGACGGATGGTCTGCGCAGCATGGACCATCACGTAATCGCTGGCCGGGTTGGGGTAGACCGTGAATGCGGCGAGATTCGGGCTGTTGTCTATTCCTGCCGTATGAGTTGTGAGGTAAGTATCGGTTGCTGTGGCGTTAAGCACGGCGTTGAGGGTGAGGTTGGTGGCTTTGAAGTAGTGTACCAACGCCACAAGGCGGCAATGCGAGGCGACAGCCTTTGCAGGGACAGAATAGTTGACCTCGTAGCGGAACGTGCCGTCGGGCAGGAACGAAAGCGGTTCGCCGAAGATGTCGGTCACACAGTCGCGGACGGCATGCATGTGCACATAATCATCGATGGTTCCCGTAGTGCTGGCCTGCGCCAAAACGATGCTGTCCTCGACGAGGTAGACGGTAAGGCGGGTGATGTTAGTGTCGAAAGGTTGCGTCATGCGGCCCGATATGGTGGCCGTTACGTTGCGGGTAGCAGCATCATAATGCAGGTCGCCGATGGCCACCGACGTAAAGCACGGCACCGCTGCCATCTCGTCGAGTTGCGAAGCGATGCGTGCGCTGTCGTCCACAGCCCACACGGGGCTGTATGCCGTATAGGTTTCGGAAGGGACCGTACGGTCAATCATATAGGCGGGTGCGAAGGCATTGGTGCCGTAGAGGAACGTCAGTCTTTCAGAGGCGGGAATGGTGATGGCATCCGTCATAAAGCCAGCGTGGTGGACGAGCCAAAGGGTGCCGGGGTGGCTATCTATGGCTTTCTTGATGATTTTGTATCCCTCCGGACAATATTGGCAGTATGCCGTGGAGAACTCTTCGAGCACCGAGGTGCGCTGCGTCTGGGCGGAGACGCCCATAGCCAGCAGGAGCGAGGCGAAGAGGGTGGTAATCTTTTTATTCATTTACAATAATTTTTAATGGAATGATGGTTCGTGGAAAGACGTTGGGGTACTACAAAAGGCGTTGGAGGTGCTACACAATCTTGCCCCTGTTAAGCCAGCGGGCCAGTGTGGTGGCCTCTTCCTGCGTCCGGCAGAAGAAGCAGAGGACCGTGTGGTTGTCAAAGTCCACGCTCAGCAGGTAATCCACTTTGTCGTTTTTTCGGTTGTATTTGACCAGCTTGCCCTGCTGGTCAAGACGGTTCTGCAACTGCTGGTCGAGCGACGTGTCGGAAGCCAGAATGGAAGCCACCTCTATCGAGCCCTTCCCTTCGGCCGACTGACCGGCAATCTGGTTGACAATTTGTTGCGTGATGCTGTCAATATAGGCTTGCTGCTCCTCCTTGCTGTGGAAATGAATACTCGTGTCGATGTGGATAGAGATCATTGTTGCCCCCTCTTTGGCGGCAGCCGTAGAGTCGAGGTCGGTAGGTTCGATGACGCCGAACTCCTGTTTGAGCCATTGCCATTGCGTGCTGTCGTCGGCGTGAAACATGACGGCGTTGAACACCTGATCGTAGGCGCTGTAGTCGCCGATGTAAGCCACCGTGATTCCTTTGTCGTTGTCGGCGTAACCGCGATACAGCTCCATGGCGGCCGATTCGATAGGCGTCGACTCGCTGCGGCAAGCAGCGAACAGCAGGAGAGCGGCGGTAGCGATGAAGGCAAGATGTTTCATATGCTTCCGAGTTTACCGATATAGTTGTCGAAATAGTCGATAGTGCTTTGGGCGTTGCATTGGTTGTTGCATATGAAGCGTACCGACTGTCCGCTGTATACGACATCCTTAGGCTGCGACGGCATCCCATGCAAGCTGATGCCGACCATAATGAGGGCGGCGACGGCGGCAGCGATACCTACCGGCCACAAGGTGCGGCGACGAGAAGAGGAAGCAGCGGGCGGGATAGCTAAAGGCTGTTGCCAAGCCCGAGCGGTGAGCGACTGCCATTTTTCGTCACTCAACGGGCTGTGGCAGGATGCCAAAGCCAAGGTGCGCCGTTTCCATTGTGAGTCAAAATTATCAGGCATATCTGTATTATTTTAGTCTATCATATTGTTCTTGAAGATGTTGTTTGATTGCACGGAGGCGTCGTCCGACGGTGGCGAGCGACAGTCCAGTCATGCGGGCTATCTCATAGTTGCGGAAATTGTCGAGGTGGGCACGTATAATTTGCTGGTCGGGGGATTCCAGCATGTCAATCAGTTGCAGCAGCAAGGTGTAGCCGTCGTCATCATGATTAGCGTGGTCGGGTATGTGATCTTCTGGCAGCTGGGGTTGGTTGTTGGCCTTGCGTTTTATGTCAATCATGGTGTTCGTGGCGACGCGATATACCCACGACCGTTCGCTGCCATGTTTTGTAAGGCTCTCGAAATCGCGCCACAAGGCACAAAGCACCTCCTGCACAGCATCTTCCACTTCCCAAGCAGCACTAAAGCTATAGTCGGAACAGACATGCCATATCATGTCGCGCTGGCGTGACACCAATTCGCTGAAAGCTTTTTTACGATCTTTTTCCTTCGTCACGATATATAAGGCGTAAAAAAGGGCCAAAATCGCTCAAAGGAAACGAAGATTTAACATTTTTTACGATTTTAATCATCAAAGTAAAACCAAAGGGCTGACATTACATAATGCCAGCCCTGATTTATACTCAACCCAATACAAATAGATTTTGTCAATTGCCTTGTCATAGGGCTTTTGCCAACCTTGCATGCTTCGCTTAGCTCCAGTGGAGCAGAGCTTTCTCCGATTCGCTATCGACAAAGAGCCACCGGATCTTCGCCATCACATCAATGGATAAGGAGTTTCTAAGACTTTAATACAATAATAATACCATTCTTTTATCTTTGCAAACACGCAACTTCTTTTGATACCAACAAAAGATTTCTTTCGCTGGCAGCAAAAGATATTTTTTGCCACCAGCGAAAGAAAATAGATCGAACAACATACCCTTGCGGTATGGGCATGTTGTTTTTTAAGCAATAATCAAATCTTCCAACTTTACTTTGGGAATGTAGTGGATGCCGTCGCGGCGGTAGTAGGCGTGAGGGTCGGATTCGTTGATGGGGACCAATTCGAAACGTTCGGCGCCTTTGCCGACGCAAAGCACCGCGACGGGGTCGCAGGGAAGCGAGAATGCCTCTTTCAGTCTCGCTTTGTTGAAGGCACCGACAATGAGGGTGTTGAGTCCCATCTCGACGGCGCGCAGCGACATGGCTTCGAGCGACATACCGAGGTCGATAAGCGCCAGCTTGTCGTCGCCATTCAACGAACAGACAATTATAAAGGCTTCGGGTTCGGTGCCTGGGAACGGCAGATGCAGTTCGGGCAGAGCAGCACCCATCTTGATGTTTTCGAGCACTTTCTGAGCCTCTTCGCCTTGGGTCACCAGCCGGAACCGCAACACCTGGCGGTTGCAGCCCGATCCCAATTTGGTATTGACCGAAACAATCTGCTCCAACTCTTGCCGCTTAACGACATAGGCTTTGTTGTAGCCACGCGTCGAGCGGTTTTTCGTAAGCAGTTCGTCGAGGGTATGCCCTACCCTCTTGGTAACCTTTCTGGTTCCAAAGACCTCTTCGTAACGTTTTTCCAAATAATTATCTGCCATCGATTTCTGTTTATTTATACTGTCAATCGCGAATGGCATTACTGTCAAACTCGCGATAAATTGTACATTTAACGTTCATATTCGGAAAAAATTGTATATTTGCAACCTGAATACTCGTAATTTTTCACTCGCCGACAATGAGCCGCAAATCAGTCATAGCATTAATCTATTTGCTAACAATCCTCTTCGCATCTGCTGAAGCCCAGAGTACGTATACCATGCCCCATATCGGCACAGACACCATCCATCTTACAGGTGGTCAATGTATTACTATTCTCGACCCTGGAGGTGACGGACCCTACGAAAACAACGAGGATTCGTATCTGTATATCATTTCAGACACGTGGTTCTATCTACAAATCGATTACATGTTGGGCCTACTAAGCGACGGCAAGGACTGGGTGAAGATATACTATGACACCATTCTGACGCCCAACTACCTCGAGGACTCGTTGACCGGCAACGGCAGCAAATCGTACACGGGCGAACAAAAACGCGCCATCATCCATTTTCACAGCAACAGCTACAGTCCTTACGACGGTTTCAGTATCAAAATAAGATACAATAACACCATATTCAACTGGTCACATACACCATTGACTGACAGCAGTGTACAATTGACATGGGATGACACTAAAGAATCGGCCAGCGGATGGAAAGTGTACTACTGGTGGGATGCCGACAGTATAAATTCGCAACAATCATCGACAAAATCGGCCACGATAAACGGGTTGCGCAACGACACGTGGTATGCCTACTACATTGTCAACAACGACTATTGGTGTCAAAGCCATACTATCAAGAACATGTGTGCCGTCACCGACACCGGATCCTCAATCCTGATGGCTGCAGCAGGACAAACCACTTACGACACTCTCGACAACAGCCATTGCTACATGCTGCAGGGCCCTTCGGGCAACGGCAGCACCAACCTATATTTCCCTACGTCTGTTGCTTACTACTTCTTCAACAAGGGGCATGGGGTTTATTTAGACGGTCAAGCAGCCTGTACGACAAACGTCAATGTCTCTACATCCACCTCTTTTTATCGTTTATTGGCAAATGGTTCAGAAACATACTACTCTATAAATTCCGGCAATTACAGCCAGTATTTTCCCGAAGGATGGGTACACATGATTTACCAAAACTACTCGCGCGGACGCTTCAGGGTGAGATTCGAGAACGGCAGCGTGGTCGTTCCTGTAGCAGACAGCGTGACGGACAGCGGAGCCACCATCAGTTGGACCGACAGCACCAGCGCGTCCTCGTGGCGTTTCCGTTACCGCAGCAGCGAGGGCGATTGGAACGAGGCAATCACGACTACGCCGAGCATTACCCTTGCAGGGTTAGAGAGTGGTTCTCAGTACATATACAGCATCGAGGGTCTGGGCGACGTGCCGGAATGCTATGTTCCCGAGCCGCATGCCTTCATAACCGCCGGCACGGGAAACGACACCATCATAATGCCTTTCCGCGCCAAGAGTGACACCATACGCCTCGAACCCGGCAGATGCTACACCCTGCTCGATGCCGGCGGCAACAAAAGGTATTTCGACAACGACTTCTCCAAACTGGTACTTGTAGCCCCATCGAACAGCCGACTCATCATCGACGGCAAATGTCGCTTGGAAACCAACGACAAGCTTTATATAGACAACGCCACTTTTTTGCGATTCGACGAGATAGAATATGAGACCCACGGCAATATGGCCTTCATAGCCTTTGAATCGAACCACAGCACGCCAGCCTCCGGATTTGTGCTCCATGTCCGCCTCACCGACTCCGTATCGACCATCGACAGCCTGCGGGCCGAGTCCATTTCCTCAACCTCGGCAACCATCAGATGGAGCGACACTTTGGCCACTTCGTGGACTCTCTACTATGGCAATAACGGAAACAACTTCGACTCTGTCGTGACAACCCAACGGCAAGTGGTGTTGACTGGTCTCGCACCATCAACGCAATACGTTTATTACGTGGTCAGTAATCTGCATGGCACATCATGTATTGTCCTCAACAGCCGCTATCGCAAGGCATTCATCACACAAGGTGGACTGGGCGACACGATCGTAATGCCTTTCCGGGCCGCAGACACCGTACTGCTGACCGATGGGCAATGCTACTGCATTTTCGATCCTGGTGGACCACAACACAACTATTTCGACAACGACAGTTCGACTCTGGTGCTGTACAGTTCCACCCCCTTCGCCATCGACGGCTCTTGGGCCGCAACCAACTCGTCGAACAGCGATGCCAACGACTTGCTGCAGAGCGTAAGCCATTATTCCGGAATCTTTTCCTATTGGAACTACAACAACTATAACACAAACCGCATATTCACATCCAGCCGACAGGCAAACATTGCCGGACAAACTGTGAATTACGTCATTCTACGATTCCTTAGCAACTTAAGCATCAACAACCCAGGATTCAAACTCAATGTCATTTGGAATCCGCACAACGTAACCAACGTTGCTGTCAGCAACATTACCGCAAATTCGGCAAAGGTAGCATGGACACAGGGCATTGCGTCGACCCAAAACACCATCTGGTATGGTGCAGACGAGAACACGATGGTGTCGATTCCTGCAACTTCGAACCCGATGACGCTCACAGGACTTCAAGCAGGCACGCAATACCATATCCGCATCGGCGGCGACAACATGCTCTGCCACGCTTCGCAGACCTACACCTTCAGCACCCTGCCCGTTCTCGGAGCCGGTGAAGTGGCTATGACTTCGCACGGCAGCGACACCTTGGTCGTGCAGCATGGGGAATGCCTGACAATTTACGACCCTGGCGGACCGAACAACTATTTTCCTTCCGACACATCGACCCTTGTGCTTCACACCGCTACGGGCGAAGGTCTGTACTATTCAATACAATGGAGCCACAACGACGAGCTCTATGTCACCGATGGACCGAACGGCTATGAAATCTCACTTTACCAATATCCCTACAGCCGGCAATCGTGGGTGCCCAGCGGCGTGGTGAAACTGCGATTCCAGTCGAACGAAGCAATCCAGAGAAGCGGTTTCGTCATGAAAGTCTATTCGGCTTCGACAGTTTACGGTCCCAACTACCAGAACATGACCGACTCCTCGGTAACCATCACTTGGCAGGATACGAGCGGAGCCACCTCATGGCAGTTCCAATACGGGCCGACAATCGATTCAATGACCACAGTGACAACCACGCAAAAGCAATACCACCTTACAGGCTTGCGGCGCAACAAGCAGTACTACTACCGCATCTTCAATTCCGACGAGGACCTCACGTCAGGATGCTATATTGACAACGCCTTCGGCATCATCATGCCCTGCGATTCCGATTTGACGATAATACCCTACCTCAACGTCGGTGCACAAGCTTGCGGCCACTTTCCTCTATATTATAATACCGAGAAAACCCTCTCTGCCAACCAATGCCACCATATTGTGGACGACGGAGCGGACGACAAAATGTTCCAAAAAGGCGACAATACCCTGCATGTTTCCGTTCCCGACGCCCAAAGCATAACCATACGCGGCTATTATGAACTGGGAGGTTCTCAATTCCAAGTATACAGCTATACTTGGGATAAGGGTACCACCTTCTCCGGCACCGGCTATATCGAGAAAACCGTAAACAACGACTTCTATATCGAAAGCAATTACGGCGGAAACACGAACGACTATGGGTTCGACTTCGAACTGATGTACAACTATCAGCCAATCGACATCAACATTGTATGGGATAGCGCAAATACCGCAGCGGCGACTTGGACCGACACCTCCAGCAGCCAATGGATGGTGACCTACGGACCCGCCGAGAAGCTGCTCGACACCATCATCACAAACCAGCCACACGCTCTGCTGACAGGCATCCGCCTTAACCAACAGTATGTGGTTTACGTTATTGGCACAACACCTCTGGACCATCCCTGCAAGCAACACCTGCCAACAAAAGCCGTATTCTCCACCATTACCGACAGCTCTCTTATCGCCATGGCCTATCAGGCATCTCAGACAATCACCCTCGACCCTAACATCTGCTACACCGTAACCGACAACAGCCCGGAATACGGATATTTCTACGACGACGATAACGGCAGCTACAATAGACGACTGACCCTCGTCGCCCCTCCGGGAATGCTGTTAAGCGTAAAAGGATGGTTCCGCCTTGAATCAGGCGACTACCTCCACATCTACTACCACGATGCCAACAACACCATGCGTGACATGTATGCTCCTAACAACGGCAACATTTCTCTGTCCAACATGAAAGATTTTGCTATCGGTCGAAGAATCAATGCCGACACCAACATCGGCGATGGCTTTGAGCTGCATGTTAGCTACTCGACGATAACAGAGATTCAAACATCGCTCGAAACCGACACGACCTGTCGCCTGACATGGAAGGACGTGAGCGACGCAACGCTATGGAAAGTGTACTACGGCATGGACCTCAACCACATGGATTCGGTGGTAACCAACAGGCCCGTAGCGCACCTCTACGGCCTGGAATACGGCATGCACTACACCGTGTTCATCACCAGCAACGCCAGCTCGCTCAACTGCATGGACACAGCATGGTTCGAATTCTGCTCCGGCAACCGGGATTGCCTCGACTACACCGACATGACAAGTTGCTTCGCCACTCCCTACTATGGCACTTTCACCTCGCCTCGCATTTGGAAAGGATTGATAGACTATGGAGCCGACAGCATCGACTCGCGACACACCGTGATTACCGACACCAACGCGACCGACCCTCGTACCGGCGGTATGCTTCGCTGCGTGCCAACCTATGCAGGACTGACAAACTCTATACGGTTAGGCAACTGGAACATCGGGGCAGAAGCCGAATCGATGCAATACAGCTACCGCGTCGACACCACCCGCTCCGAAGCCCTCCTGCTACGCTATGCTGTAGTGCTTGAAAATCCAGGTCACATCCCCACACACCAGCCTCGTTTCCGATTCGAAATAACCGACGAACGGGGCCACCAGCTGAACCAGATATGCTATTCGGCCGACTTCGTGTCGAACGAGAGTCTGGGGTGGAACTCATATTCCTACGACACCAACTATGTGCTCTGGAAAGACTGGACTCCGGTAGGAGTAAACCTGCAGAACCTGCACGGAGAGCGCATAAACATAAACCTCACGACTTACGACTGCCAGGAGTCAGGACATTTCGGATACGCGTACTACACTCTGGAATGTGGCACCAAAGACATTCTTGCCACCAACTGCGGCGAGGTTCACGAAAACACCTTTATAGCTCCAGAAGGATTCACTTATCAATGGTATAATATCGACAGTACAGATGTCATTTTGGGTACCGAGAGAACATTCACATCGAGCCAAAATGGAACATACAAATGCCGTGCCTACTTTCCGGGGGCTGCCGGCAATTCGAACTGCTATTTTGAAAAAACAGTAGTTGTGGGTGACGCCTACCCCTACGCCAACTTCGAATATGAGATTGTCGACACCAACGACTGCTTGGTTGCAATACAGTTCTACAACCGCAGCATCGTCACCTCCGATTCGCTCCATACCATGCCTACAGGCATGGAATGCGGCCGCAGATATTGGAATTTCGGCGACGGTGGCACAAGCTACGACAAACACCCCCTGCACTATTTCGCGCCAGGATGGTACGACGTGAGCCTGTCGGCCATGATAGGTGCCGACTCCAGCACATGCACACACGACACGACAATCCGCATTTTTGTTCCAAGTCCCTGCATAACATACGACTCCATCGACACCGCCATCTGTCATGGCGACACCCTCTGGGTCAGGGAAACCCCCTTGACAACCACATGCGACACCATAGTTCGCGACGATTACAGGGTCGACAGCATCATGGCAACAATAGTCAAACTTGTGGTCCATCCTGTATTCGACACCATGATCTATGGTGCCATCTGCGACGAAGATCCCTACACCCTTTTCGGCTTTAACGAAAACACGCCAGGCGACTACACACACCATTTCCAGTCAATACATGGTTGCGACAGCATCTATAGGCTCAACCTTGTCAACAGCAGCCGATACGACACCACTCTTGTTGTACGGGCCTGCGACAACACAGGCTACAGTTACCGCGACACAATCCTTTATGAAACAGGCATTCTTGTCGATAGCCTAATGTCTGTACGTAACTGCGACAGCATTGTAACCATCAGCCTGACTATCGACACGAGCTATCAACTCTATACTGTCGACACCATCTGCCACGGCGACACAGTCCTGTTCTACGGAGAACAGTTTTTCCTCATCACAGACTTCAACCACATAGACAGCACCGTAGCAGGATGCGATAGCAACGAACACCTGAGCCTTTGGGTCAATCCGCGTTACGCTTCTTTCGACACAGTACATATGTGCAGCTACGAGTCTTATACCTATCGCGGACAAGATTATAGCGCTTCGTACGACATCCTTGATTCGTTGATGACCACGCGGAATTGCGACAGCGTCATACACATCGCGTTACGGCTACACGACAGCACCTTCCGTGCTGATGCCGTCATCAGCAGCGATTCTACAATATGGCTTCGCGGCGACACCATCTTGGCAGGGTGTACCCCGATGAAAGTCTGGTTTCGGGATTTGTCAGTAAATGCAAGCAATATAACCTGGTATTTCGGCGACGGCGAATCCTCTGACAACAGACATGGCTTCCACGTCTATACCGACAGCGGAATATACTCCGTCACGATGATAGCTCAAAGTAATGCTGGATGCTATGATACCCTCACAATGAAGGATGCAATACAGGTGTTCCAGCGACATAATGCCGATTTCACATGGACACCACTTTCGCCATCAATAAATGACGCAACCGTCAGTTTCATTAACCTTACCGAGCCTCCCGACAGCTTAAGTCCATACACGTGGTATTTCTTCCCCGCCAACGCCGACACGACGGACTCGCCTTCCGACTCCGTCAGCGCTTTCGAAATGACATGGAAATGGATGGAAGAGGACTATTCTACCGACTACAGACAATATGTCGTTCTTGCATCATGGCGAAACCATGAGACCTTGCGGCACGACACCTTGGTCTGTCTCGACACATCTCGCCACTGGGTCCTTATTGCTAACATCTACCTTCAATTCCCGAACTGTGTAACCCCTAACGGCGATGGCTTCAACGACACGTGGAGTATTGTCAACCTCACCGAATTGGGCTATTATCCTACCAACAGGCTACGCATATACGACCGATGGGGCAGATTGGTATACCAGCGGCAAAACATGAAAACGGGCGACGATGCATGGGATCCCAACGAATGCGACTGCCCCGACGGAACCTACTTCTTCCGTTTCGACGCGCAGGGCGAATACGGGTTTGTAAACCACAACGGTGCCATAGAAGTAATCAGATAGGGACCTGATGTTCAGGCCACCTTCCTGCAAATATACATCCGGCATACGCCGAAGAAGAACTTGCGCTGTTTCGCCATGAGGCCAGCGGATTCAAGCCGTTGCAGCATTGCTTCGCCTTTGGGGAAACGCTCTATCGAATTGGGCAGGTAGGTGTATGCCTCGCGGTTG
>CAMNKG010000030.1 GCA_946542135.1 uncultured Bacteroidales bacterium
AGAACAACCCCATCGCCAATGCACCGCACACGATGCAGGTGGTCTGCGCCGACGAATGGAACTATCCCTACAGCCGCAAGGTGGCCGCCTTCCCGCAGGAACATGGCGACAAGTACTGGCCTACCATCAGCAAGATCGACGATGCCTACGGCGACCGTAATCTGCAGCCCGTCTGGCCCGCTGAGGAATAATTAAGAGTCACTAAAGCGTCTTGCTGGCGTAACAACAGGATAGGGGAGAGCCCTCAACGGCTTTCCCCTTTTTTAATACCAATTATATTATGAAAAGAAAGTTAATTGTCTTTTTGTTGTTTGTTGCCGCAACCTGTTTGGGTTTTGCACAGAATGCCGAACTCATTCCCGGCACATATAACTATGTGCATTCCTGGAACAACACCGCCCCCGACGGCAACGGCACCATCCACTGCGACGAAGAAGGAACGCTACGCTTCAATGCCGATGGCACCTATACCGACGACGCAGTGCAGTATCACACGCTTACGATGAAAGATTCCGTCCGAATCAAGACGATGAACGGCGAGTGGAAAACAATAGGTGGTTGGAGATTCGACTTCGGCTACCATTGTGAAGGCCACTGGCGCGTCGATGAGGGCAAGTTCCTCTTCAACGAGATGTCGGAAGGATTTTCGATGGGTTCACTGTCAAGCTTTATCGCGAGCAACTGGTGCGTTGAATATGGAAATAAAATACGCACCCACTCCACGCCCAACAGCGAACGGTGGTTCACCTTCGACATTGAACGGCTCGACGAAGAGTGGTTTATATGGTCCTACACCTATCCCAACGGTCGCAAAGACACCTGGGAGATGCACCGCGTCAAACCTGAGGAAGCAAACTTCGGCGAGTGAGATGGGGCAATAATAAAAATTTCTTACGCTATTATGAGGAATCGAATGGTCCGACAAGAAAATGTAACAAAAGGGAGTGCTATAGAAGCACTCCCTTTACTGTCTTTGTCAATGTGATAATATCGTTATGCCGTCACTGGCTCTTCTTCGATGCTCTCGTTGATGGCTTCGCTCAACTGCTTCGACGCTTCACCTTTCTCTATCTCGAAAACAATCTTCTCGTCGTCGAGGGTAGGAGCGTCGGTGCTTTCGGTTTTTGTTGTGGTGACGCGGATGGTATCGCCTGCCAAAATGTCAGCCTTGATGATTTCCTCGGCGAGGTCGTCCTCGATATAACGCTGGATAGCACGCTTCAGCGGACGGGCTCCATATTGGGCATCCCAGCCTTTCTTGACGAGGAAGTCCTTGGCAGCCTCGTCGATAGAAATATCGAAGCCCATGTTTTGGATACGCTTAAAGAGACCCTTTAACTCTATATCGATAATCTTATGAATATCTTCGCGTTGCAGACTATTAAAGTAGATGATATCATCGATGCGGTTAAGGAATTCTGGCGCGAAAGATTTCTTCAGAGCTTTTTCGATGACGTCGCGTTCCATCTCGCCGCGTTCGGCTTCGCGTGCCGTGGTGCTGAAGCCTACGCCAGTACCAAAGTCCTTCAGCTGTCGGCTGCCGATATTGGAGGTCATGATGATGATGGTGTTCTTAAAGTCGACCTTGCGGCCCAAGCCGTCGGTGAGCTGACCGTCGTCCAACACTTGCAGCAGAACGTTGAACACATCGGGGTGAGCTTTCTCGATTTCGTCTAACAGAATGATAGAGTATGGTTTACGGCGTACTTTCTCGGTCAGCTGTCCTCCTTCTTCGTAGCCGACGTATCCTGGAGGCGCTCCGATGAGGCGCGACACAGCGAATTTCTCCATATACTCGCTCATATCGATGCGTATCATCGACTGCTCGCTGTCGAAAAGGTATTTGGCGAGCACCTTGGTCAGGTAGGTTTTGCCGACGCCTGTTGGGCCCAGGAAGATAAAAGTGCCGATAGGCTTGTTGGGATCTTTGAGACCCGCACGATTGCGACGTATAGCTTTGGAAATCTTTTTGATGGCTTCGTCCTGTCCAATGACGGTGCCTTGCAGTTCCTCCTCCATGCGGAGCAGTCGGGTGCTTTCGTTCTGCGCGATGCGCTGCACGGGGACGCCAGTCATCATGGCCACAACTTCAGCAACATCATTTTCGGTTACTTCCACACGGTTGTCGCGTTCTTCAGCCTCATGGTGGCGGCGCATCTCTTCGAGTTCGGCAGTGAGTTCCCGCTCTTGGTCGCGAAGGGCTGCCGCCTCGTTGTAGCTTTTGCGGGCAAGCACTTCTTTTTTCTGCTTCACGACTTCGGCGATGCGCTTTTCCATTTCGATAATATCCTGAGGAATACGTACATTGGCAATGCGTACACGGGCACCGGCTTCGTCCATGGCGTCGATGGCCTTGTCGGGGAGCAGGCGGTCACTGACATAGCGTTCGGTGAGGCTGATACATGCCTTGAGGGCATCATCACTATATTTCACGCCGTGGTGATCTTCGTATTTGTCGCGTATATTGCTCAGAATTTCAAATGTTTCCTCTGCGGTGGCAGCTTCGACAAGAACCTTCTGGAAGCGGCGTTCCAGGGCGCCGTCTTTCTCTATATATTGGCGGTACTCGTCGAGGGTTGTTGCTCCGATGCACTGGATTTCGCCGCGCGCCAACGCAGGCTTGAACATGTTGGAGGCGTCCAGCGACCCTGAGGCGCTGCCGGCACCCACGATGGTGTGAATCTCGTCGATGAAGATAATGATGTTGTGGTTGCGTTCCAGCTCGCTGAGGATGGCCTTCATGCGCTCCTCGAACTGTCCGCGGTATTTGGTGCCGGCGACGAGGGATGCCAGGTCGAGAGAGATGACTCTTTTGTTGTAAAGCGTCCGTGGAACACGGCCTTCGATGATGCGCTGGGCAAGGCCTTCGGCGATAGCCGATTTGCCCACGCCAGGTTCTCCGATCAGAACGGGGTTGTTTTTCTTGCGGCGGCTGAGAATCTGTGCGATGCGTTCCAGCTCTTTGGTGCGTCCGACGATGGGGTCGAGCCGTCCCTCTTCGGCCGCCTTGGTCAGATCGCGGCCAAAATTCTCCAAAGCAGGGGTCTTGCCACCTTTGCTGCTCTCGCTGCGCGAGGGTTCGTCGGGGTTGGCATAGGGGAAATCGTCGTCTTCCTCGTCGTTCAGGTCAAATTTCGCCTCATAGTCTTCGATGTTCTCTTTGGTCTTTCCCTGATCGTCGCGGTTGTTTTTCAGCATGTTGAAAAACTTCGCATAGTTTATTCCTTCACGTTCGAGCAGACGAGCGGCGACATTTTCCCCTTCCATCAGGATGGCCAGCACCAGGTGCTCGGTACGTATTTCATTTTCTTTGAGTTTAGTGGACTCGAGAAAGGCGAGACGGAGCACTTTCTCGGTCTGTTTCAACATCGGTATCTCGCTTTCTTCAGTGTAGGTGATGTTCGACTGCTGTTGACCTATGGCTGTCTCAATGCGGCTTTTCATGGCACCCATGTCCACACCCATGGCTTCGAGTAGCCTGTAGGCCGAACATTCACGTTCGCGCACCACGCCCAAAAAGAGATGTTCCACGCCGATATGTCCGTTTTTGAGCCGAATGGCTTCGTCACGACTGTCGGAAATCACTTTTTTAGTGTTTTTGCTCAGTTTGGCTTCCATATATTAATGTGCTAATCAGTTTATTATCGAAAAATAAGCGGTAGTGTTAGTACAATTCAAAATTACTATATTCCAACCACATGCAAATTACTTGCCAAAGTATCTTTTCAACACAGATATGTGAATACTCACTGACAAAATGACAGAAAAATTTTGTTTTTCGTTTTGGAATAAAAAAAACCTTAAATAAACTAAAAAAGGCGGGAATTATCGGATAAAAAGTCGTATCTTTGCGTCTCTAAATTATAATGAATACATTATATAATTATTTGTAAATAATTACTTAAAATACATCTAAATGATTTCTGAGAACGAAAAAATCACGCAGGTAGACATAGAAACTGAGATGAAATCAGCCTATATCGACTATGCGATGTCTGTTATTGTCTCCCGTGCACTTCCTGATGTCCGCGACGGTTTGAAGCCCGTCCATCGCCGTATACTCTATGCCATGAACGACATGGGTCTCTTCTATAATACGGCGTATAAGAAATCGGCCACCGTGGTTGGTGAAGTGCTTGGTAAATATCATCCCCATGGCGACTCGTCGGTGTATGGTGCCATGGTCCGCCTGGCGCAGCCTTGGGCTATGCGCTACATGCTGGTCGACGGTCAAGGTAACTTCGGCTCTATTGACGGCGACGGTGCCGCTGCCATGCGTTACACTGAAGCACGCATGAAACAGATCACCAACGAAATGCTTGCCGACATCGACAAGGACACTGTCGACATGATGCCTACCTACGACAACGACCGTGAAGAACCTACCGTTCTCCCCGCCAAGATACCCAACCTGCTTATCAACGGCTCTAACGGTATCGCCGTTGGTATGGCAACCAACATGCCCACCCACAACCTTCGCGAGGTACTCAACGGCTGCGTGGCTTACATCGACAACCCGGAAATCACCGTTGAAGGCTTGATGCAATACATCACCGCTCCCGACTTCCCCGGCGGCGGCATCATCTACGGCTACAAAGGCGTTCGCGACGCCTTCACCACCGGCCGCGGCTCCATCATTCTCCGTGCCGAGACGTCGATAGAAACCGATGCCAAAGGACGCAACATGATTGTGGCTCACGATGTGCCTTACAACGTCAACAAATCGGAAATGATCAAGCGTCAGGCCCAGCTCGTCAAGGAAGGCAAGATTGTGGGTATCACCGATATCCGCGACGAGTCGGACAAAGACGGCATCCGCGTGGTTTACTACCTGCGTCATGACGTGGTTCCCAACATCATCCTCAACAAGCTCTTCCAACTTTCTGAACTTCAGTCTTCGTTTGCTGTCAACAATATCGCCCTCGTCAAAGGTCGTCCCCAGCTGCTCAACCTGAAGGATTTGATTCAAAACTTCGTAGAACACCGTGAGGAGGTCGTCACCCGCCGCACCCGTTTCGAGTTGGCCGAAGCCGAGAAGAGAGCGCACATCTTGGAAGGTCTGCTCAAGGCCATCGACATCATGGATGAAATCATAGCCCTCATCCGTCGTTCCGCCACTGTCGACGATGCCCGTCAGGGACTTATGGACAACTGGGGCTTCAGCGACTTGCAGGCTCGCGCTATCGTCGAGATGCGCTTGCGTCAACTCACCGGACTGGAACGCCAGAAGCTTCAGGAAGAATATGATGAGAAAATGCGTTTCATCGAACGTTGCAAGGAAATCCTTGGCGACCACAAAGTGCTTATGGATGTCATCAAAAACGAACTTATCGAGATTCGCGACAAATATGGCGACGACCGCCGCACCCGTATCGAATACGACGCCTCCAATTTCAGCATCGAAGACATGATTGCTGACGACAAGGTGGTGATCACTATCTCCCATATGGGCTACATCAAACGTACGCTGCTCAGCGAATACAGGACCCAGGGCAGGGGAGGTGTCGGATCGAAAGGCAGTTCGGTGCGCAACGAGGACTTCGTTGAACATATCTTTATGGCCACCAACCACAACTACATTCTTTTCTTCACCGAAAAAGGTCGTTGCTACTGGAAGCGCGCCTTCGAGATCCCCGAAGGCGGCAAAGACTCCAAGGGTCGTGCCATCCTCAACCTTATCAACATCGAGCCCGACGACAAAGTCAAGGCATATGTCAATGTGCTTAACCTCAAAGAGGAAGAATACCTCAACAGCCATTATATAGTGCTCTGCACCAAGAACGGTATCATCAAAAAGACCACCCTCGAGGCTTACTCACGTCCGCGAACCAATGGCATCATCGCAGTGGGTGTGCGCGAAGGCGATGAACTCCTCACTGCACGGCTCACCGATGGTAACAGCCAGTTGCTCATAGCCTCGCGCCAAGGTAAAGTGGTGCGTTGCAAGGAAGACGAATTCCGTCCTCTGGGTCGTGGCGCTTCCGGCGTCAAAGGTATTACGCTGGAACCGCAGGACGACTGCGTTATCGGTATGCTTTGCGTGCAGGATGACAACGATAATGTTCTGGTTGTCTCCGAAAACGGCTACGGCAAACGTTCGCCCATCAGCGAATATCGTGAGACCCACCGTGGCGGCAAGGGCGTAAAGACGATGCAGGTGACCGAGAAGACCGGACGTCTCATCGCCATCGAGAGTGTGTCGGATGACAACGACCTGATGATCATTAACCGCTCTGGCGTCACTATCCGTATGCACATAGAGAACCTGCGTGTACAGGGCCGTGCCACCCAGGGTGTCAAATTGATCAACCTGCGCGGAAAAGACACCATCGCATCTATCACCAAAGTTGACGCCGAACCCGAGAAATCGAACGAAGAAAATGTAGAAGAAAACGGTGAAGGTGCAACGGAAATCACAGAAAACAATGATATTAAAGACGTTACAAACGAAAATGAAAATGGAGTAGGGGAGACCGACGCTGACGAACAGGTCACCGAATGACCCTATAACAATTCATGACAATCATAATAATTCTTAACCACAAAATAATTAAATAACAGGAAATACAAAATAGAGAAATAACATTTAAAACATTCTAATGATTATGAAAAAAATTGCATTGTTTACAGCGCTTCTCGCACTCGGCTTCGCCGCGAATGCGCAGACATTGAACGTTCAAAGTGCCATGTCGGATTTGAAAAGAGGCTACTTAAACAAAGCCAAAGCATCCATTGATAAAGCTTGTGCCCACGAAGACACAAAGGATGATGCCAAGACTTGGTACTATGCAGGTCTCATCTACAGCCAGATAGGTGGTGAAACGATGAAGGCCAAATCCAAATACAAAGATTTGGATCCCGATTGGTGTGACAAAGCGTATGCTGCTGCATTGCGCTGCAAAGAGCTCGACACCAAAGGCGAATACACCGACGGCAACAAAGGCGTTTTCACCTTTCTTGGCAATATCTTCTATGAAAGAAGTATCAATCTGTTCAACGAAGGCAAATATAAAGAAGCGTTGAAAGAGGCTGAAGAGTCCATCAAGATTTCCAACAACACCGGCGACAAGGAACTGGCAAACGGCGCCAACTACATTGCAGGCTACAGCTGCCAGCTGCTTAACGACAACGACGGTGTAAAGAAATACTTCGGACCCCTGGTGCGTTCCAAGAAAGTGAAAAACCCCGAAATCCTTCCCATGGTCTACAATACCATGATTGCCATCTACAAGGGCGAGAACGATACTGCCAACGTTATCAAGACCGCGAAACACTACACCCAGGTGATGAACGATGACCCCAACGCCCAGCTGATGCTGGCTTCCGCCTACATCTGGACTAACAACAAAGCCAAAGGTATCGAATTGGCTGACAAAGCAATAGCATCCATGTCCGACACCTCTTCCAAATATCCTTTGCTGCTGTGTGGCGCTGCAGGTATCTACGATGAGGCCGGCGAATATGACAAGGCTGAAAAGACCTACAAACGTTCGGCTGAAATACAGCCCAATCAGATTGACGCCAACTACGGTATGGGTAGTATGCTCTTCAACCGCGCCGCCGACAAAAACGCCGCTATCGGTAAAATGATTGAATCTGGCCAGACTTCAGATGAAGATGAGGTTGTCATGAACAAACTCAACGAAGAAATGAACCAACTCTTCGAGCAAGCCATTCCTTATCTCAAGAACGCCATCACTTACATCGACAATCTTAGCGAACAGGAAAAAGCCACCGTACGCAGCAAGCTCTACAACTGCTTGAAGACTCTCAGCATTTGCTATGCACGTCTTGATATGCTGAACGAAGCCAAACCCATCCAGGAACGCATCACGCAAATCGAACAAGGCAAATAATCGAATCTTCTCATGCAATTTACATTATAAGCCCACAGTTTTGCTGTGGGTTTTTTTTTGTTTAAAAATACTTAATATTTCCATTATGTTAAGTAGTGTGCGAGAAAAGAGAAAAGAGGCTCCTTTTTGGGAACCTCCTATTTTGATGCATTCAGAGAACTTTCAATTTTGATGTATTCAGAGAATTTCGTTCTTTGTCAGAGAATTTCGTTCTTTGGTTGATTCAGAGTGTACACTTGGAGTGACTCGGAAATGTGGTTTGAGAGTTATTTGAGTTTGACGCGGGCAATGACGGACGTGCCGTTGCTGTTGGTTATACGGAAAGAATAATCAATGCACGAATCCAAGGATGTTTTCTTGGAGAATAACTTCACCTCAGGATCGCCGTATTTGGTTTCCTTTTGGTAGTTGATGTCAAATTCAGCAATCTCGTGGCGATGATTGTCTGTACGCATGGTGCAGATTTCGTCAATGGAATCACATATCCATTTCATGTATTCTGCATTGTTCACATGTCGTGTGTGGTCAATGGCAGAATAAGGAATATCGATGTTTTTCACAAAAACAAGGTCATCGTCGATAATCATTTTATCGAATTTTCCGACTTTTGTTGCGTCAACATCCTCCGGCTCATAAGGTTTGATGACGTCGCCAAGGCGCGACACACGACGGTTTTCGGTGTTGAGAACCACCCAATTGGATGCGCTTGCAGCGCAAATATTACCTTGAGCATCAATCAGTTGATAATCGCGCGGTGCAATGAGGCCGTTATCTTTTTTTGCCCATGTTTTCAAGGTAAGCCTCTCCCCTGCTATCGGAAGACGTAAAATGTTGTAATACACTCGAGTAAGAATCCATGCCTTGCCTAATGTTTTCAAGCCCCAATAGCCCACACCTAAGGTGTCGGAATGGTCTTCGGCTGCATCTTGGAATAGGCGTGCCAAGCCCCACAAAGTCAGTCGGTCGTCCTCATCGCATATAAGTGTTGAAAGGGTAATTTCTTCGCTAAAAAACATAAGGTGAAATGTTTAAAGTTTTGTCGTGAAGCATTACATTCTTTCAGGGACATCGATGCCGAGGATCCACATCATATTTTTAATGCCATTGGAGACTGCGTTGCAGAGACGGACAAGGAACAGCATGCGTTGACTGTCGGCTTCGCGAAGAATGGGAGTATCTTGATAGAAACTGTTGAACGACTTGGCAAGGTCGTAAGTGTAGTTGGCAATCATGGCGGGGCTGTAGGCTGCCGCGGCCTGTGCAACGACAGAAGGCATGTCGTGAAGCATCTTGATGACTTCGCGTTCCTTGTCGTTGATGGCGACAGGAGCCGTGGCCGACTGGATGTCTAACGATTTCTCGTTGACCGCTTTGCGTACTATGGAGCGGATACGGGCGTAGGTGTATTGGATGAAGGGACCCGTATTGCCGTTGAAGTCAATACTCTCCGCGGGGTTGAAGAGCATGGACTTGGTAGGATCGACCTTGAGGAGGAAATATTTGAGGGCGCCGAGAGCGAGGATATGATAGAGTTCTTTGAGCTGGTCGGGTGTCATGTCGTCGTTCTTGCCTCTGTCGCGACACATCTCCTCGGCCGTTTTTTCCATTTCTTCTATCAGGTCGTCGGCGTCAACCACGGTACCTTCACGAGACTTCATCTTGCCGTTAGGCAGCTCCACCATGCCGTAAGAGAGGTGGTACACTTTGTCGGCCCAATCGAACCCTAAACGTTTGAGGATGATCTTCAGCACTTGGAAGTGATAGTCCTGCTCGTTGCCGACCACATAGATGAGCTGGTCGGCGCCGAAGTCTTTCTGGCGCAGCAGTGCGGTGCCCAAGTCTTGCGTTATATAGACAGAGGTGCCGTCTTTACGGAGCAATAGTTTCTGGTCGAGGTTGGCATCGGTGAGGTCGCACCAAACGGAGCCGTCGTCCTTGCGGAAGAGGACACCCATGTCGAGACCACGCTGCACCAACTCTTTGCCAAGCAGGTACGTATTGGATTCATAGTATATCTTGTCGAAGCCGACACCCATTTTCTTGTAGGTTTCGTCGAAACCTGCGTAGACCCAACTGTTCATCTTCTCCCATAGGGCGCGGACCTCTTTGTCGCCGTCTTCCCAGCGTTTGAGCATCTGCTGTGCTTCGACCAGGAGGGGTGCTTCTTTCTTGGCCTGCTCCTCCTCTACCCCACTATCCATCAATTGTTTGACTTCTTCTTTATAGTGCTTGTCGAACTCTACATAGTATTTTCCAACCAAGTGGTCGCCTTTCATGCCTGTCGATTCGGGCGTCTCGCCATTGCCGAAGCGGAGCCATGCCAGCATGGACTTGCAGATGTGAATGCCGCGGTCGTTGACAAGGTTCACCTTCTTCACGTTGCGTCCGTTGGCGGTGAGCAGTTGCGAGACCGACCATCCCAGAAGGTTGTTGCGGATATGGCCCAGATGGAGGGGCTTGTTAGTGTTGGGCGACGAGTATTCGATAACGACAGGTGCTGCCGTTGAATCGACGGTCTGCAACCCCAAGCGGGTGTCGGTGGCGATGGCGTTGGCAAACGAGGACCAGTAGGAGTCGCACACGGTGAAGTTGAGGAAACCTTTGATTACATTGAAACTGCTTATGTCGTTGGGCAGAGCTGCGAGGACGGCCTCCCCTATCTCGTTGGCCACGGCTTCGGGGGCTTTGCGTGCCTGCTTGACGTAGGGGAAGACGACCAAGGTGTAGTCGCCACTGAATTCTTTCTTGGTTTTCTGGAGAACGATGCTGTCGGCGTCAGATGCGATGCCGTAAAGGTTGTTGAGCGCTTGGGCTATGGCTTGTTGTAAGTTGGTGTCGATCATCGGAGGATAATAGGGTTAAGATTGGATGTTAAGAATTTCGGTTGTCGGATTATATTATGTATTGTTTCTATTATTAAAAGGGCGAGGCGATGCCGGACGTCAAGGCTCTCGTCGCAGCCGCCAAGGGGCATTCATGAGGAAACCGGTGCTGGGTGCCGGCGTTACGTCATAGACCAGGTTGCCTTGCGGGTCGACCAGGACGAACCAGGGGTAGCTGTAGATCTGGAAATGGCGCAGCAAGTCGTAATTGCCGTCAAAATGAAGCCAAGTCCAGTTGTAGCGGTTTCCGTGGCGAGAGTTTTTGAGGAAATGGAACATCTTCTGAAATTCGCGGTCGCAGGCTATGGTGATGAACTCCACATCGTCGTAGTGGGCATAGATGGAATCCTTGAAATAAGCCATGGTCTCTATCTCGGCGAGAGATGACGGCTCGTTGACCCTGACGAAGGCGATGTATAGCCATTTGCCTTTCTTGGCGTTGAGAGACACAGGGTTTTTGTCGACGTCGGGGAGCACCCATTCGGTCTCGGTGGCGGCAGCCTCTTTATGGGACAGAGACTCCAGGATATGCTGAGCTATCACTTTGTGGTCCGGGAATTTGGTTCTTGCCGCCAGCTTTTCGATCATTTTCACCACCATGTCGGCATCGTAGTAGCGGAAGTTGTAGTACGACTCTTGGAGTGCCTGTAGCGCGGCGAGTTCACGCACTTGTTCGTGGCGCAGAAGGGGGTCCATACCGATGGAATCGAGGTAAGTGTCGAGATCCAGGTTGTAGACCCAATGAGCCAGGCGGTAGACGGGGATATCCTTGGTGCCTTTTGAAATGCTGTTCTCGTAGAGGGTGGCGAAGAGCGACATGTAGTTCTCGTCGTAATAAAGGATAGGTTTGTTTTTGATAAACTGTTCGATGAGATGTTTTCGGGAATCAAAACGCAGGGCGTATTTCAGTTCAGCGAGGCGATAGACCTTGTAGCGGTTTACAAAATCGTTGCTTGTGTCGGGGCAGAGTTTGTGTACCCTGTAGACCAGGCTGTCGAAGTAATACGGTTGGGGATGGAATTTGAAGTCGAAATAGAAGTTGTTTTGGTCGATGAAGCGAGCGATGACGCGGTCGATGCTGTCGATCTGCATATTTATGTCGTTGGCAGGGATATTCTGGAAAAGCATGGGCAGCGGTTCCGGGTCGAGGAAAACATTGCGGCTTTCGTCCATGGTCCAGTCGAAGCGAGGTATGACAACTTCATAGTCGCGGCCGGGTTCGACATAGAAAGACTGGGCGTAGTTTTCGATCTGTACGGTGACCATCATAGGATAATTGGACCAGCAGCGGAGGTCGAATCTGCCGTCAGAGGCAATGCGGAAAGAGTCGAGAAGCACCTCGTTCTTCGATATATAGTCTGATATTTTGAAGAGTTCCACTTTGCGTCCTGAGCCGTTTTCGGCAGTGCCTTTAATGGTTATATTCTTCTGAGCAACAGATATGTTACAGAAGAATATTAAAGCAATGGTTAAAATAATAAAACGCTTCATACGACGATGCAGATTAGTCTGAAAAACGATGCAAAAATACGAAAAAAGATGAGAGCAAAGGAGTTGAGAAGATTCATTTTTTCAACAAGGGAATGTCAACGGCAGTGTACATGGGCGGAACGTTTATTTTTCGAGCAGAGAAGAAAGGATATCCACTTTCTGTTTGAACATCGAGATCACTTCTATCTCAGCTTCGGTGAGGCCTTTGACATTGAGGTTACAGATGCCGAGGCCGCGGTCGAGGGTTTCGGTGCAATGTCCGCCGAGCTCCACGGCAGAGGTGTGACCGCGTTCGCAAACCAGCAGGGTGCCTGTCTTGCCAAAGAGGGTGCCTTTGCCTTCTATGTAGTGGCCGGTATCGGGGAGGTTGTCGATGTAGTCCACGATTTGGCGCATCCGCTGCAGGTCGGGAAGCGAATAGTTGGGTTTGTCCGCTTTGAGGAGTGCGATGACGAGATGCTTGTTTTCGGGTTGCAGGAGTGAGCAAATTTTCTCGGGATGGAAGAGCTGTAGCTTATTCACGACGTCGGCGGTGCCATAGGGGTCGGTGGTGACATCGCCATAGATCACATCGGCGGCATCGTTGTAGTTCATGCTTTTGAAGAAGGGGATGAAATTGTCGAGCAGAAGCTTTTTTTCCTGAAGAGGCACATTGCTTACGGTGGCCTTATTCAGCAGGAGGTAGCGGCGATAGATGAAGGGTGCCAGGTCCCAAAGAGAATAGTTGAGGATATTGTCCCAGTCGTCGACGCTGAGGGCATAGTTGTCGTCGTTCATTTTCTTTCTCAGCGTCAGCATCAGATGCTGGCGTCGAAGCGTGGAGGCCGAGACGGTGTCGGTTTGGGTCTTGAGCGACGGCATACGAGAGCAGTCGAGTTTGACAGCGGTACCCACCAGGGAGACCACAAATTTCGTCTTTCCTTTGCCGAAGATTTCCTCAAAGTCGGTGTGAAGGCCCACGATGGCGTCGGCGCCGACGGCAAAGCCTTTCATCTTAAGGTTGACCATAGCACGGTCATAGCTGTTGTTAAGTTGGGAGCTGTATTTGCGGTTGGTTCCGGAAAAGAGGTCGGTGAGCGCCAGGTCGGTGCCCACGACAACGCTGGTGCGAAGCACCTCGATATAGCGAGTGATGGTTGCCCCTTCTATTGAATCGGTGGTGGTGATGAGGATATCCATGGTTTTTCAGACTTTTTAAATATTTAACGTAATAGAGGAACAATTATTGTGTAAAGAAAACGATGGCGTCCCATATGGCATGTCAAAGGGGGCGAGAGGCCTGGCAAGGATGGTCCCTGTTTACGACAGAAAAAGCAATAAGCCAGTTTGGCCCTCGTTAACGACAGGAAAAGCAAAAAGGCAGGGATGGAAAAACCGTCCCTGCCTTATTGGTGAAGAGCGTGAGCTCAGAGTTACCAGAGCTTGACGCGATTCTCAGGAGCGAGCCACATTTTGTCGCCAGCCTTGATGCCGAAAGCCTCGTGGAATTCGGCGATATGGGGCAGCGTGACGTTGACGCGGTTGCGAGCCAGAGAGTGGACATCGATAGTGGTAAGTTGGAGGATGGCTTTGTCGCGGATGTTGGAAGCCCAGACAGCGGCATAGGCGAGGAAGAAACGCTGAGCGGGGGTGAAACCGTCCATATTTTTGGTTTTCACCTGTTTTTTGGCGATGGCGTTCTGCATGGCCAGATAGCTGATGTGGAGGCCGCCGTTGTCGGCGATGTTTTCACCGAGGCAGAGGGCGCCGTTGGCGTAGGTTTCGGGGTCGTCGAGCACTTTCACTTTGTTGAAGCAGTCGACAAGCACCTGGGCGTTCTTGGTAAAGTTCTCGCCGTCGCTTTCCTGCCACCAGTTGTTGAGGTTGCCGTCCTTGTCGTAGTTGCGGCCCTGGTCGTCGAAGCCGTGGGTCATCTCATGACCGATGACCACGCCGATAGCGCCATAGTTGGCAGCATCGTCGGCCTTCATGTTGAAGAAGGGCGGCTGAAGGATGGCGGCGGGGAAGCAGATTTCGTTGGTGGTGGGGTTGTAGTAGGCATTGACAGTCTGAGGAGTCATCTGCCATTCGTGGCGGTCGACGGGTTTGTCGATCTTGCTGAGCATATAGTTGACATCGAAAATGTTGCTGCGGATGATATTGGCGAAATAGCTGTCATTCTTGATTTCGAGAGCGCTGTAGTCACGCCATTTGTCGGGATAGCCGATTTTGACGAGGATGGCGTCAAGTTTTTCCTGAGCACGTTTTTTGGTGATTTCGTCCATCCAGTCGGCATCTTTGATGCGCTGGGCAAAAGCCTCTTGGAGGTTGCCGACGAGGGTAATCATACGTTTCTTGGCTTCCGGGGGGAAGTATTTCTTGACGTAGAGCTGACCGAGGGCTTCACCCATGGCGCCGTTGACGGTGCTGACGCAGCGTTTCCAGCGGGGACGGATCTGCTCGGTGCCGCTCATGGTGCGGCCGTAGAAGTCGAAGTTGGCCATAACAAAGTCGTCGCTGAGGTATCCGGCGGCGGTGTTGATGACTTGCCATGCGTAGTAGGCCTTGATCATGGGGAGGTATTCAGAGCTGACGATGGCGCCGACCTCCTCAAAGTATTCAGGCTGAGCCATGTTGAGGCCGCTGAGCGAGGGCAGGCCCATCTGTGCGAAATAGAGGGGCAGACGCAGTGCAGGGACTTTGGCGTCGGCCTCGGCCACGGTCATCTTGTTGAAAGTCTTGAAGGGGTCGCGGTTGGTGACGTTGTCGTACATGGCTTTAGCCAGGCGGGTTTCGAGAGCCATGACCATGTCGGCCAGTTCGGAGGGAGAGACGTTGACCATCTTGCTGTAGCCGGAGAGTTCGAATTCCTTGGTCATGAGCTTCAGATAAGCCTCGCGGATTTCCTTGTTGGTGGCGTCGTCTTTGAGGTAGTAGTCGCGGTCACCCATGCCGATGCCGGTTTGGTAGAGCCAGGCGAGGTTCATCTTGGCGTTCTCGTAGTCGGCTTCGCCAAAGAGACCGAAGAAGGGGTCGATGCCAATTTTGTGGAGCTGGCTGAGGTGGTTGAGCACATCCTCGCGGGTGCGGAGCATGGCGATGGTTTTGAGGTAAGGCTGAATGGGTTCGGCGCCCTGCTGCTGCAGTTTCACAGAGTCCATGCCGATGTTGTAGAGAGTGGCGATTTTGTCGGCCACACTGCCGGGAGCGTTCTTGGCCTTGGCGGTTTCAAGGATGATTTCCTTGAGGTGTTTCTGGTTGTCGTCGGCCAATTTGTCGAAGGAGCCGTAGCGGCTATGCTCGGCATCGAGAGGGTTGGCCTTCATCCATCCACCGCAGGCATACTGGTAGAAGTCCTCGGTGGGCTTTGCAGTCTTGTCCAGATTGGACAAGGTGACACCCGAGGTGACTTTCTGGGCGTTGACGGCCGTGGTCATCATAGTTGCTGTCATAAGCAAAAGGAAGGTTTTTTTCATGGTGTTGTGTTAAATGAATAATATTATAATTTTCTTTTTTTCAAAATCTTGCATAAAAAGGATGACGACAGAGGCATCCGTAAAGGGAATGCAAATGTACACATTTTTTTCAGAAATGTTTTTTTTTCGTATTTTTGCATTTTATTTTGGAAACATAATAATATATAAAACATGAAGAAAATATACATTGCAATGGCTTCGCTGGCGCTGATAGCATCGTGTGCGAAGCAATCCGCTGACGGCGACGGAAAAGTCATTGAGAAGCCTCAGATAGAGGTGAATAACGGCCAGTTTACGCCCGAAGTGATGTGGGCGTTGGGCAAGATGGGTGAGAGCGCCGTATCGCCCGACGGCAAGCAGGTGGCCTATACCCTCACCTACTACGACATGGCCGAAAACAAAGGCAATGCCGAAATCTACGTGATGCCCGTCGCAGGTGGCGACGCCGTCAGGCTGACCACCACGGCGAAGAGCGAGTTCAACCCCGTGTGGCTTGACGACGCCACGCTGCTTTTCTGCCGCGGCAACGAGATGCGCAGTATGGACGTGAAAAGCCAGAAAGAGAAACTGTTGGGCACCTTCGAGAACGGCATAGAGGGTTTCAAGATTTCGCCCGACGGCAAGAAGGTGGTCTATATCACCGACCTGCCTGTGAAGCGTGCCGCCGACGTGGAGCCCCTCTTCGAAGGTTTGGACAAGACCACAGGCCGCATCAACGAGGACCTGATGTACCGCCACTGGGACAATTGGGTGGATGAATATCCGCAGATTTTCCTCGCCGACCTGAACGGCACCGTCGACATAGCCAACGCCAAAGCCATCGTCGACAGCACCTTCGAGTGCCCGATGCGTCCCTGGGGCGGCGTGGAGCAGTTCAACTTCTCGCCCGACGGCAGCCAGATAGCCTACACTTGCCGCAAGAAGAGCGG
>CAMNKG010000031.1 GCA_946542135.1 uncultured Bacteroidales bacterium
GCCAGCGGCCATACCGGCAGGGCTGCCAACAAGCGTCGTGGCACCAGAAACTTCCGCTATCGGGTCCCCGAAAATGCCGAAATCACCGTCACGTCGCCGTTCTTTACCGTCAAGCGCGATGTGCCCATGTCGCAGATGGGCCCCATCGTTGAGCTGCCGCGCCATCGCGTCAAAGCTGTCTTCGACGCCAATACCCTCGATCTGAAAGAGTTGAAAGTGCATAATTAATAACGTCCCCTCACCATGAATTTTACCATAACCATAATGGGCTCGGGCGCTGCCATACCTACCTTTACGCGCCATTGCAGTGCTCAACTGGTCAACATCAACGGAGTGAAGATGCTTCTTGATTGCGGCGAATCTACGCAGAATTATCTGCGCCAGTACCATGTCAAGATGCAGTCGATACGTACCGTCTTCCTGTCGCATCTGCATGGCGATCATTTCTTCGGACTTCCGGGCCTCATATCCACCATGCATCTCTGCGGCCGCACCGAGCCGCTCACGGTCTATGCCCCTAAGGGAATCCGTCAGGCACTCGAAATGCTGTTCCAGGTCTCCGGAACGGAACTGCGCTATGAATTGAATATCGTGGAACTCGACTTCGACGACTGCCGCATCATCCATCAGGAACGCAGCTTCCGCGTCAAGGCTTTCCCGCTTCACCATTCGGTGCCTACATTCGGCTATGTCTTCGAGGAGGAACAGCCGTTGCTCAACCTGCGTCGCGGCGTGCGCGACCGCTACGATCTTACTCCCGACGAATGCCTCAAAGTGAAAAACGGCGCGGATTATGTTACCCCCGACGGTAAGGTGATACCCAACGCCGAACTGACCAATCTGCCCCGTTTGCCCCGCCGCTATGCCTATTGCTGCGACACGGCCTACAACGACGACCTGCTGTCGTCTATTGCCGGTGTCGACCTTCTCTGCGCTGAAAGCACTTTCGACAATGCTTTCCAGTCCGTCGCCGAAGAAAAATGCCACCTTACCGCAGCCCTGGCGGCCCGTCTGGCGGCCAATGCGGGCGTCGGGCAGCTGTTGCTGACGCATTTTTCGGCGCGCTACAAAGAGCTGGAACCGCTGCTGCAGGAGGCACTGCAGATTTTCCCCAATACGGTGGCGGCTACCGACGGCATGGTGTTGGAGATTCCGTTCCGAACGAAAAGCTGACATCTTGCGCCATCAAAAAAACAGTGCGACCCCGGTGCCATGAAGGATTTCCGGGGTCGTACTGTTTTGGTAATTGTTGTGGCCGAGTGTTGGCTATTGCGCCACGACTACTTTGCGGCACCAGCCGCTCTCGGTGCGGATGATGTATAGCCCTTCGTGGGGCATGACGAACTGCTGTCCTTCGCTGGCAACGGCCACACTGCTCACGGTGCGTCCCATGACGTCATATACGGCAACGGCCTGTCCGGCGGCACCGTTGAGGGTTACCACGAGTCCATGGCGTGCAATGCTCAGGGCGTCGCTGCCTTCGTTGATGCTGTTAAGGTTTACGAAATGTGCCACATAGCCTGCGTTGCCGTAGACGGCCACTTGCAGTGGGTTGTCGGTGAAGGTGAATGAACCGTACTGCCAGTGATCGAAGCTGTAACCGTTGTTGGGCCGGGCCTCGAGTGTGGCTGTGTCGCCATAGGCGTAGCTCCCTTGTCCTGTGGCGCTGCCCATGCTTTCATCGTTGACGCTGACGAAGATGTTGAAGCGTTCGGCTTCAAAGATGGCGGTGAAAACGGTGTCGCTGAGGATGGTAACGGTGCGGTGCTGCTCGGAGCTGTGCAGCACGGTGTCGTCAACGGCTCCGTGGTATGCCCCGTCGTGCCATCCTTTGAACTGGTAGTGCTCTGCTGGATAGGCGTGTATGCGCATTGTGCTGCCGGAAGTCACCGTGCCTCCGTTGCTGACGTTGTTGTGCGCATCGTTGCTTTGCACGGTGACGGTGTAGGTGTTTTGGTCTAACTGGCAGGGGGTGGCAATGGTGCCAACGATGCCGCTGCTGCCGGCGTTGTCGACATTGGTCCACATCGAGCCGTCGCCCAGGCGGATGGTATAGCCGCATTCCGACGGGGCTACGCCGCTTTCCCAGCGCACCACGACGGGTTCGTTGCCCACGGCGACGCTTTTTTGTTCTATGCTTCTGCAGTCGCCCATGCTGAGACTGGCTATGGGTTGTCCGTCGGTGGTTTCGAACGTAAGGTAGGCTCCGTTCCAGGTGTCGGCCCAACTGTCGCGCATGATGACGGTAAGGGCGCAGCTGGCCGAATCGATGGTCTGCTGCTCTGGCCGGTTAGGAATGTAGGTGAAGGTGATGGAGTCGCCTGCCATGCCGATATTGGTTATCGTTATGGTAGTGTCAATCTCGTTGCCTGTGAGCCAGGGGAAGGGGTCTGTGGTGGGTGCGAAGGTGGTCCTTCCGCTTTGGGCGCTGAAAAATGCTTGCGACACAGTGCCATTGGTGACATCGTTGTCGCCACCGGGACGGAAGATGTACACTTCGTCGAATTGTGACTGTGCGTCGAAACCGGAGCATCCGTTATAGCGTGAGTCGATACGGTAAATCAGCAGACCGCTGCCAGGCAGTCCGGCGTCGAACAGGTCGTTGTTGTTTCTGTATTCGAGGTAGTACCATTGGTTGGCTCTGCCGCCTTTGATGCGGTAGCAGTTGTTGCTGCTGTGGCTCACCGAGTGGAGGCTGTAGGTGCCGCCTTCGGTGATTTCGGGCACGGTGTCAAGCCATTGGCCGTAGCGCATCTTCATATACATGCCCATGTGCTGTGGCGGTGTGGTGTTGTTGCACATCAGGTCCCAGATGCCTACGCTTGATATGTCGGTGTAGTTGTAGTAGTGGTAAAGGTCGGGTGCGCCAAGGGTGTGGAACATCTCGTGGCAGAAGGTGCTGGTACTGAAATAGTGGCTGCCGCTGCCTTCCAGCTGCAGGTTGAAGGTGTACACGCGCTTGCCGTTGAGGTAGACGTAGCGGTCGTAGAGCGACCATTTGTGGGGCCACAGCAGGTCGTTCCAGCCGGTGTAGGTGCCTTTCACCACAAAACAGATGTTGTCGACCATGCCGTCGTTGTCGTGGTCGATATTGATGTTGGATGGCACGGTCGAATGTTGGTTGACGTAGTTGACGGCACGTTGCAAAAGTCCGAATTCCAGGTCGCGGCGCTCGTCGTCATCCTGGTAGCCGCTGGGGTTGGTGACGGAGTCATAGGGCAAGAAGCGGTTACGCGACAGGCTGTCCTGGTAGCTTATCACCTGGTTGTTGTTGGGGGCGGGGTAGAAGTGGGTGGGTATCTGCAGCTGTCCGTACGACACGTTCCAGAAATAGTTGTACATGGAGATGGCATCGTCGGCGGTGTCGTTGAACATATTGTCGATTGTGGAAAAGGGGGTCTCTATCTCGCTGTCGTCGGCAAAGCGGATAAAGATGACGACATTGTTCAGTGTGCCGTTGTTGGCACCACTCTTGGCACCTGGCGAAGGCTCGATGCGGTATTGCGCGGGTATCTCCCACTGCTTGTGCAGTCTGTCGACGGTGCTTCTCGACGCTATCAGGTTGGGCGTCAGCCCTGCAGCGGCGGGGTCGCTCTGGCCGGCAATAAGGGTTGTGGCCACCAGCTGCCAGTCACTGTGGTCGCTGTTCCATTGGCGCTGGGCATAGACGTACCATCCGTTTGTGTGGTCTTGAATGATGGTGTATCCCTCTGCGTCGTGAAGGCGATGATAGAATTCGTCGCCTGTGACAAAGCAATGCAAGGTGTCGCCATTGGGTTGGATCCTCACGATGGGCATACGGGTGACAAAGGCAGCATTGGCGGCGAAGGCCATCCACATGACAGTAATTAAGAATATGACTTTTTTCATTTCGTTTTTTTAGTAGTGTTTACAGATAAAGGGAATCCGTCCCTTAAAAATATTTTAAGAAACGGAAAAAAAGTTTTTTTATTGCATGCAGTCCATTCGGGATTGATTAATTATATTCAGCCCCGAAGTGCAATACTGGTTGTGTAGAGACAGTACAACTTTTCGCTAAGAGCTTCACAAACTGCGCCAGAATATTTGGCAGTCATCGCAAGTGGTTATATGACCTCACTTGTAAGCGAATTGTTACAGTCGTCCCCTTCATCGTGATGCTCCCCTCCGTTGCCCTTACGCTGCTCACCGCATGGGGTTGGCTGGCGTCATAGCCCAGATAGTCTGCGCTGACGCGGCTGTTCAGCGTCATGTTGCCGCTGCCGTCGTAGCCGAAATAATAGTGCATACCAATGATCCGATTTGTGAGAAATAATGCGAAATATAGGAGGGTATTATTAGTGTTTTGTCAGTTCAAAATAATACTGTTTTATAAAACTGGAAAAATTGGTAATCTGTTCGAAAACACTTCCATTTGTTAATATATAACCGTATTTTTTTGCCTCTTCAGAAACAACAATTTTTTTATTGAAAAGAACCAAATAACTCATATCAATCTCAATATGTAGATAATCCCACATGCACCATTTAATTAATATACTATTATAAAATGACTTATATGTGACATAATGTGTTCTTCCATAAAGACTTATTTCGTCAATTGAATAATTCAAATGTCTTAAAAAATCAAAATATCTCAATATGGTTATTAAAACAACTTCATTATCTTTTAATTCAATTTCCATAACTTTTTGGTACAAAAAACACTCCGCATAAAACAATGACAATAAGTATTCTTTTTTTTCATATTATTTGGTAATTTAGATATTATGTTATTTATTTATAACAATATACATTGGTGATAGCCTAATAATAAAACACCATGTACATATTGCAAAGATATGAAAAAAAAATGAAATGTGAACCTTTTGGGAGCAATCCTCTAAGCATTAAGCTTTGTTGTAAACATCGGGACGTAGGCGGAGGGCTTGCCCTATGCCACGGGCGGCCAGGTAGACCATAAAGGCGGTCCAAAGCACGTTGTTGCGCTCGAAATCGGTCGTGATGTTGAGCGTATGGCAGACGCCATAGTAGATGGAAAAAAAGGCCATCGTGGCAATGAACATGGAGTTGCGCATGGTGCGCGATGCTGTGGCGCCCACGAAGATGCCATCGAACAGGAAGGCGGAAAAGCCGCAGACGGGAATGATAAGTATCCAGAAAAGATAGGGCCTGGTGGATTCGATGACCTCTGCCTTGTCGCTGAAGATGCGCAGTAAGTCGCTTCCCCATAGAGCATAGCAAGCGGTAAAGCAGAGTGTCAGTGCCAGTCCCCACAACATCAGGTATCGTACGGTGAGGGTCAGTGAGCGTCGGTCGTGAGCGCCGATATATCGGCCTACGAGCGACTCACCGGCGTAGGCGAAGCCGTCCATAATGTAGCTGAAAAGCATGAAGAATTGCATCAGCAGTGTGTCGACAGCCAGTATTTGGTCGCTGATGCGTCCCGACTCGGAGGTGATGAAGGTGAACACCGCCGCCAAGCATACCGTGCGGAGGAAAATGTCGCCATTCACCTTGAAGAACTGTTTCATGGCGTTCCATTGCAGCGTCTGGCGGACGAAATGGTGTGTCAGATGGCGTCGGAATAGTTTTCCATAGCGGAATATGAGGAAGAAGAGCCCGATGGCCAGACCGCTGTATTGGGCAATGACGGTGCCTAAGGCCACTCCGTCAATGTCCATCCCCAAGGCCAGCACGAAGACCAGGCTGCAGACGATGTTGACCACATTGATGATGATGGCTATCCACATGGGCAGCCGCGAGTTCTGCATGCCGATAAACCATCCCTTGATGGCATAGAGCCCAAGGGTGGCGGGTGCTGCCCAGATACGAATATAGAAATAGGTTAGGGCCATGTGCATCACTTCATTGCTGCCGTTGAATATGGCTTCGGAAAGGAGCGCTATGGGATATTGCAGCACAAGGAGGCTGGCAGCAATGGCAAGGGCGATGGCAAAGGCTCGAATGAAAACGCGCACCGCCTCGTCGAGGCGGCGCGCGCCGTAGGCTTGGGCGGCAAAACCGCTGGTGCCCATTCGCAGGAATCCGAAATTCCAGTAGATGAGGTTGAATAGCTGTGTGCCGATGGCTATGGCGCCGATGTGATTCTCGCTGAGATGCCCCACGATGGCTGTATCAACCATGCCCAACAGCGGAACGGTGATATTGGTGATGATGTTGGGCAGCGCCAGCTGCAGAATCTTGCGGTTCATTGCTTTAGTCTATCTCACATTCGGCGGCGTTCAGTATCTGACGGCTGCTTTTGTTGGAGATAAAGGCCACGATGTGGCAGCGGTCAAGATCCCATGCCGACTGCGCTTCGGTGTATTTGAAACGCGCCATGCGCTTCTGTCCGGCCTGTCCGTTGCAGTCGACATCGGCTCCCCACACATCGGTGATGACATCGCGCAGCACGTGGTTTTGCACATAGTTGCTGTCCTTGCCTTCATGGTTGCTCTGTATGGTGACGATGCCGTCTTCCATAATGAGAAGCGTCACCGTCATGGCGTCGCTGACAGTCTGCAGCATCTCCATGTTGACGGTGATGTCGATGCCGTCGCTCTGACGCTCGGCGTCGACATCAAGGGCTACGGTAGCCTCTTGGTTGACAATGGCGTCGACGCGTTCGTTGACACCGCTGGTCGGAGTGAAGAGGTCCCAATTGTTGTTGACGACGCTACGGTTGACGATGGCCGAGGGATACTGTCTGGCATCATAGACGCCGAAATAGTGGCTCATCACGTTGCCGTCGGCGCAACGCAAATCGGGGTCGTTGCCGAAGGGGCGCGTGAAGACATTGCTGTCGTGGATTGAGACGGCGACCAGCTTGCCGTTGTAGCTGTCTACGGCTGCGCTGATGACGACGTCGGCGTCGGGACAGATGATGCAGCGTACGCCAGTGTATTTCTCAAGGAGGGCACGCTGGCTGTGGTCGGCAACGCCGTTGGCGTCATACCAGGAGCCGGCGGCACCTGAAAAGATCAGGTAGTTGTCCTCGTCGATGGTGTCGCACGAGGTCATTGCCATCGCACTTGCTGCCAGAAAAATCAGGGCTTTGTATATTTTTTTCATGGTTTGTCTTGTTTAGAATGATGTTGTTAAGCTGAATGTCAGTCCGTTGCTGGCGGGGACGTTGCGGCACACACCGCCGATGCAGATGATGCCTTCGCGCTGTTTTCCGTAGCCTACCTGCAGACGGGTGGCTCCCTGTGTGTAGCCCACCGAGAGGTTGTAGTAGTTGCCTACGCCGTCGTTGTAGGCATACTGGTCGCTGACCGACACAAACCATTTGCCGGCAAAGTTGTATTCCAACAAGCCCATGATCCAGTCGCCACAGCGCTTGTCGTCGACAGCGGCGTCATACTTGCTGTCGCTGCCCATCCATTCGGCTTCGAAACGGAGGCTGTTTTTCTTGTTCATTTTCCAGGTCAGGTCGCCTACCAGCACATGATTGTGGTGCAGGTCGCCGGCATGTCCTTCAATGATGGGGTTGAAGACTACGTAGCCGTAGGTGGCGGCAATTTTGACTTTGCTGCTCAGCTTTTTGGCTATTTCAACGCTGAGGTCTCCGTAGTAGGTGTCGCCGGTGCCGAAAAAGGTGGAGGTGTAGCCGTCGGTGCCGATGCCGCCGATTTGGGTGGTGTCAAGGGCTTTGATGAGCGAGGCGTTGATGTGGAGGTCGGTGCCGTAGGCGCCGCCCAGCAGGGTCTCTTTTTTGAATTTGTACATGACGTCGGCCTGCAGTCCCATCTCGCCCATGCTCTGCGTGGCGTAGGGATACATGCTCAGGAAGGCGTAGGTGTGCTGCTTCGAGATGGCGGGGGTATAGTTGATGTAGAGCATTTCTTTGTAGGCCTCGGTGCGCACGGAGCGGAAGCCCATGTTGTCCACGCGTTTGGCTTGGATGTTGGCGCTGAATCCTTTCTGCGAATAGCTGGCGCTGAGCCACAGCACCTCGCCTTTGTGGTACGTGTAGTTGTTCAGGTCGTTGGGGTCTTTGCCTTTGAAGGCATATTCGGCCTGCAGTCCGAATCCGCCGTGGGCCAGGTCCATACGGAAGGCCGTGGTGGCCACGTTGCGGGGCAGGTTGAGCTTGAATCCGGGTATGTCGGAGAGGATGACTTCGCTGTTGTCCTCGTATTTGCTGACGAACGAACCGCCGAGGGTGATGCGTGTCTTGGCTTCGCTCCACGGGGTGATGAGGTCGTTGAGGCTCACCTCGGCGTCGGCGCCGCGCACCAGTCCACGGCTTTCCCAGAAGTAGCGCTGCTGTCCGATGACGCCTTTCAGGATGATGCCGCGGAAGGGGCGGTACATGACGTTGATGCCGCGCAGGGCGTTGTCGATGCCAAGATAGCGGTCCTCATAGGCTCGCAGCGCCATGCCGTTGCCAAACTGTTCGTAGAAATGGCCGGCGGTGATGGCGAAATTCTGGGTCTTGTAGCTGACGAAATAGTTGGCAATGCCTTGACCTTGATAGTCGGGACGGAAGCCGAGCATGGGTCCCAGATAGCCTTCATAGCGCAGACCGGCGCTGAAGTCACCGTTGGTGTAGAGGATGTCGGCACGCGCGTTGGAGAGGAGTTTCTGAGGCACGTCTTCGGATCCGATGACGCTGTCGCGTCGCGAAATCTGTCCGTCAAGCTGTATGTTTCCTGTCACTTGTCCGCCAAGCAGCCCTTGGGCAGTGGCGGCTGATGTTCCGGCTATCAGGAGCAGCGCCAGAACAAGGGTTTGTCTGTGTTTCATCGTTTGCTGTCGTTGGAGGGGTGGTTGCTACTATTTGAGGGCTTCCTTCACGGCCTCGATGAGCTCTTCTTCGTTGCCGGGCTGATAGCCTTTGTGCTGCCAAACAATCTCGCCTTTGCCGTTGACGATGAAGGTGTAGGGCACGTCGGCACCGACATTCATGGCACGAGCCAGGTCTTTGTTCTGGTCCAGATAGACCTCGTAGGGCCAGTCTTTGCCGTTGACCCAGGGCTTGACGCGTGAAGCGCTACGGGCGTCGTCGATGGATATGGCTACGAGCTTGACGCCGGTTTCCTGCTGCCATTCTTCGTAGACTTCCTTGATGGCGTCGAGTTCGGTGTTGCATGGCTTGCACCAGGTGGCCCAGAAGCTGATGATCATGGGCTGGCCGCCATTTTCGATTACTGACGATTCGACGCTTTTGCCGTCGAGGCTTTTAAGGGTGACGTTGCCGGGAAATTTTGCATTTTGAGCCATTGCTACGGTTGCCAGCAAGAGGGCTGCCAGAGTCAGGATTCCTTTTTTCATGATTATTGATTGTTTTTGTGTTTTTTGTTTAGTGTCTTTGTTGTTAAAAATATTGCATCATGTCGGCTATTTCGTCGAGCATGGTGCGGAAGGGGCTGTCGGGCAGGGTGCCGATGGCATCGTGGGCTTTGCGCTGCTCGTCGCCGATATGGTGTCGCATCTGCTGCATGTTGCAGTCGGTGGCAACGGCATCGCGCAGGGTCTCGATGTCCTCTTCTGTGAGTGTTTCTTTATTCCATAACGACAAAAGTCGTGTTTTGGTATCTGCAGCAGCATTTTGTATGGCCGTGATCAGGGGCAGGGTGCTCTTGTGCTCGCGCAGGTCGTTGCATTGGGGCTTGCCTGTCTGTTGTGTGGGGAGTATGTCTATCACATCGTCGCGCATCTGGAAGGCCATGCCGATGTGGTTGCCGAAGGCTCTCGCGGCAATGCGTTGCTCGGGTGTGCAGTCGGCCATGAGGGCGCCGGCTTCGCAGCAGGCACTCATGAACGAGGCGGTTTTCTTGTAGATAATATTGCGGTAGATGTCGATGTCGAGGGTGTCGTGGCGCTGTTTCTCCAACTGCAGCAGTTCGCCTTCCGACATCTCCTGCACGGTGCGGGCTATGACAGCGGTGATAGCGCTGTGATTGACGGTATTGATAGCGAGCATCACTTGTGCCAGATAGTAGTCGCCGGCCAAAACGGCGATGCGGTTGCTCCACATCTTGTTGACGGTGGGCACGCCGCGCCGGGTGTCGCTTTGGTCGACGATGTCGTCGTGGATCAGCGAGGCGTTGTGGAGCGTTTCGAGGGCGGCACAAACGGTGAAGAGGGGATGGTCGGCATCGGGGTGGGTGCTGAAGCCGCACGAGCATGCGGAGAGCAAGGTCAGGAGGGGCCGGAGCTGCTTGCCGCTGTGCTGCTTGATGTGGCTGTCGATGGCAATGAGGGTGTCCACCTGGCTGTTGGCCAAACGGGCGTAGGCTCTTCTGTAGTGTTCGACGAGAGGTGATATGTTGTCTTCTATCTGTTTCAAAGTCATCATGTGGCGGTAGTCTGGGGAAGGATGGTGAGTTAATGTCGGATATTGGTGCCTGAGGTGGTGACAATGGCCAAGGTGTGCTGCGTGTCGTCGGTGATGGTGATTTGATATAGGCATTGTCGTCGACCCTGTTTGAGGCATTGGGTGCGTGCCACTATGCGCCCTTGTGTGGCTGGCGTCAGGAAGTGGATTTGGGAGCTCGAGGTGACCCATTCCAAGGTGGCTTCGTCGTCGTCGCCTAAGTTTTGAAGCATTTCGGTGTGGGATGCGACGGCAAAGGCGTAGTCGGCAAGGGTCATCAGCACGCCGCCCATCACCACACCTTTGGCATTGCGGTGGTGGGGCTCAACGGTGAGGCTGCAGCTGGTGGTGTGGAGGTCGACAGTGTCGATGGTCACGCCGGTCTGCTGCGTGGCGTAGCGGTCTGCGCCGAAGACGCGGCGGGCAGTGTCAACGAGACTCATTGTAGAGGGTGGCCATTTTGTTATAGAGTATTTTGCTGACTTTCGTCAAGGGGAGGCGGAGCTGGTTGGTGATGCGGCCTTCTATTTCGAGGAGCGCTTTGATGCCGCCGGGGTTGCCTTCTTCGAAGATGGCGTGCATCAGCGGCAGCATCTTGTAGTGCAGCGGCAGCGCTTTCTTGAGGTCGCCTTTGAGGGCGAAACGGACCATGTCGCTCATCTCTTTAGGCATTGCGTTGGCCATCACCGAAATGACGCCTGAGGCGCCGAGGGCTATCATGGGTAGCGTGAGGGCGTCGTCGCCGCTGATAACGTTGAAGTTGGCGGGCTTGCAACGCAGTATCTCCATGATTTGGTTCATGTTGCCGGAGGCTTCTTTGATGGCTACAACGTTTTCGCATTCTTCGGCAATCTGCAGCGTGGTTTCGGCAGTCATGTTGCAGGAGGTGCGACCCGGGACATTGTAGGCGATGACGGGGACGGGCGAAACGTCGGCGATGTTTTTGAAATGCTGCACCAGTCCGCGTTGCTGTGGCTTGTTGTAGAAGGGCGTGACGGAGAGGATGGCGCTGATGCCGTCGAAGGAGGTGTGGGTGATGGCGTCGGTGACGGCACGGGTGTTGTTGCCGCCGAGGCCCAGGACGATGGGCTTTCTGCCCGCCACGGTTTCGACGATAAATTGGATGAGGGCGGCGCGTTCGCTGTCGCTCATGGTGGCGGCTTCGCTGGTGGTGCCGAGGGCTACGATATAGTCGATGCCGCCGTCAATGACGTAGTTGATGAGCTCTTCGAGCTTGCTGAAGTCGAGGGTCTCTTGTTTTCTGAAAGGCGTCACCAGCGCAACGCCGGTACCTTGAAAAATATTTTTTGCCATTATGATCTGTTGGGTTGATGTTGGTTTATTGTAATTCGGGTTCTTTGTGTATCATGGTGAGGTATTTCACCGTCTGTTCTATAAAGTCTTTCAGGTCTAAAGGCTCTTTGCCTCTGATGGCCATGTCGTACATGTCCATGATGCCTTCGTCGACGTCGTTTTCGCTGTTGCTGTAGCCGACTTTCAGTTTGGCGTCGGCCATGGCGGTGATGTATTTGCCGAAGAAGCAGGGCTGCTCGGTGGTGTCGATGACGATGTCGAAGTGGACCTGCTTGAAGGGGTCGACGACGCCGTCTTTGGGCAGGCCTATCCAGTTGAAGTCTTCTTTTTCGTGACAGATGGTGGTGCGCGTGTGCGAGAAGATGTAGTTGATTTCCTGCTTTTCGGCCTGGAAACCGATAAGGGTCACCTCTTTGCCACAACGTTCTTGTGCGGTGATGAAGCGGTGAAGGAGGCTCCAATGCTCGGAGTCGCCAACGTTGAAGACGATGCCTATTTTCTTGACCTGCTCCCAGTTGTCGATGCGCTTTTCGCGGTCCTGGGTCATGAGGTTCTGCAAGTGTCGCTGCTGAAGTCGTTTACGGATGAAATCTAACATGGTTGGAGGTGAGGGTTGAAATATTGATATGAAGGGTGATTCTAAACGGGTGACAGGTGGTGTGATGAGGGTGTTAAAGAGGCAGTTGGAGTTGGCGCTGCAGGGTGAAGGACTTGCGGTGGAGGGGTGTGGTGCCATAGCGCTCAATGGCCTTGTAGTGGGCGGGGGTCGGGTAGCCTTTGTTGCTGTCCCACCCGTAGTGAGGGTAGCGTTGGTGCTGCTGGAGCATATAGTCGTCGCGGTATGTTTTGGCAAGGATGCTTGCTGCTGCGATGCTTTGGTATTTGCCGTCGCCTTTGACGATGCAATGGTAGGGTATGCCGTGCTCGTCAATGAAACGGTTGCCGTCGATGAGGAGCAGGTCGGGTTTGATGGCGAGCTGGGCTACGGCAAGGTTCATGGCGTGCAATGAAGCGCGAAGAATGTTCATGTGGTCGATCTCTTCGTTGCTGACCATGGCGACAGCCCATGCTGCGGCGCTGCGTTCTATCTCTTGTCGCAGTTCGTAGCGGCGATGCTGGCTGAGCTTTTTGCTGTCGTCAAGCATCTCGTTGCGATAGCCGGGGGGTAGGATGACGGCGGCGGCAAAGACGGGGCCGGCCAGGCATCCACGGCCGGCTTCGTCGCATCCGGCTTCGGTCTTGTTATCGGAGTATCGTGTCAACAGCATAGGGTGTGAATTGCGTTACTTTTGGAATGGGTTTATGATGTGAGGTCGGCAAGCCAGGGAATGGCGCACGCGACGAGGAGAATCCAGATGATGGTTTCGTTGATCCACCGGCGTTTGCGGTCGGTCATCAGAAGCAGCGTGGTGGAGAAGGCGAAGGGAATGGCGGCGGACTGCAGGTTGAAGGGGAACCATGCGGAGTAGAGATGCATGGCGAGGGCTGCAATCAGGGGCAGTAGGAGTATGCCGGTATTGATGCGCCATTGTAGGCCACCGTCCAAGCGTTTGCCGCCGGCGGCGGTGAGGGAGGCCACCAGGATGACGAGGATGATGATGTTAGGCACCGAGATGAGGGTCGGAACGTCCTGGCTGACGAAGTGGAGGCTGGTGAGGTCGTAGGCGATGAGAATGGAGAAGTAGTCGGCTTTGTCGAAGAGGAAGGCGTAGGTGAAGAAGAGTATCATTGGGGCAATGAAGCCGAAGAAGGCGACGAGGATGTGGCGCCAGCGGTAGAGCTTGTAGATGACAAACACGAGGAGGAAGGGGATGAGGTAGGTGAGCGAGGGCAGGTAGAAGAGTGTTGCCAGCCCGATGCAGAAGGAGGCGTTGAAGTTGCGGCTGACCTCGAGGGTGGAAGCGGCAGCGCTGAGCAGCTGGCTGCAGGCGGCAAGGATGGCGAGGTTGACAAACACGAAGGGGGTGAGGCCGATGTGGGCGGGCGAGGCGCTCATGGCGACGATGTATAGCATCATGGGCATGAGCGTCTGGGTGCTGGTCATCTTGTAACGGTACAGGAGAATGTTGAGCCAGATGCCTTGGACGACGATGAGGAGCAACGCGAGGGCATTGGCGATGGTGTGGTAGGGTGCGATGCCGCGTATTACGAGGTCGTAGAGCGGGGCAAAGACGTCGCTTTCGTGGGGTGCAATGCCCTGCCAAAAGACAGGAAGCCACAGCGTCGCTGTGATGAATGCTATAGCGACGATTTGGCCTAAGGCATTGTTTCCTTTGAAGAGCTTGATCATGAGTGGTGGGGCTTGTACGTTATTTTACGATGTCAGAGCTTCATAATTTTCTTCACCCTTACGCCGTGGCTGTCTTGAAGGCGAACGATATAGAGGCCTTGGGGCAGCGAACTGATGTCGAGTGTCGTCTCGCTGGTGACGGTGAAATCCATCATCTGGCGGCCATCGACAGAGAAGATGGAGCCATGAGCCTTATCGTTGGTGCCGGTACGCAGCGTCAGCGTGGAGGTGGAGGGGTTGGGAAAGACCACAAGGTCGGGTTGGCGAGTGATGGCTTCGTCGATAGAGAGACGGTCGTAGGCGGCATTGACGCAGCGGAGGGCGTCGATCTTGCCGTAGCCCCAGACGGGACTGATGCTGTCGTTGGCGCGGAGGGGGCCGGTCTTGTCGTCGTTGCGGGCGTTGGTGGTGATGATTTGGCGTATTTCGTCGAAGGTGAGGTTGGGGTTGGCTTGCAGCATGAGGGCTACGATGCCGGTGACGGCGGGAGAGGACATAGAGGTGCCGCTCATGGAGCTCCAGATATAGCGCCGGCCGTTGCTTACGGTGGAGAGGAGGGCTTCATAGCCGTCAATGTTGTCGCACCACGAGGAGATGGAGCTGGTGACGTTGTAGCCTGGCGCACTGATTTCGGGTTTGTTGCGGCCGTCGAGGGTGGGGCCGTGAGAGGAGAAATAGGCGATGTGGCCGGTCTGATAGACGGTGTCGTGGTAGTAGCGGTCGCTCTGGTGGGCGGCGACGCTGAGTGTCTTGTCGGCGCAGGCGGGTTCGCCGATGCCGTAGTCGGTGTTGCCGTTGAGGCATCCGGGGACATTGGCGAAGGCGAAGTCGCAGCCGGTATTGCCGGCATTGTTGCTTTGGTTGCCGATGTTCCAGACGTGGACGCTGACGGCACTGTCGGCGGTGCAAATCATCATGAGTTTATGGGCGGGGCTTTTGCTGACATTGAGGAGTGCGTGGGGACGATGGTCGAGGTAGTTGGAGTGCTCGGTCATGATGTCGAAGCGGATGGTGTCGTTGCCGGCGACGATGAAGGAGTCGAGGCGGGCGCAGTTGTCGGCGGTGGAGAAGAGGGGTGAGTAGGTGATGTCGTTGTTATTGTCGTTGCGGACCAGGGCAAATCCGACGCTGAAATCGTGGTTGCTGTTGGCTTCGCCCCAGTAGATAAGTGCCTGACCCACGCCGCTGCCAAGATAGCGTGCTATGGAGCGCAGGGTGTCGTTGGAGGCGAAGGAGTGGTGCAGGTGGTAGGTGGCATCGCCGTTGTTGCCACCGCTGGTGACGAAGACGACGCCGCTGTCGGCGTAGGCGTTGATGGCCTGGCTGAGGATGGAGGTGCCGTCGAGGGTGCTGAAGGTGTACATGCCCCAGCTGCTGTTGATGACGAGGCGTTTGTTCTCCTGCTGCGCCACGCTGCGCATCCATGCCACCTGGTCAAGCCATGAGGCTTCGTCGAGGGCGAAGGTGCCCAGCAGGTATTGTGCGCCGGGGGCCTGACCTATGGCGTGGCCATTCTTGCCGCGGCCGCCGCAGATGCCGGCCACGTGGGTGCCGTGGGTGCCGTAGCCGTAGATGTTGGAGGTGTCGCCGTGTGCGGCGCGGAGGGCACTGTCGCCGACAATTTCAGTGCCGTAGGAGAAGCCGGAGGGGGCGGGACCGGAGGTCCTGAAATGGTCCCAGGCACGGAGGATGCGAGGGGTGTTTTTGGGGTTGATGTTGGGATGGGTGTAGTCGAAACCCCAGTCGGTGATGCCAATCAGGACGCCGGTGCCATCGAAAGGCATGGGGACGCCGTAGCCTTGCTGAACGCTGTCGGTGCGGGTGTCGACGCGGGTGTTGTCCATTTCGGGCTCCACGCGGTGACTCAGCGAGTAGTAGCTGACGCCTTTCAGCGACTGCATGTGCGGCAGGGCGGAAAGGGGCATGCGCAGGGTGACGATGTTGCCGATGCGCGACGACTGCTGGATGCCGTAGACCGTGGCGGCACTGGCGCTGAAGGCGTCGTCCACCAATGCCAATACGCTTATCATGTCGCTGCCGTCGTTGGTCACGGCGAGGCGTTTCATTATCCCCTCGTTGAGGGCATTGCCCTTAGCATCGCGTAGGGCGGATGTCAAGGCTCGGGTCTCGACGCTGCAAGGCGTTTGGCAGTATGCGTGCAAAGTGCTGATTATTAAAAGTAAAAATATAGTTTTTTTCATCTTTATTAATTTGTTTCAAAATGCAAATGTACAAATTTTTTTTTACTTGGTGCCATGATGCCCAAAGGGGTGCATGTGTCATCGTTTCCTGCAGCGAGGGTCAGGATTGGGGAAGACGGAAGTTGAACGTGTGCTCGCCACCGTCGTCGACGAGTCGGACGTCGTGTAGCGGTTCGGCGTCGGACGAAAGGCGGGAGAAATGGAAATGGTAAAGCGTAGAGCCATAGCGGTAGCGGATCGAGAACTCTTGCCATTCGGAGGGGATGTGGGGGTGGAAGGAGAGGGTGTCGCCTTCTTTGACGAAACCGAGGATGTTCTCGATGCCGGTCTTGTAGGCCCATGAGGCGGAGCCGGTATACCAGGTCCACCCGCCGCGGCCAGGATGCTGCGGGTTGCTGTAGATGTCGGCGGCGATGCAG
>CAMNKG010000032.1 GCA_946542135.1 uncultured Bacteroidales bacterium
CCCCTCCGACACACGCTATCTCTTGTTTCATCCTTTTCAATGTCCTTGCGCTTTCGTCAAGCTGATTTATCAACATTCCGTTTTTTGAGCGAAAGCGGATGCAAAGATACGACCATTTTTCAATCCGCCAAATTTTTTTTTGTATTTTTTCGTTACAAAAACAACAAACGACTGATTTTAAATTACATTAATTTGAAAAAAAATTTTTGTCATCCTCAAAATCCGTGTGCAAAAATCATGAAATTGCTGCAGAAATATTGAATTTTGCCGTTTTGCGGCAAAAAATGGCAAAAATCAATATATATTGTTTATATTCTGCATGTTACACACATAAAACAATAAAAAAGAGGCCTACTTTTCAACATATGGAAGTTGACAGTTTTACGAATTGGGGGGAAGGGAGGGCTTAAAAAGTTTTTTTTGCCAATCTCGTCAAGTTTTGTATTTTTGCAAACTATATGCTTAATGAGCCAAGGCACAGAAAAGAATATAAACATTTGGTTCATATAGTAATAATATAAAGGGAAGAAAACACAAAAACATTGAAGATGAACGAAACAGAGAGAAAGAACAAAGTTCTGTTGATTTATACAGGGGGTACGATCGGAATGGTACAGGATGCCGACGGGTCTCTCCAGCCGTTTGCCATGGAGCGCATATACGATGCCCTTCCGCTGCTACACAGGACCAACTATCACATAGACTCATGCCAGTTGGACAGGATCATAGACTCTTCCAATATGACGCCCGAGTTCTGGATAGACATAGCAGACATAATAGAACGGGAATATGAGAAATATGACGGATTCGTGGTTCTTCATGGCACAGACACCATGGCCTACACGGCATCGGCGCTGAGTTTCATGTTTAAAAACCTATCGAAGCCCATCGTACTGACAGGCAGCCAGTTGCCTTTAGGCATGTTACGGAGTGACGGGAGAGAGAACATAATCTGTGCATTGGAAATAGCCTCAACGCAGTACGTGACGATACCCGAAGTCACCATATTTTTTGAGAGTCATCTATACAGAGGCAACCGCAGCACCAAAGTCAGTGCGGAGAATTTCGATGCGTTTTCTTCCTTCAACTACCCTTCGCTGGCGAAAGCGGGCATCAGGATCAGCTATAAGGAGCACCTGTTCCTTCCCAAGCCACAGCATGCGTTGAAGGTGCGCAAAGCGTTTGACCGACGTATTGCCGTTCTCAAGCTTTTCCCTGGCATCACGGAGAGTGTTGTCCAATCCATCATACGGACGCCCGACCTACAGGGGCTGATCATCGAGACATTCGGTTCAGGCAATGCGCCCACCGAGCCTTGGTTTATTGCCGCGCTACAGGAGGCGATGGACAAAGGCATCATCATATTCAACGTCACGCAATGCAAAGCTGGGGCAGTGCAGATGAGGCAGTACCAGGCGAGTTGCGACATGGATCGCATAGGCGTCATAGGAGGACATGACATCACCATAGAAGCAGCTGTGACGAAGATGATGTATCTATTAGGTGTTTTTCCGGACGACAAAGAGAAGGTACGCGCACGCCTTGGGAAGAGTCTTCGAGGGGAGATTTCGCTTGAGGGTACAGAAGATGAAATCTAATCATTATCAACACATTTCACCGTGATAAAAGATATTTTTGACTCGATAGCACAACAACACGTCCTGATAGTAGGGGATGTGATGATAGACTCCTATATGTGGGGGAACGTCACCCGCATATCACCAGAGGCACCAGTACCGGTGGTTGCCATCACCAAAAGGGAGAAACGCCTGGGCGGCGCTGCCAATGTAGCCCTCAACATCGAGGCGCTTGGTGCCACCCCCATCATCTGCTCAGTATTGGGCAATGACGATGCCGGCAAAGACTTTCAGCAACTGATGTATACGCACAACATGGATCGACGCGGCATTGTCATCTCAGACAACCGAATGACGACCGTCAAGTCGCGCGTCATAGGCAACAACATGCATATAGTGCGAGTGGATGAAGAGAGCACACACCCGCTTTCGACCTTGGAAGAAGACCAGCTGCTGGACCGCATCAACAAGATCCTCAAGACCAAGACCGTTGACGCCATCATTCTTCAAGACTATGACAAGGGGACCATCACGCCGCGCATCATAGAAGAGGTTTCGGCGATAGCCAAAAGGAAAAAAATATTGACAACCGTCGACCCGAAGCATCGTAATTTTCTGGCCTTTAAGAATATCGGGTTATTCAAGCCCAATTTGAAAGAGCTACGAGAAGGTCTCAACATAGAGATAGATGATTCGAGCGACGACACACTATTCCGTGATTTGGGCAAGGCCTCGCAGATTCTACACCAAAAACTCCATACCGACATAGTACTGATTACGTTGTCGAACAAAGGGATGTATGCATGCGACTTCAGGCAAGGCACTCCAACAGATGTTCATGTGCCAGCATGTGTTCATGACGTTGCCGACGTTTCGGGAGCGGGCGACACCGTCATCAGTGTGATTACGTTGGCCTTGTCGGCAGGTTTAGACCTTGAAACCGCCGTGCGGTATGCCAACATTGCAGGAGGCACTGTGTGTGGGCAGGTGGGAGTGGTACCCATAGAGCGAGAGCAGCTCATCGACGCATTGAAAACAGAATAAGGCCCATGAAACTGTCATCGAAAACAGCCATCCTCATACTTACGCTGGTCGCTGGGGCACAAATGCTTTGCGGCCAGGTTACCTATTTGGCCTCGTTTGACAAAAAGAAGATACACTTCGGCATCCAGCTTGGCTACACACAGTCGAAGTTTGAAGATGCGTACACTCTGGACGACGAGGTGCGAGAGTCGTTGCAAGGGACGGGCTCATACTACACACCGGGGTTCCACATAGCCATCATAGCGCCAGACCTGCGCCTGGGTAATTATTTCAATTTCCGACTGATGCCCGGTCTGACGCTCATCAACCGAACCTTCAACTATCATTGGACAGAGGCATATATGGCACAACATCCTGGAGCAGATGCCAAGCGTAACGTAGAATCGGTCTATGGGGAGATAGCATTCGATTTCAAGTTCCGCGCATTCCGCTACCATAATTTCCGTCCCTATCTGACGGCCGGCGGGAGCTATGGATTCGACTTTGCCTCGATGCGTAACAACAAGAACAACAACGATCAATCCATTATTCGACTGAACACAAGCGACTTGCGTTACACCGTTGGACTTGGTTTTGACTTTTACATGCGGTATGTAAAGTTTGCCATAGAGCTCAAGATGGCATTCGGTCTGGCCGACCTGAAGATAGAAGATGACGACCTGTACACTCGTTCCATTGACTTTATCAACACACGAACATTCATGCTCGGTTTTATATTTGAAGGATAACAGAGGAGCCGAACGCCATGAAATCCATTGAATTGAACATCACCCCCGAGGAGTATCACAATGTCCAGCTGCTAAAAGAAGCAGCGGGGCGATGCCTTGGTGTAGGTCCTAATGACATCAGCCATGTCGAGATAGTACGTCGCAGCCTTGATTCGCGCCGCAGTATACGTTACCGCTGCCAGGCCGAGGTTTACCTTGCCGGGGAAACCTATATGCCGGCCGAGTACCACTCACCCTACCGCGACTGCCATGGCGGAGAGGGAGTGGTCATTGTTGGTGCCGGGCCTTGTGGGCTATTTGCGGCACTGCGTGCGTTGGAGTTGGGGCTGAGACCCATTATCGTGGAGCGCGGCAAGGCAGTCGGAGAGCGGCGCAAGGACATCACCCAGATGGTACGTCAAGGCAGGGTTAATCCTGACAGCAATTGGTGTTTCGGCGAAGGAGGGGCAGGCACCTATAGCGACGGCAAACTCTATACGCGTTCGAACAAGCGGGGCGACATAGGTGCGGTGATGCGCAAATTTGTCGAGCATGGAGCAGACCCCACGATTACTATCGATGCGCATGCCCACATCGGCACCGATCGGCTTAGCGATATCATCGCCAACATACGCGCCACCATCATCGGACATGGAGGCGAGATGCATTTTGGACAGCGCGTGGATGACCTTGTGATTGACAGCAAGACGGGGCATGTCAAAGGGGTGCACTGCATCGGTGGCGACACCTATGAAGGCCGTGCCGTCGTGCTGGCCACAGGCCACTCGGCGCGCGACATCTATGACCTTTTCAGCCGACGCGGCTGGATGCTCGAGGCAAAACCATTCGCCATCGGAGTCCGCGTCGAGCATCCGCAACGGTTGATAGACGACATACAGTACCACGGTCCCAACCATTCAACCTTGCTGCCCCCCGCGACATACAGCCTGACGACGCAGGTAGAGGGACACGGAGTCTTCTCCTTCTGCATGTGTCCAGGCGGCATCATAGTGCCGGCCGCGACAGCCGATGGCGAACAGGTGGTCAACGGGATGAGCAATGCCAGCCGCAGTTCGGCATTTGCCAATAGCGGGATTGCAGTGACGGTGGCACCGGGCGACGTGCCAGAATACAGCCAACACGGCGTTCTGGCGCTGCTACGATTCCAGCAAGACTTAGAGCGCCGGACAGCTGCTGCAACAGGAGGCGGCCTCAAAGCCCCCTGCCAACGTCTGACAGACTTTTGCGAAGGTAAGGGAGCCCGTCGACTGAACCGCACCAACTATATGGGCCAAGTTGTCGGCACAGAGCTTGCCGACATACTGCCGCCCTTCGTCAGCCAATGTCTACGCCAAGGTTTCCGCGACTTCGGTCGCAAGATGCGCGGATTCTACACCGCCGAGGCGAGTCTTTTGGCCGTTGAAAGCCGGACCTCGTCGCCGCTACGCATACCACGAGGCGACGATGGACAACATCCACAGCTGCGAGGGTTATATCCGTGCGGAGAGGGAGCCGGATATGCCGGCGGCATTGTCTCGTCGGCAATGGACGGAATCAAGATGATTGAGCTAATCGCTGCATCAGAAAAATGTAACCAGGGGTGCTAACTTCACACGACATTCCACACAGCACACGCCAACATTCAAACTATCAAAAAACTAACATATCACCGACAGAACCATGAACTTCAAACTCGTATCGGATTTTGCGCCAATGGGCGATCAGGTTGAGGCTATAAAAGAACTCGTTGACGGCATCAAACGAGGCCAGCGAGCACAAGTGCTGCTTGGAGTGACAGGAAGCGGCAAGACCTTCACGGTGGCCAATGTCATTGCACAACTCAACCGACCCACGCTTGTCATGAGCCACAACAAAACCCTGGCAGCGCAGCTCTACGGCGAGTTCAAACAGTTCTTTCCGGATAATGCAGTAGAATACTTTGTCAGCTACTACGACTACTATCAGCCCGAGGCATACATACCCTCCACCAACACATACATAGAGAAGGACCTTGCCATCAATGACGAGCTCGACAAGCTGCGCTTGCGAGCCTCGTCGGCACTGCTCAGCGGACGACGCGATGTCATAGTGGTGTCGTCAGTCAGCTGCATCTACGGCATCGGCAATCCAGCCGAGTTTGCCAAAGGAACTGTACATCTGCACCTCGGCGACCAACTATCGCGGGACAGCCTGCTACTAAAACTACTCGATGCCCAGTACACACGAAACGAGATAGAGTTCACCAACGGGCGTTTCCGAGTCAAAGGAGACACCGTAGACATATTTCCCTCATTTGCGGATTTTTGCTACCGCGTTGGTTTCTGGGATGACCAGATAGACACCTTAGAGACCTTCGACCCCATTTCAGGCCACAAAATAGAGACCTGCACTGAAGTGACCATCTACCCGGCATCCAACTTTCTGACCAACAAGGAAAACCTTGCTTCCGCACTGCTCAACATCCAACACGACATGTTTGAAAGGCGCGACTACCTCAACTCCATCGACAAACACCTTGAGGCCAAACGGTTGGAAGAGCGCGTGAACTATGACATCGAGATGATACAGGAGTTAGGTTACTGCAGCGGCATCGAGAACTACAGCCGCTATTTCGACGGGCGAGAGCCAGGTAGCCGTCCGTTCTGCCTGCTCGACTATTTTCCCGACGACTTTCTGCTTGTCGTAGACGAGAGCCATGTCACGATACCCCAAATAGGGGCCATGTACGGAGGCGACCGCAGCCGCAAGACCGCATTGGTGGAATACGGTTTCCGACTGCCCTCGGCACTGGACAACCGCCCGCTACGCTACGAGGAGTTCTATGCCCTTACAGGGCAGACCATATACATCAGCGCCACGCCCGCCGAATATGAACTGTCCGAAGCCGAAGGCGTAGTTGTAGAGCAGGTGATCCGGCCCACGGGTCTCCTCGACCCCATTGTTGAGGTGCGTCCTGCCGTCACCCAAGTTGACGATTTGCTTGAGCAAATCGAAGACACCATCGACAAAGGCGAGCGCGTGTTGGTCACCACGCTCACCAAACGCATGGCCGAAGAGCTAAGCAGTTACCTCATCAATTTAGGCATCAAGACCGCCTATATACATAGTGACGTCGACACCCTGGAGCGCGTAGAGATCATGCGCGACCTGCGAATGGGCGTGTACGATGTCCTTGTAGGCGTCAACCTGCTTCGAGAAGGTCTGGACCTGCCCGAGGTGTCGCTGGTAGCCATCTTGGATGCCGACAAAGAAGGTTTTTTGCGCAGCGACCGGGCGTTGATCCAGACGATAGGGCGTGCTGCCCGCAACGTTCACAGCCGAGCCATACTCTATGCCGACAAGATAACAGGTTCCATGCAGCGAGCCATCGATGAGACCAACCGTCACCGCGAGAAGCAGATACGCTACAACATGGAGCATGGCATCGTTCCGAAACAGATAGTGAAAAGTACGGAGAACATACTGGGTCAGACGTCGGTGATAGAGCTGGCTGCAGAAGAAAGCGAGGCAGGATCCTATGGTCTCAGCGACAGTCTGACGGGGGCACAGTTGAGTGCATCACCCTATGCCATGAACACGTCCGCTCAGAAAGGCAAACGTCCCTACCCACAAAAAACAGACAATGGAGAAGAGATGAAAGCCCGTGAAGCAGAAGACGAATGGGAACAACCCATACGACGACCGACCATCTCGGACGAGGCTACCGAGCATCCCACTATAGACAGCCGCACAAAGGCACAGTTGCGCAAAGACATCCGAGAAGCGCAACGAAAGATGCAAATCGCCGCCAAGGAAATGGATTTTATGACTGCTGCCAAGTACAGAGATGAGATACGAGCCATGCAAGCCGCATTGGAAGACGCCAGAGGATAGGCTGCCATGGATGTAAATACGTATATACCTTTAAAATGGATTTTTCCACCAATAATCGCAAAAAGAATAACTTCAAGTACGTATCACCAGATATATCACATATAAAATTCTGTTATCAGCCAAGAAGGACTATTCGCCATATACTACTTGTAAACATACTTTCGAATGCAAGAGCCATGAATGCAATGTAACAATGAAGCGGAACAACCAAACTTGTCCCTAAACATAAAAAACCTTATTTGCCATGAAAAGAGTTCCAATATATTTAGCGATAGTATACACACTACTATCCTCCAGCAATAATCTGACGGCACAGAATCAACCGTATTTCAGAATAGGAGACACGATCAGAGGACGAGACTCCATCTACCATTATCAATGGTGGAGTGAAAATTATCTGAGTGACGAAACAACACGCTTATTTTTGGTTAACTTCATGTATGATACGGCTACCACAAACACTGGATGGCCCAAATATACATCATCAACAGCAACAAAAGAAGTTATAGTCAGATATTGCTACACAGAACAGCCTTTAAAGATTGTAGGAATTGCAACAGCTGCATATTTTGGGAGGCCTTCTGACTATTATGATTATCCAGTTGAACTACCAAGCAGTATGCCCGTCAGAACTGAATATCTTGAAATATTTGATGCCGACACAGGTCGGAATTCATTTCCCCGCGTTGCCCAGATAGAATATAACTACGAGCAACAGCCACGATATATGCAGATAGATTTAAGATTCATGTATAGTTATTTTTACGACTGTTGCGATACTCCAATGACTGATCAGAACAGAACAATAGAAATAAGGGAATTTTATTTAGAAAAACCGATAACCGTACGCGACTCATTCTATGTAGGACACACAACCAACAACAATCACTACGCGTATGTTTGCCTTGACGAACAAGAAGGCTTTGAAGATCCCTCATTCAGTTTGTATGCTTTTCTCGACAGATATCTTGGGTGGGAACCGAAAAGCCTGTATGTTCACGGGTATACAGGATGCCCCGATATATCATGCACAATCACTCCATTAAACCGATACAAGTACCGGAAATTTTATAGTACGGACATGTACACATGCGACACTGCTGACGCAGAATGGCATTGGATTGAATCGAATTATTTCATGCTCGACTTTCCTATCATCGAAATAGACTCATCTTTCTATGATGGCCCACCGCAATATGAGTGTCCAGCTGTTCAAAATTTCCATATAGGCACTTTGGACAACAATAGGGTTGTACTCTTATGGAACCAGCATAATGAACATACGGGATGGGAGTTGAGCTACGGGCCACAGGGTACACCGCCCGACAGTGGGAACCTGATTACAGCCTATATCCCCGCCATCGCAATACAAGGGTTGGACAGTGGGCAGCACTATAGTGTGTACATTCGAGCAATTTGCATGCACGACTCGCTTCACTACAGCGAATGGAGTGAACCACTGGATTTCTGCACCTGTGACACAAGTTCTATCTTGATAGAAATGCCGCTGACAGAACGGCTGACCCACATTTTGCCAAACCCAGCCATAGACCAAGTACAAGTGATATCCTCGTATGGCATCACTCAGGTAGATGTATACAACCTACAGGGTATCAGAATGGTCAGTAAAGAGACCAAAGGTTTAGGAACAACGATAGATGTGTCCGGATGGCCTGCCGGGATATATATTGTAATCATACACACCCCGGCAGGAAATGTCACCAAAAGACTGGTTGTCGGACATTAGTATTGACTTCCCCAATATCCAAACATCAGCATCAGACAAATATCAAATAATCATCTATATATATCAGTCTTGGACAGATAGGAGCCCACATAGGTTTTCACACCGTCGGGCACATTTGTCATAGGGTTGTGATAGCCTACGCTGCGTAGCTTGGAGAGGTCGGCCTCGGTGAAATACTGATACTGGTTGCGGACACCGTCAGGCATGTCAAAATAATCGATTTTGGCATCGACGCCCATACTTTGCGCCACGCTGCGAACAACAGTGTTGTAGGACGTAGCCTTGCCAGTGCCCACATTGAAAAGGCCGCTGACGTCGTTATGTTCCAGCATCCAAAGCATCACGTCTACACAGTCGCCCACCCATACAAAGTCGCGTAGCTGTTCACCATCGGCGAAATCCGGCCTATGTGATTTGAACAGACGTACGAAGCCCACCGAACGGAACTGGTCATAGAACTTGCGCACCACGCTCATCATGTCGCCTTTATGGTATTCGTTAGGACCATAGACATTAAAAAACTTCAAGCCAACAACCTGATTGCTGTTACCATTATGCAAGCGGTCGGCAGCGATATATTTGTCGACAGCATTCTTGCTCCAGCCATAGGGATTGAGCGGACGGAGGGCGGACAGATACTTCAAATCGTCGCGGTCGACAAAACCGTTGGAACCATCGCCATATGTAGCAGCGGAAGAGGCGTAGATAAGAGGTATGCCATTGTCGCGGCAGAATCGGTAAAGGCCTGTTGTAAGTTGGAAATTATTGACGAGTATTTTATCCACATCGCGTTCGGTGGTTGACGATATGGCGCCAAGATGGAGTACACCCTTGACGGAATCCTTGTGTTTGCCCAAGAAGGCATTCAACTGGTCAGGCAAAACGAACGTGACGGCGCCGCGTTTGGCCACATTTTTCCATTTGTCCTCGCTGCCAAAAGAGTCGACAGCTACCAAATCATTATAGCCACGGAGTTCCATTTCGGCCAGAAGATTGGAACCGATGAACCCCGTGGCACCTGTAATAATATACATGCAGAATTATGTTTTTCTTTATTTCTTCACCGCAGTCATTTCGGCTTCGCCGGTAAGAGCGACACCCATAGCAGAGGCGCTGAGCGTAGAGACCCAAGTAATCGTTCCGTTCTTCGGAGCCTTAATCACAGGGAAGGTGACGTTAACGGTAACCGGAGTACCCATCAGTTCCTGCTGTATCTGAATAGGATCGACATGGAGACCCTTGTCGTCCACATAGCCTTCAGCTGAGGTGCCCGACATAGTCAAAGTCACATCGCCATCGTCACCTTTTTTGACGATAGAGCACTCCAAATCGTTGATATCCTGAGAATAATCACCCACCAAGGGGATGTTGTGGAAAGTGGCATGAGCTGAAACATTGTAGTCACCCACAAAATCATCAGCGGGATTGGACTTGTCGCAGGAAGCGAAAATCAAGGATGCCACAGCAACGAAACAAAAAACAAATTTTTTCATAAATCAGTTGTTTTTAATGAATTATACAATAATATTCTATTTGTAGACCAATCAAAGAAAGCAACTGCTTTGACTCATGGCCAGATTTATTTTCAAATTGCAAAAATACGTTTTTTTCCGAATATCATTCAAAAAAAAAACGCCATGCGTTACACTATGCCTATAACAAATTGATTCCATGTTTTATACACCATATCAAAACACTATCAATCAAAGCAAAACAAAAAATACCTGTAGCAAGAGAGATTAGCGTGCTGACTGTAGAAGAATCCATTCCGATACCATAGACATCACCTCAGGAGCCATAGTCTCCTCGATGAACATGTACTCATTAGGAGCACCACTCGCACAATGTTGCATCAAATGGTTAAGACCTGCAACCATTCTGGTATCGGCGCGTCCACCTGTAGCCTGTTTGACAGCATCAAGGTTTGATGCTATGACCTGGCAATCGAGATCACCGTTGATGGCGAGAAGGCGACAGCGCATCTTTCTCAGAAAGAAGGATGGATCAAATCGGATAAACTGCTGGAGCCATGGAATCTGCAATTGCTGAGCCAACATCATGGCGTCTGCCTTTCGAAGGGAGGCCCTCTTGCGTTCCTCGTTGTTCAACCCTTCCGACCACTTCTCACACAATTCCAGCAGACAAGCCTCGTAGGATGCAGGATTGAGCGTATCGGTCAAACCATAAAACTCGCGCAGCATGCCATCATGACGCTCGTTGAGGTAAGGTTCTATGCCACCAAGCTCCATGATACGCGCATTCTGCTGCACTAATATCTCGCTTCCTTTAACGCCAGGACCAGCCAAGAAGACAACAAAATCCACCTTGCGGTTTCGTGAGGCCACAATTGAGGCAATCATGGCACCCTCACTGTGTCCGAGAATACCAACATGATGGCGGTCAATCATTTTTTGACGACGGAGCCACTCCAGCGCAGATTCGGCGTCGTCGGCAAAATCGAAGGTGGTTGCTTTAGCGATCTCACCCTTAGACCCACCGACACCACGATCATCGTAACGCAACACGGCGATGCCCTGGCGAGCAAGCCAATCGGCAAGAACCAGAAAAGGTTTGTGACCCGACAGTTCTTCGTCGCGATTCTGCTGGCCGCTGCCGCTGACCAGTACCACTGCCGGAAATGGTCCCTTACCGTTGGGAACAGTCAGTGTTCCTGCAAGTTTTACGCCGGCCTTTTTACGTTCTATGACCACCTCGGTCTCCTTGTAGGGGAACGGTGGCTGGGGAGTCTGAGGACGCACGATGCTGAATAACGTATCGGTCCTCTTCATGTGCAGTTGCGTGCGTAGCATTCCCTGACGGAAAGAGCCTTCGAAACTGCTGTCAGCATCATTCCAAACCAGCACAAGACGCACACCAGACGGTTTGTGAGTGATGTGGAGCGTGTCGTCGACCAAGCTCCACTTGGTGGCCACCATAGGCTCCTTGCTCTGCAACGGGCTGTAGAGGAAAGGCTTCAATTCGCCGTCGGAGACACCAAACTTGAGGTTGACCGGCAGGCTGGCTTCTTCGATAAAACCAAGCCACCACCAGCCCAACCAATTTGGCGGCACCTGCTGGGCCGACAGCGTGGCCGCAAAGAACAGCATCACTATGAGCAACAAACGTTTCATAGGCATCACCTCCATTTCAATGTTTCGACCAGGTGAATCAGATCTTGCTGCAGATACTCAAGCACCGGAGCCAGCGAGTCGTTGTTGGGCACACAGTCGATGTAGAGCGAACCGCGCAGGAAATGGCGAACGCTGTCGGTGGCCCAGAACTGGAATGTCGACGCCACGTTCTGACCGCTAAGGCGGTAGGTAGTAGCATAGACATGATCGTCCTCGTTAACGAACTGGCGTTCATCGACGCCCGACGAGAAATCAAAATGCTTGGACAAAAGCTGATACGACGTGTCGACCTCGGCTGCCAAGTCGGACGAGCGGCGGAGGGGTTTGTATGTAAGGAAGATGATGCCGTTCCACTGCGGATAAGTGATGTCAATCCATGTCACGCCCTTAGGGGCGTCCTTCTCCCCTACTTCAGCACACTGGTTGGCCTCAAAGATGATAGGAAACGTTTGATAGGGCGGCTCATGGCTGAGAACCTGAATGCTGTCGCCCATCCAGTACGGTGTATCAGGATGATGCAGCGTGTCGACAAGCCAGTATTTATGCTCCGGCATATCGATACGCATATAGCCTTTGGGCTTGGGCGTATAGCTGTCGTCGCCGCCGCAGGCAGCAAAAAACGTGGCCGCAAGCAGAAGCAAAAAGCCCAGGATGAAACGATGTTTATTCATTATTTGTGACATTTTTCATATTTTTGCATTGTGATAAGTGCTTCCCATGAATCGTCTGCAATACATACTACTCGCTAAGAACCAGTACAATATACAGTCGCCGTTTATGTACGACCTCTACGAGAAAGTGCTGTCGCCCAAACTGAGCCGCAGAGTGATGGCACAGGTGGACATTCCACGCACTGACCGCTTTGCGCAACTGCGCTACAAGCTGGCCGACCACTACCGAGCAACCGAATGCACATCGACGGCGACGCTGCGCGGCACCGATGCCCTGCTGCAATGTCCCGACGGCAGCCTGATAGGCCTGGTGCGCCGTCCGCACGCTTCGCGGTACAGCGAGCAGCAATGGGAGCAACTTTTCAAAGAACCCGAAGTAACCCTCTCGATCGACCTTTTCGACACAGGATTGGTTTTCACATCCAAGCATCTGGCCAAACAGCACATACTCTTCCGTGAATTCTGATCATCGTGGCGGCATCAGCGGCCGCCATAGTCCAATTTGCCGAGCATAGGAACAAACTTACAGTCGCCATAGCGTTGCTCAAGGATATCGTCTGGTCCATCACCCATTTTCACAATCCTGATCATTTCCTGATGCTCACCGCCGACAGGAATCACCATCACTCCGCTTGTTTTCAGTTGCCTGACAAGTTCTTCGGGCACCTCTGGAGCACCGCAGGTGATGATGATACGGTCAAAGGGGCCATATTCCGGCAAACCCTTGTAGCCGTCGCCAAGAAAAGTCTTGGCTCTGTATTTCATCTGTTTCAGTCGGTTTTTGGTGACATCATAGAGTTCCTTTTGACGTTCAATAGTGAAGACGCGCAACCCCATCGCACAAAGCACGGCAGTCTGATAGCCGCTGCCGGTGCCCACTTCCAACACCTTCATTTCGGGTTGAGCATCAAGTAGCGCACTCTGGAACGCCACGGTCGAGGGCTGAGAAATGGTCTGTCCGCACTTGATGGGCAGCGCACGGTCCTCATAGGCCATATAGTCCAGCATCGTCTCCAAGAAAAGATGTCGTGGCACCTCTTGCATAGCGTGCAACACTCTTTCGTCGGCAATGCCTCTGTTTCTAAGATTTTGTACCATCTGGCAGCGCCAGCCTTGATGTTTGAAAGAGTCATCCATTGCATTATTCATAGCTCCGATCCTTTTCACTAAAAATCATTGTCTGAACCCTTGCGCCACAAGGGTGATAGTGCTGTTTTGAGGCGTCACCATGACAGCGGGCATACCCGCTTCGGTAATATGGCCAATGATATGGACGCCCTCCATCTCTTTGATTTTGTCGTAATCCTTTTGGTTCACAGTGAAGAGCAGTTCATAGTCGCCGCCACCATTCAGGGCGTTGGAGACAGGCAGCATATTCTGGCTCATTTCACTACACACGCGCGTTGTCTGATAGTCGATAGGAAGCCGTTCCTCGTAGACCTCGCAGCCACAATTGGAAGCGTGGCACAAGTGGAGCACCTCGGAAGCCAAGCCATCGCTGACGTCGATCATAGAAGTCGGAACGACACCGCGATCAGCGAGCATCTTCACGATGTCGAGTCGCGGTTCGGGTTTGAGGAAGCGTTCCAGAACGTAGTCATACGATTCCAAGTCCGGCTGAAAATCAGGATTGGCTTGGTAGGTGACCTTTTCGCGTTCCAATATCAGCAAGCCAGAGTAGGCACTTCCCAAGTCGCCGCTAACGCACACCAGATCGTGCAGTTCGGCGCCGCTTCTAAACACAATTTTATCTTTTGGAGCCGTGCCAAGAGCGGTGACTGTAATCACCATTCCCGATCGGCTGCTGCCGGTGTCGCCACCAACGAGGTCAACATCATAGCGATCGCAACAGAGGCGTATGCCCGCATACAGTTCCTCGAGAGCCTCAACCGAATAGCGGTTGGATACGACCACCGATACCGTGATTTGGCGAGGAGTGCCATTCATGGCAGCGATATTGCTCAGGGGCACTGCCACAGCCTTGTAGCCCAGATGTTTCAACGGAGTATACATCATGTCGAAGTCGATACCTTCGGCCATGGTATTGGTGGTCACCAAAGTCTTCACATCCCCGTCACCGATTACGGCACAGTCGTCGCCAACACCTTTGATGGTGCTGGCATGGTGACGTTCAAAGCCGTCGGTGAGACGTTTGATGAGGGCGAATTCACCAAGGGCGTCGAGTTCGGTGCGTCCTTCCTGATATTGTAGTTCTGACATATTGATGACAATAACTTTGTACGAAGACGAAAACGAAAACGAAGACTGTTCAAGACCCATTTTCGTTTTCGTCTTCGTTTCCGGTAGGAATTATGCTTTTATGAATTTGAAATCCTTGCCGAGATAGTAGGCCTGATCGCCAAGGCTTTCCTCGATGCGCATCAGCTGGTTGTATTTGCAGATACGGTCCGTACGGCTTGCCGAACCCGTCTTGATAAGACCGGCATTCATAGCCACGACCAAGTCGGCGATGGTAGTGTCTTCGGTCTCGCCCGAGCGATGGCTGATGATGGCGGTGTAATTGTTGCGCATAGCCAGATTGACAGCATCGATGGTCTCGGTAAGCGTTCCAATCTGATTCAGTTTAATCAGGATAGAGTTGGCCACTTTGCGGTCCAAGCCCATCCGCAGGCGTTCCACGTTGGTGACGAAAAGGTCGTCGCCCACGAGCTGGCAACGGTCGCCGATGGCATCAGTGTGGAGGCGCCAGCCGTCCCAATCATCCTCAGCCATGCCGTCTTCGATACTGATTACAGGGTATTTCTTCACCCAATCGGTCCAGAAATCGCTCATTTGGGAAGGCGTCAGTTTGTCGCCGCTACTCCATTTCAGATGGTAAACATTCTCTTCCGGCAGGTAGAATTCCGAAGCTGCCGCGTCGAGAGCAATGTAGACATCTTCACCAGGGCGATAGCCGGCCTTCTCGATGGCCTGAAGGATGCACATGATGGCCTCTTCGTTGGAACTCAGATTGGGAGCGAAGCCGCCCTCGTCGCCAACGTTGGTCGACATGCCTTTGCTCTTGAGCACAGAACGAAGATTATGGAATACCTCAGCACCCATGCGCAAAGCCTCGCTGAAAGTAGGCGCGCCCACGGGCATAATCATGAATTCCTGAAAATCAATACTATTATCGGCATGAGAACCGCCATTGAGGATGTTCATCATCGGAACAGGAAGGGTGTAGGCGTTGACACCGCCGATATAGCGGAACAGCTCCTGGTTGCTTTCCATGGCAGCAGCTTTGGCACAGGCCAGACTCACGCCCAAAATGGCGTTGGCTCCGAGGCGAGATTTATTCTCAGTGCCATCAAGTTCTATCATCTTCATGTCGATGCTCTTCTGCTCGCTGACATACATGCCGCGCAGTTCTTCGTTCAAAACGTTATTGACGTTCTGCACAGCCTGGAGAACGCCTTTGCCCATGTATTGGGACTTATCGCCATCGCGCAATTCACAAGCTTCGTGGACACCTGTTGAAGCTCCCGAAGGAACTGCAGCACGTCCCATAGCACCTTGTTCTGTAAACACCTCGACTTCGACAGTGGGATTGCCGCGCGAGTCGAGAATCTGGCGGCCCCTGATTCCTATAATTTGAGACATAATTGATTATATTTTTAATTATTAATAAAAACATTATATAACGCTATTTTTATCGAAGTATTGTTTCCGCGATATAAAAAAAACATCTATAGATTCAACCTCGAAGTGCAACACTGTTGTGCAAAGATAGTAAGAATTTTT